>JBELHI010000005.1:0-56048 GCA_042091475.1 Alteromonadaceae bacterium
CATCACCGGAGCGCCTCTCGATGCTCCTGCTGACTGGGCTTGTGCCCTGACAACGGATGCGCATTTTACACAGCTTTTTGAGGCACACAACCTTTTTCTCCCGTTTTTTATTTAACTGGTGAAAATACGTACAAAAATCTTACAATTTATACTAAAGTATGTGTACTATCGCGTTAGTAGGGCAATTTTGCTTTACTTCACAGGAGAACAACATGGGTCTCACTCGTCGTACTATGAAGCGGCTAATGATTTTTTCCATTGCTCTTTCGGCACCATTGTCGACTGGGTATACCGCTGTCGACGACACGAGAACTCATAAGATACGGCAGTTCGTCAAGATACAACTTAATAATAATAATGGTGTTGAGCCCGTTATCCGCAATTTATTAACCCGTTACCCCTCTTATACTAGTAATACCATTGAGTTTTTTGCGACAAATTATCCGAACCATTATCAACAAATGTTTAACGCAATCGCGAGCACGAATTCAGCATTTTTGCCGGACGCATTGCTATTATTTTTAAGCGCTAATGAGGAGGATAAATATCTTATCATTTCTGCTGCAATTAAGGCGGAACCTAGTTATGCCGATATATTAGTTGAAACCTTACTCGACCACTACCCAGAAAACGCTTATGCCATTGTTGAAACTGCGGTGGTCACCGAGCCACAATCTGCAGACCAAATAATACGTACCGCGAGTGGAAAATTTCCTGACAAAGTCATAGGCTTCTTACGAGTAGCCTTTACCCATATCCCATTTGTTGGTCCGTATATTGTAGAATCCCTTGTTGCTTTAGCGCCAGAACGTAGCTTTGAGCTTTTGAAAGAGAGTATGTCTTATGTCACTAATGATAAGATTAACTATGATAAATTGATTAATTGTGCGAAAAGCGCAGGATTAAGTGATAACGAACTCGACGAGTTAGCTAAGCTATCAAAATAGCAAACGAGCACTTATCGACAGACATAAAAAAACCGGCTTTCGCCGGTTTTTTCATTTAACTAACGTTTACTCTGCTTCAACAACGTCTGTGTCATCAGACACTGGACGGTCAACCAATTCAACGTAAGCCATTGGTGCTTTATCACCAGTACGGAAGCCACATTTCAAAATACGAATGTAACCACCTGGGCGGCTCTCATAGCGAGGGCCTAAGTCGGTAAATAGTTTACCCACCACTTCTTTATCACCAGTACGGGCAAATGCTAGACGACGATTTGCAACACTATCTTGCTTAGCAAGAGTAATTAGTGGCTCGATTACGCGTCTAAGCTCTTTTGCTTTTGGTAACGTAGTTTTGATCAATTCATGCTTGACCAATGAACCAGCCATGTTACGAAACATCGCTTGACGGTGACTACTGTTACGATTTAACTGACGACCACTCTTACGATGGCGCATAGTTCTATCCTTCTTAACAAATCAGACTAATGAAAGTCAGATTAATCTTTTTCAACAAGACTCTCTGGTGGCCAATTCTCTAGACGCATGCCCAAAGAAAGACCTCTAGACGCCAACACATCTTTTATTTCAGTTAGAGACTTCTTACCCAAGTTAGGGGTTTTTAGAAGTTCTACTTCTGTGCGCTGGACCAGATCACCAATATATTGGATTGCTTCAGCCTTCAAACAGTTTGCAGAACGAACTGTAAGCTCTAAATCATCAACTGGACGAAGCAGAATTGGATCAAATTCAGGCTTCTCTTCTTTTTCAACTGGTTCAGAGATATCGCGAAGTTCAACAAATGCGTCTAACTGCTCTGCTAAGATTGTTGCAGAGCGACGGATTGCTTCTTCAGGATCCAAAGTACCATTGGTTTCCATATCAATAATTAACTTGTCTAAATCTGTGCGCTGTTCAACACGAGCAGACTCAACAGTGTAGGCTATACGTTCGACTGGACTAAATGAGGCATCAACCAATAAACGACCAATTGGACGATCATCTTCTTCAGAAGAACGACGAGTAGCGGCTGGGATATAACCACGACCTCTCTCTACCTTAATCTGCATGCTGAATTCAGCGTCACCAGTCAAAGTACAAATTACGTGGTCAGGGTTAGCTATCTCAACGTCGCCGTCGTGCTGTATATCACCAGCGACAACTTTACCAGCACCTGACTTAACAAGTGATAGCGTTGCTTCGTTTTTACCCTCAAGATTTACCGCCAATCCTTTAAGATTTAGCAAAATCTCAATAACGTCTTCTTGCACACCTTCTTTAGTGCTGTACTCGTGCAAAACACCTTCAATCTCTACCTCAGTTACAGCGCAACCAGGCATAGACGAAAGTAAGATGCGTCGAAGTGCATTACCAAGCGTATGTCCGAAGCCACGTTCCAGCGGCTCCAAAGTTACTTTCGCGCGTGTTTCGGTGACGTTATCAATCTCAACCAATCTTGGTTTTAGGAATTCAGTTACAGAACCCGTCATTGTTTCCTCTCTTCTTTAACTTTTACTTAGAGTAAAGTTCGATGATCAGCTGTTCATTGATTTCAGCAGACAAGTCCGAACGTTCTGGAGAACGCTTAAACACGCCTTCCAATTTCTTGTTGTCAACTTCAATCCATGTTGGCTTTTCACGCTGTTCAGCAAGCTCAACGGCTGCGATGATACGTGCTTGTTTCTTCGCTTTTTCACGTACTGAAACAACGTCATCTACAGAAACGTTAAAAGAAGGAACGTTTACAACTTGCCCATTAACAACAATGGCCTTATGACTTACTAGCTGACGCGCTTCGGCACGTGTACTAGCAAAACCCATGCGGTATACTACGTTGTCTAAACGTTGCTCAAGAAGTTGCAACAAGTTTTCACCTGTGTTGCCCTTCAAACGAGCAGCTTCTTTATAATAATTACGGAACTGCTTTTCTAGAACACCGAATATACGACGAACTTTCTGCTTTTCACGTAACTGCACACCATAATCAGACAAACGGCCACGACGGGCACCATGCTGACCAGGAGCAGTATCTATCTTACATTTCGAGTCAATCGCTCGAACGCCACTTTTAAGGAACAAATCCGTTCCTTCGCGGCGGCTAAGTTTGAGTTTGGGACCCAAATATCTTGCCATGATCTTTCTCCAACTGTCCGTCGATTAAACGCGACGTTTTTTCGGTGGACGACAACCGTTGTGAGGTATAGGCGTCACATCGGTAATGTTTGTGATTTTGTAGCCAACAGAGTTCAAGGCACGAATTGCTGATTCGCGACCTGGACCTGGACCCTTAACGAATACTTCAATATTCTTAAGTCCATACTCTTGAGCTGCCTGACCTGCACGTTCCGCAGCAACCTGTGCAGCGAATGGTGTAGATTTACGCGAACCGCGGAAACCTGAGCCGCCTGACGTAGCCCAAGAAAGAGCATTGCCTTTACGGTCTGTCAAAGTCACTATTGTGTTGTTGAAAGACGCATGGATATGAGCCATACCGTCTGCAACTTGGCGTTTTACGCGTTTACGCGTACTACGAGTTGGTGCTTTTGCCATAACTTACTCCCCGCTTACTTCTTAATAGGCTTACGAGGACCTTTACGGGTACGCGCATTTGTTTTCGTGCGCTGACCACGTAGAGGTAAGTTACGACGGTGGCGAATACCACGGAAGCAACCAAGGTCCATAAGACGTTTAATATTCATAGACACTTCACGGCGAAGGTCACCCTCTACCATGAACTTAGCAACTTCATCACGTAACTTGTCAATCGTTGCTTCGTCTAACTCTTTTATCTTTGTTGTCTCTGCAACACCAGCAGCAGAACAAATCTGCTTAGCGCGAGTAGCGCCAACACCATATATCGCAGTTAAAGCGACAACAGCATGCTTGTGTTCAGGGATGTTAATGCCAGCAATACGGGCCATTAACGTACTCCTTCTGTTTATGTCGTTGACCTAAAAAGCCCGATAGGATACTTACTCAACGACTAAATTGCAAATTAAGGTTTATATAAAACCACTGAACAGATAAATGACCTACGTCAAGTATCTGAACATAAGGCTATCTTAACGGCCGTAGCCCTTAAGATTAGCTTTCTTTAGTACATCGTCATATTGATGCGTCATCAAATGAGTTTGCACTTGCGCCATAAAGTCCATGGTTACTACCACTATAATTAATAGCGATGTGCCACCAAAATAGAACTGAACGTTCCAAAATATCAGCATGAACTCTGGCACTAAACATATAAAGGTAATGTAGAGTGCACCTGCCAATGTAAGACGAGTCATCACTTTATCAATATATTTTGACGTTTGCTCACCAGGACGAATCCCTGGAACAAAAGCATTCTGCTTTTTCAAGTTGTCCGCTGTATCACGTGGATTAAACACGAGTGCAGTATAGAAGAAACAGAAGAAAACGATAACTGCTGCATATAAAAATACATACAACGGCTGACCTGGTGACAACATAAGTGACACATCTTGCAGCCATGCTAACGATTCGTTCTGTCCAAACCAACTTGCTATAGTGCCAGGGAACAATATTAAACTAGAAGCAAAGATCGGTGGAATTACTCCAGCCATATTCACTTTAAGTGGTAAATGCGTGCTTTGCGCTGCGAATACCTGACGCCCCTGTTGACGTTTTGCGTAGTTAACAACAATACGACGTTGACCACGTTCAACAAACACTACAAAGTATGTAACGGCTGCCATTACCGCAACTAAAACAAGAATAAACAAAAAGTTTATATCACCCGTTCTAGCTTGTTCTGCGGTTTGACCAATCGCCGTCGGCAAACCCGCTACAATACCTGCAAATATCAATACTGAGATACCGTTTCCGATACCTCGTTCAGTGATTTGCTCGCCCAGCCACATGAGGAACATTGTTCCAGTCACGAGGCTGACCACGGCAGTGAAATAAAATGCAAAACCAGGGTTAACAACCAAACCTTGCATTAGGTTGGGAAGATTTGTCGCAATACCAATAGCTTGGAACGTAGCCAAAACTAGTGTGAAATATCTCGTATATTGACTTATCTTACGTCGCCCAGCTTCGCCTTCTTTCTTCAGTTCAGACATTGTGGGGTTTACCACAGTCAACAACTGCATGATGATCGAAGCAGTGATGTAAGGCATGATGCCCAGCGCTAGTACAGAAGCACGCTCCAACGCACCACCAGAAAACATGTTAAACATTTCAATGATGGTACCTTTTTGCTGCTCAAACAAGCTAGCAAGTACATTTCCGTCAATACCTGGGATAGGTACGAATGAGCCTAATCGAAATACAACGATTGCACCTAGCACGAATAGAATCCGTGATTTCAGTTCACTCAAGCCGCCCTTTCCTGCGTCAATTCCTGGTTTAGCCATTTAGCTTATTCCTCTACTTTGCCGCCCGCAGCTGTAATAGCTTCAAGAGCGCCTTTTGTAACTTTCAAACCACTTACAGTGACTGCACGTGTAATTTCACCACTTTTCATGACTTTTACGAACAACATTTCTTTCTTAACAAGACCTGCTGCTTTCAAAGTGTCTAGTGAAACTACTTCGCCTTCAACTTTACTAATTTCGGTCAATGTTACCTGGTCGGTAACAAATGATTTACGTGACGTAAAACCGAATTTAGGAAGACGACGTTGGATTGGCATTTGTCCACCCTCGAAGCCCGGCTTAACCGAACCACCAGAACGAGACTTCTGACCTTTGTGACCACGACCACCAGTCTTACCTAGACCAGAACCGATACCACGACCAACACGCTTACCTGATTTTTTAGCTCCTGGTGCAGGAGCGATAGTATTTAAACGCATATTCTACTCCTCCACTAACTCGACCATGTAACTTACTTTATTTACCATACCGCGTACAGCTGGAGTATCTTCCAACTCGCGAACATGGTTAATACCGCGTAAGCCAAGACCAGTCAACGTTGCCTTATGTTTAGGCAAGCGACCAATTGAGCTTTTAGTTTGCTTTACTTTAATCGTTTTAGCCATGTCTGATTACCCCAAAATATCTGTTACAGACAAACCACGTTTGGCAGCAATCGACTCAGGCGCTTGCATGTCTGTTAGTGCATTAATTGTTGCACGTACAACGTTCATCGGGTTTGTTGAACCGTAACATTTTGAAAGTACGTTTTGAACGCCAGCTACTTCAAGTACTGCACGCATCGCACCACCGGCAATAATACCAGTACCTTCAGATGCAGGTTGCATATATACTTTTGAACCAGAATGACGACCTTTGATTGGATGTTGTAATGTACTACCATTTAAATCAACATCAACCAGGTTGCGACGTGCCTTTTCCATTGCTTTTTGAATAGCAGCTGGAACTTCACGCGCCTTTCCGTAGCCAAAACCTACACGGCCGTTACCGTCACCTACAACTGTTAGTGCAGTGAAGCTAAAGATACGTCCACCTTTAACAACTTTTGATACACGATTAACAGCGATAAGCTTTTCTAATAGTTCACCATTTTGAACTTCTACTTTAGCCATTATTCACTCCTAGAACTGAAGACCAGCTTCGCGAGCTGCATCAGCTAATGCTTTTACGCGACCGTGGTACTTATAACCGCTACGATCAAACGCAACAGATGTTACGCCTTTTTCAATAGCGCGCTCGGCAATTGTTTTACCAACTGCTGTTGCTGCGTCGACATTGCCAGTGCCCTTAAGGCCTTCAGCAATTGCAGATTCAACAGTTGATGCCGCGGCAAGCACTAACGAGCCACAAGGTGCAACTAATTGTGCATATATGTGACGCGGTGTACGGTTAATAACCAAACGATGTACTGCCAGTTCACGAATTTTTTTACGTGCGCGCGTTGCGCGACGTAGACGTGCTGATTTCTTATCCATGGTACCGTCCCCTTACTTCTTCTTAGCTTCTTTACGACGCACAATCTCGTCAGAGTAACGAACACCTTTGCCTTTATAAGGCTCTGGTGGACGGTATCCACGAATATTGGCGGCCACTTGACCAACTAACTGCTTATCAGCGCCTTTGACGACGATTTCAGTTTGGCTAGGCGTCTCTACAGAGATACCTTGTGGCATTTCGTACACAACTGGGTGTGAGAAACCAAGGGTTAAATTAAGTTTGCTACCTTGTGCTTGTGCACGGTAACCGACACCATTCAATAGCAAGCGTTTTTCAAAACCTGCTGATACACCAATAACCATGGCGTTAAGTATTGCGCGAGCTGTACCAGCTTGAGCCCAACCGTCCGCAAAACCTTCACGAGGTTGTGCTTTTAGCTGGTTCTCTTCTTGGACAACTTCAACCGCAGCGTTAAACGCGCGAGTTAGTGTACCGATTTTACCTTTCACAGCGACTTCCTGGCCAGAAATAGAAACTTCTACACCAGATATAAGTTCGACTGGAGCTTTTGCTACTCGAGACATATTACTCCCCTTACGCTACGTAGCCGATGATTTCACCGCCCATGCCAGCTTTACGCGCAGCACGGTCTGTCATCAGGCCTTTAGAGGTTGAAACGATAGCGACACCTAAACCACCCATAACTTTAGGCAACTCATCTTTTTTCTTATAGATGCGCAACCCTGGGCGACTTACGCGCTCAATGCTCTCAATAACTTTTTTGCCTTCGAAATACTTTAAAGTAACTTCTAAAACAGGCTTAACGTCACCAGACACTGCTGCGCTCTGTACATAACCTTCGTCAACTAGCAAGTTTGCAATTGCAATACGTTGCTTTGAAGAAGGCATTGCAACAGAAACTTTGCTTGCCATCTGGCCGTTACGGATGCGGGTAAACATATCCGCGATTGGATCTTGCATGCTCATATCAGCTACTCCTTACCAACTGGCTTTTTTCAAGCCAGGAACTTCACCGCGCATCGCTGCTTCACGCAACTTGATACGGCTTAGTCCGAATTTACGTAGGAAACCGTGTGGACGGCCTGTCACGCGACAACGATTACGTTGACGGCTTGACGAGGAATCACGCGGTAGTTTTTGTAGCTTTAGAACAGCTTCCCAGCGCTCTTCGTCAGAAGAGTCAACACTGCTGATGACTGTTTTAAGAGCTGCACGCTGTTCAGCGTACTTTGCAACCAGTTTAGCGCGCTTTGCTTCACGTGCTTTCATTGATTCTTTTGCCATAACCCTACACCTTATTTCTTAAACGGGAAACCAAATGCACTTAATAATGCATGAGCTTCGCCGTTTGTGTTAGCGCTAGTGGTGATTGTGATATCCATACCTCTGATTTTATCAACTTTATCAAAGTCAATTTCAGGGAATATGATTTGCTCACGAACACCCATACTGTAATTACCGCGACCATCAAACGACTTAGGGTTGAGGCCTCGGAAGTCACGAATACGTGGAATTGCGACCGCTACTAGGCGCTCGAAGAAATCCCACATACGCTCGCCACGCAGGGTTACTTTACAGCCAATCGGATAACCTTCACGAATTTTAAAACCCGCGACAGATTTTCTTGCCACTGTGACTACTGGCTTCTGACCTGCAATCGCTTCCATATCAGCGGTTGCATTGGTCAAAATCTTTTTGTCAGCAATAGCTTCACCTAAACCCATGTTTAGAGTGATTTTCTCAATCCGAGGGACTTGCATGACGCTTTTGTAACCGAACTGCTTAGTAAGTTCTGCCACTACTGTTTCTTTATAGAAATCATGCAGTTTCGCCATCGTACTCTCCAATTATTAAACTAGTTCGCCGTTCGACTTGAAGAAACGCACTTTCTTTTCTTCTTCGAAGCGGAAACCGACGCGATCAGCTTTTCCAGTAGCTGGATTAACGATCGCAACATTAGACACGTGAATAGGCGCTTCTTTTTCAATTACGCCACCAGCAACTCCTGCTTGAGGATTTGCTTTTTGGTGTTTCTTCACCAAATTCACACCTTCAACAATTAGCTTGTCTGACTCGTTAAGAACAGAAACAACTTTTCCTTTCTTACCTTTGTCTTTACCTGCTAATACTAAAATTTCATCATCACGACGAATTTTATTTGCCATTATCGTGACTCCTTATAGTACCTCTGGGGCCAGTGAAATTATCTTCATGAAATTATCTCCACGAAGTTCACGGGTTACCGGGCCAAAGATACGCGTACCAATTGGTTGCTTGTTTGCATTAAGCAAAACCGCTGCGTTATTGTCAAAACGGATGGTTGAACCATCTGTACGACGTACGCCTTTTCTAGTACGCACCACCACTGCATTAAGTACGTCACCTTTCTTAACTTTACCGCGAGGAATTGCTTCCTTAACGGTAACTTTAATAATGTCACCAATACCTGCATAACGGCGATGCGAGCCACCAAGAACCTTAATACACTGAACCCTGCGAGCGCCAGAGTTATCGGCAACATCCAGGTTAGTTTGCATTTGGATCATGTTAGTGCTCCGCTGTCAAATTACGACTCTTTCGAGCCAACGTTAGGATCAACGTAATTATTGATCCTATGTACAATTACCCTATTTAAAGGGCGCGAAATCGTAACAGAAAAAAACCACAATGAACAGGTTTATTACAAAAAAAGATAAAAAGGAATGCAATTGAATATTCAGAACCAGGTCGTACGTTTTTCTGGTTGTGCTAACTGTTTGTTTATACGATATCTTATTGGCCGCTACAATAAATCCGCTTGTCAGCATTAATTTAAGTTTCTGAAGACACTAAAGGCATTGATAGCCCTTAGTGTTAGATGGGTTTCGTGGCAATTAGCTTTTTCGTTGTCTAACCAGCTCATAAAGACAGATACCAGTGGCCACTGACACATTTAAGCTACTCACGACACCGGCCATGGGTAACTTCACCAGTTGGTCACAGTTTTCACGTGTTAACCGGCGCATACCTTTGCCCTCAGCACCCATCACCAAGGCTACACCACCAGTGTTCTGTGTTTCAAATAAGGTTTGTGTTGCTTCGCCTGCAGTCCCTACCACCCAGACGCCACTGTCTTTTATCGTAGATAAAGCCCGTGCGAGATTGGTGACCATTATTAGTGGTACAACGTCAGCAGCACCACAGGCCACTTTTCTTACCACTGGAGTTATCTTTGCTGACTTATCTTTTGGTACAACCACAGCATGCACGCCGGCTGCATCGGCGCTACGCAAGCACGCCCCTAAATTGTGAGGATCAGTTACACCATCTAAAACCAATAGCAGAGGACTTGACTGTTTCTCTAGTAAATCGTCTAAGTCTCTGTCATCGAGCACTTTACTCGGCTTCGCTCGGGCCACTACGCCTTGATGCTGTGCTTCGTCTGTTTTGTTATCGAGTACTTTACGTTGAACAAATTGCACAGAAATACCAAAACGGCGTGATTGGTTGACAATGTGTTCAACTGGTTGGTCATTGCGACCTTTTTGTATAAACACTTCAATAATACGCTCCGGTTGACGGTCGAGTAGCGTGTGTATTGCATGTATACCGTATATCCAGTCCTGTTGTGCCATTATTTGTGACTCCGCTTGGTTTTTTTGACTCTAGCCTTGGTAGATTTCTTTTTACCTTTATTAGCTGGTTTTTCAGATGTTTTTGACGCCTTCTTCTGCTTTTTCTTGGACGTTGCCGGCGGTACCGCAAGTGAAAAATCAATTTTTCGTTCGTCTAAGTTAACCGACACAACAGTGACGCTCAAGGTATCGCCAAGACGATAGCAGATACCGCTGCGCTCGCCGACTATGGTTTGTTTAACTTCGTCAAACACATGATACTCGTTACCTAAGGCAGTAATGTGAACAAGTCCATCAATATGGAAATCACACAAGCGCACAAAGAAGCCGAAATTGGTCACTGACGCGATCACGCCTTCAAACTGATCGCCCACGTGGTCTTGCATAAACTCACACTTTAACCAGTCGGCCACATCTCGTGTCGCGTCATCGGCTCTTCTTTCGGTCATTGAGCACTGCTCACCGAACATGTCTAGTTGCTCGCTCGTGTAAGCTACACCACCAGTCTTTGACGGCTTACCAGACGTCCTAGTATTCAAATATTTTAATAGTCTGTGCACAACCAGATCAGGATAACGGCGAATCGGTGAGGTAAAGTGTGTATACCGTGATAATGCTAAGCCGAAATGACCCACATTTTCACGATCATATGTCGCTTGTTTCATTGACCGTAACAACATACTTTGAATCAATTCTTTGTCAGCGCGTTTCGCAATCTTACTGACAATGTGACTGTAGTGTTGAGGATCTGAGTTCTCGTTAATATTATGCTTTATACCCACTTCATTGAGATAACTCACAAAGGTCTGTAACCGTTCGCTATCGGGCTCGGGGTGTATTCTAAATATTCCTTCTGTATCGGCTTTTTCTAAACTGGTCGCGGCGGCGACATTTGCCATAATCATACACTCTTCTATCAGTCTGTGAGCATCGTTGCGTTCAACTGGGAGAATGGCATCTATTTTACGTTCAGAATTAAACAAGAAGCGATTCTCTGTGGTATCAAAAGCAATTGCACCACGTTTCAACCTGCTCTTATGTAATATTTTATAAAGACTGTATAGGTCTTGGATATGGGTAACAACACTTGCATATTGCTGCGCGAGTTCAACATCACCCTGCAAGATACTCCAGACCTTGGAGTAGGTTAGTCTTGCATGAGAATTCATTACGGCTTCTAGAAATTGATGAGACACCAATTCGCCGCTCGCAGACAATGTCATTTCACATACTAAGCACAACCGATCGACATGGGGATTCAACGAACAAAGCCCGTTAGACAATTTTTCCGGTAACATAGGTACCACTTGTTGTGGGAAGTATACCGAATTACCTCTCGTAATCGCTTCATTGTCTAAATTTGATTCTGGTCGTACATAATGGCTTACATCGGCAATGGCTACCCATAATCGCCACTGACCATCATCTAATGCTTCACAATAGACCGCATCATCAAAGTCCCTAGCATCCTCACCGTCAATGGTAATAAGTGGCATATTCCTCAGATCAACCCGGCCCTTTTTAGCAGAATCGGGGACTTCATCTGATAATTTTTCAACGTTCTCTATAACATTTTCTGGCCATTCATGGGGGATTTCAAATGTCCGTAAGGCGACGTCTATTTCCATACCCGGCGCCATGTGTTCGCCGAGCACTTCGGAGATATGTGCAATTGGGTTCATACGCTTCATTGCCCGTTGTGCAATATCAATCACCACCATGTTACCGTGGCGCGCACCATTACTATGCTCAGGTGGCACGATAAATTCATGCGTAATACTAGTGTCATCAGGGATTACCACGCCAGTACCACTTTCAAAGTAATAACGACCGACAATAGGTTCGCTTCTCGGTACGAGTACTCTCACAATACTTGCTTCGGTTCTGCCTTTACGACCACTGTCTAATATTCGCGCAGAAACTTTATCTTTCGGTAAACACAGTTGCATTTGTTTGCTAGATAGATAGAGATCCGATTCGCCATCGTCGCGTTTTAGAAAACCAAATCCATCTCTGTGACCAATCACCACGCCAGTGATAAGAACATCTTCATTGACAGCAACATAACGCTTGAATTTATCGAAATAAATTTGCCCTTCACGTTCCATGGCTCGCAACCTACGATGCACAGCAACACGTCTAGATTCATCCAAATCTAAGGTATGACAGATCTCGATTAACGAAAGACCTTTGCTACTCGCTTCGATCAATGAAAGTAAATACTCACGACTTGCAATAGGATTCTCGTATTTTTCTTTCTCTCGTTGGTAGTGGGGATCGTTAATGGGTGTCTTCTTGCTCAATGTGGTTCGCCATGGTGTCAATTAATGGCTGAAGTATACGAGGTTCTTTAATAACTGACTAGGTTTAATGCAACAGATAATTAAGTATTTTAAACCCTTGCCTACTCATCTGTTGCTATATCAATGGCCGTGATTACAGATTTTGGTAATAACTTAGCGAAGGCCCGTCGCTTTTTCGATATCAGTGCGATTTCCTGTCTGTCGTCACTGACCACTGAGCACAACATGCGATAAGTGTCTTCAAAATCGACTGGACTACCTTTCCCGGCTAAATAGATATCGGCCAGCTGCAACAATGCAGGCGTATTACCCAACCCGGCTGACATAGACAGATGGCGAATAGCTTTTGTAATATTGGTGGGGACTAAAATACCTTTGTGGTAATACCGCCCCAACTGCTCATGGGCTTCAGGTAACCCTTGTTCCGCAGCCTGATTAACAAATTCAAGACCCAGGCGAGGATTTGAATTTACACACACTCCCCATGACAGCATGTCTCCCCACAAAAACTGATAAGCAGGAATTTTCAGCACTGTCGCGTTGGCTTCAATATCGTTGTTGAGTTGGCAACGGTCGGCTTTAACTCTAGTTAAATGCTGATTAGTGGCAATAAGCTGTAACAGCTCATCTTGAGTGTAACTCTCAACAATTTTAAGTTCTTGCGATATCACCCATGTTGAGCAACATGTTAGCAATATTAATAATGCCAGTCTCATTTACGCCACCGTTTAAACTCTTACTAGGATACATATCGGCAAGTCATTAAAAATTATGAGTCACTTGTATCAGATTTCTTCGCAGGGTAGTTTATTTCCACTGAGTCAACCCGTTGAAGTCCTCTCGGTAACTTATTACCACGCCTACCGCGCTCACCACGGTAATGCTCTATGTCGCTACAGGTCAGCGTCATACTGCGCTTACCTGCAACTAACTTCACACTGGTATCCGCAGGTACTACGGTAACGTGGGTCACGTATTCTTCTCTGCTCGCAGCACGAGCGGCTGGAATATTAATTAACTTATTACCTTTACCTTTGCTCAGTTTAGGCAAATCGCTGACCGGAAATACCAACATCCGACCTTCATTTGACACAGCTAAGCATAAGTCAGTATCTCTATTATCAATCACTTGGGGCTGCATTACCTTGGCACCCGCTGGCAAAGTCAACACTGCTTTGCCGTTTTTGTTTTTACTGACCATCTCGTTAAACGTAGTGACAAAACCATAACCGCTATCTGAGGTCACGAGGAATTCAGCACTGTTGTCTGCCATCATTACGTGAGTAACCTGCTCTCCCGCAACGATATTAAATCGGCCAGTTAGTGGCTCACCTTGACTACGCGCTGATGGCAAGGCTCTCGCTTCGCACGAGAAAGCACGACCAGAAGAATCAATAAACACTACAGGTAAATTACTTTTGCCTTGGGAGCTTGCGAGGAATTCATCACCCGCTTTAAAATTAACACTGGCAGGTTCAATATCGTGTCCTTTGGCACACCTTACCCAACCTTTGGAAGACAATATCACGGTGACGGGCTCGGCTGGCACTAGTTCGTTTTCAGTTAATGCTTTGGATTCGGTGCGTTCAATTAATGGTGAACGGCGGTCGTCACCATACGTTTCTGCAGCCGCCAATATTTCTTTCTTCAACAGTGTTTTTAGGCGGCGGTCAGAGCCCAGGGTCTTTTCTAACTTATCCCGCTCCGCAGATAGTTCATTTTGTTCACCCTGGATTTTCTGCTCTTCTAATTTTGCCAGGTGACGTAACTTCAAATCTAGAATAGCATCTGCTTGGATATCAGTGATACCAAAGCGTGTCATAAGCTCTTGTTTGGGGTGTTCTTCCTCGCGAATGATGCGGATGACTTCATCAATATTCAAAAAAGCGACCATCAGACCGTCAAGGATATGTAATCGCGCGAGGATCTTATCCAGTCTATATTGAAGCTTTCGGACGACCACGTCGCGCCTAAACACTAACCACTCTTTTAGAATGTCCACCAAACCCTTGACCTGAGGGCGACCATCAAGACCAATCATATTGAGGTTAATGCGGTAGTTTTTTTCTAAGTCTGTGGTAGCAAATAAATGCTGCATAACTTGATCAACATCCACCCTATTGGAGCGTGGCGTAATAACAAGGCGGGTTGGGTTTTCGTGATCGGACTCGTCTCTTAAATCGCTCACCATGGGTAGTTTCTTGGCTTGCATTTGTGCCGCAATCTGTTCCAATATTTTTCCGCCTGCAGCCTGGTGGGGTAGCGCAGTAATCACTATATCCCCCCCGTCTTGGCCGTACACGGCACGCATTTTGACACTACCACGACCCGACGTATAGATTTTACGAATATCGGCGTGAGGTGTAATAATTTCAGCTTCTGTTGGGTAATCTGGCCCCTTCACTATAGTCATGATGTCGTCAAGACTTGCATTGCTATTATCCAACAAATGAGCACAAGCGGTCGCTACTTCACGCGCATTGTGTGGCGGAATGTCAGTTGCCATACCAACGGCAATCCCCGTAACACCATTTAGTAATATTTGCGGCAGTCGTGCAGGTAATACTTTCGGCTCTTTTAATGTTCCATCGAAGTTGGGAGACCAATCAACAGTACCTTGACCAACTTCCGCGAGCAGCACTTCACTGAATTTGGATAAGCGCGCTTCCGTGTAACGCATTGCAGCAAATGATTTGGGATCATCTGGAGCCCCCCAATTACCTTGACCATCAACCAACGGATGACGATATGAAAAAGGCTGAGCCATTAACACCATAGCTTCATAACAGGCGGAGTCACCATGGGGGTGAAATTTACCGAGTACATCACCAACGGTACGTGCAGATTTTTTGTATTTAGCTGTTGCGCTGAGGCCCAAATCTGACATCGCATAAATGATACGACGTTGCACTGGTTTTAAGCCGTCACCAATGTGTGGCAAAGCCCGATCCATGATAACGTACATGGAATAATTCAAATAGGCGTCTTCTGCGAAACGCTGTAAGGGGAGTTGTTCAACGCCATCTGCGCTAATACTAATTGTTTCATTCATATTGGTTTGTAAAACTGATCATTGGCGTTAAGATTGGATTTACTGAACAACCTACCATAAATAGCACGCACAGAAAAAGCGAATTTATTTACTCTTTTAAGAAATTACCGATAGAATCGCGGAGCTTGTGTCATTTTAGCAATGATTTAGATTGTCCAGACGCAGTTTATTAGTGTTTTTTGTTGTCTAACTACCAACTGATAAGTTAACCTTGCGACCTATCTTGTGGATAATTGGGTGCATATGTAATGGAATCTAATGGCTCTAGCATTTTGAATGTATTATTACTTGCCCTCATGTTGGCGACGTCGTTTAGTTACGCTAACAATCCACAACCGCTACTACTAAATTCAGACACGGTTATTTTAGATCACGAAGTGACTGTCTATAAGGATCCCGAACGCAACTCTAACATTAGCGTGTTACTCGACAATCCCCACCTATTTACAAAACCAACAACCGCCGTACCAAATTACGGACAGGTAAGCCAAAACCTTTGGCTGAGAATTGCGATAAAGAACACCACAAAAATCGATGACTGGGTGATGACAATAAATTATTCCCAACTCAAAGGTATATCGGTTTATTCAGCAACACCAGGACTCTCGCCGTCTGGAACGCAGATTTATTGGCCATCGAAACAAGCGTTTTATACAACAGTACCCTTGGTATTGCCTTATCAACAAGAAACACTTTTGTTTATTAAAATTGAGCAGAATAAATCGCCTATTATAGCGCCGCTAACCTTATCGAAAGCTTCCACGCATAAACATGAAGCTCTCAGGACAACTATTTTTTGGGCAGCTTTATTAAGTGCACTTGTTACCATGGCTGCTTTCAACTTTGCTAATTTTCTGTCTGCTCGCGATGAAGCTATTTTAGCCTATCTAGCACACATTTTAGTTTTCATGATTAGTGGATTATTTATCAATGGTAGGATAGCGATATTTTTACCCAACACCCAATCCTTCAGTGGTTTAAACTACCAACATATCGCATTTTTAAGTATTGCTTTAACTCAGTCAATCTTGAATTACGCATTTTTACGAAGAATGGCCTTCTCGAGATTATTAGCGATGCTGACGAAAGCGAATATTAGCATATTGATTTTCTGTATCGCGATATTTTTACTCAGTTCAACTGAGCTAGTCGCGCTGCAATATCAACTCACCATGTATCTTTTACCGCTGAATATGCTGTTATTGGCAGTAACAGTTTTTCTAACCATGAAACATAAATTATATGAGCGCCATTATTTTTCCTTAAGCTCATTTGCATTTATTGTTGGCGCCACACTCTCTTTACTCGCACTAAACGGAAAAATTCTTTTCTCGTTTTATACTATTCACGCATTTCATGTGGGGATGTTTATTCAAGTAGCCATTCTTTCTCTTGCTTTCAGGCGGCGAGAGCATTTTGCAATAACGAACGAGCTCGAGGACGTCACTAAAGTATTAAAATCAAATTATGATTATATTGAAGAACAGAGTGCAACCATCGACTTATCGCGTCGTGCTGCGATAAAAGCGAACAAAGTAAAATCGCAGTTTTTAGCGACCATGAGCCATGAATTTAGAACTCCACTGAACGCCATTTTAGGCTTTGCTAATCAATTAAAAATGTCCGTCAATCACTCTGAAACCTCTGAACACGTAGAAATCATACACGAGTCAGCTAATCAGATGAGAATAATTGTTAATGACTTATTGGATTACTCGCAATTAGAATCAGGCGATATCCAACTCGTTTGTACCACCTTTAGTGCCTCTGAATTACTCGATGATTTAATATCACAAATGAATAGAGAAGCAGAGAATAAACAACTTGAATTAATTTTTTTCCAACAGCCACTACCAAAGCGTCTTACGGGGGACAAAGATAAAATTCAGCAGATACTCCACCACTTATTTAGGAATGCAGTAAAGTTCACTCATACTGGATATATTTTCGTTGAAGTAACATACACCACAAGCGACTCTAAACAATTACAGCTGAAAATACGGGTAGAAGATTCCGGTATCGGTATCGCACGCCCCAAACAAGAACGGTTATTTAAAAATGTAGAGTTACTTGACGATACCTTTACCCGCACTCATCAAGGTGCAGGTCTTGGGTTATACATTTCAAATCAGCTGGCCCTGCTTATGAATGGTAATCTTACGGTCAGCAGTCAACCTCAAGTAGGCAGTGTTTTTTCCCTTACGGTGCCCCTTGCATTCTCCCAGGCTAATAATTTTGATGTTGAGAGTACGTCCCTAAAAAACGTTGCGTTAGCTAACTTTTCAGGTCTTTATCACACGGTTGCTACACGTTTAATTGAAAGTATGGGTATGAATTTGGTTGAAATTACAGATGTCGCTAGCAACCCTATTATTGTATGGAATGAATCCATTAAAAAACGACTATCTTTGATTGACTTAAGAGTCATTTCTCAAAACTATGATAATGCTCAAGTGATCATTAATTGTTCGAGTCAAACGTATTTTAAATCTGCCAATACAACATTACCGGATAATATAACATTAGCTAGGAAACCGTTAACGGCGAGGAAATTGTCTCAACTGTTGTTGCCAAAGACACCACAGCTAAATACAGCATTACAACCTGTAGATTGGTCATCATTGTCGTTACTTGCTGTGGACGATATGGAAATGAATTTACGCTTGTTAGAAACCTGGTTATTACCCACCAATATTCAATTGACTACCTGTCTGACAGGTCAGCATGCCATTGACCTGTGTCAAGATAATGACTACGACATCATTTTGATGGACATTCAAATGCCGAACATGGATGGTTTGACCGCCACTCAACAAATACGCCGCAGTGGATGTAATGCCGGAACACCTATAATTGCGGTAACTGCGCACGCCTTTGAACAAGAAAAACAAGAATTTTTACAATCTGGTATGGATGACCATCTCGCTAAGCCGATTGACGTAAATTCACTTATGTCTGTTATTAACGGCTGGTGCGACCTTGATACGGTCAATGCGAATATTGAGGATATTGATTGGCAACTAGCAATTTCAAGAGTGAACGGTGACGAGGCACTTGCTCAATCATTGTTTGTAGAATTCAAGAAAGAGCTTGATACTTTACTACCGCTGATAAAGGCCGCGGAGCGTGACGTTAATAGTACTGAGTTAACCGCACACATTCATGCGCTGCATGGTATCAGTAGTCAAACGGGTGTGCCAAGAATACGGGTGTTATGCAATGAAATAGAAGGCTTGTTGAAACAGGGTTTCTACGAACAAGCCTACAAGCTGTTGCCTCAACTATACACCGCGAGTCAGCTAGCACTTGAACGAGACAACTTAAAAAGCTAAGACATCTGAGATACTGCGGTTTGTTGGCATTGTTTTAGTAGTGTAATGAAGTTTTCTGGGCTTCGATCAAGATAATCCGTATCGATATACAGGTCATAACCTAGGTTCGCCCGTAAACGTTGCATCCTATTGCCAAACATCGCAATAGGACCAGTGTGTCGCGTTCCTTTTGGAGTTACGAATTTATCCTTTTCAATTAAACCTTCGGCGTAACAATTACCCGTATTACAACCACCATCGCCTTGCAATAACAAGGCTCTTTGGTTTACCAACAGGTGGTTGGCTAATCGTGGTGACAATGATGACAATAAGCGTTCGTAACCGTCATCAGTCAATCGTATTGCAACATAAGGGAGCGTTGACACCTCTAAGCCCATGGTAACTCTTGGCTGATCAACACGCTGAATACAAGGCCAATTTAACGTCCAACTGCCTTTGGACTGATAATGACTTAAGCGCTGTCGATGAAGGATAAAACTATAAGCAGGCATACTGTATTTAGATAAAGTAATTAGCCCCAAAATGATTGAAAAGACACCACACAAGGCGGCAACTAAGAGCAAGCTGCTGGGAAGTAAAAGCCAACCAATAAAGCTCAGACCGGCAAGTGCGACGGCAGTAATGGCTAACACGAGTCGATTAGTCTTGGCCAAAGGTTTAATGCCTATAGCGTCGTCATCTAGCACTAGCTGTGGGCCCGTCATGAACTAAAGAACTCAACGTTGGTCGGCAACGCGCCAGACAGGCTATCAGCAATATCAATATATTGTTGCAGTGTCGCTGGGAGGCTTTTGTACAATAGCGGTAAATGATTAAGTAGTTGTTGCTGTTGTTCAGCCTCTCTCTGCTTCAATGCCATTGGAACATCAGCGAACATTGTCATAAGCTTTATAAATCGGGTGAGTTCTTGTTGATGGTTGTTGGTACAGTAGAGCTCGGAATTCGCATAACAATCCCAAGCGGTTTGCCAGCTCGACTCAGACTGTTTGTGTTGGGTAATTACCCCCATACACCACTGAGCTAAGGCACTCTTCTTCGTCATTTCCTCAGCGACTACACAGCTTGATGGATAACCTATTTGTTTTTTTTGTAAATCACTAACTTGTACCCTGAACAACTCAAAACACGTGTCTGAAAACTGGTCCACTTGGGTACTAGATGCGGCGGACAAGTCACCACAGACAAGAAGGGGTAACCACTCGGTGGGCAGCGGAATCTCTGGACAAACACTGGCAGCAAAAATCACTCCGGAGATAAATTCTGTGCTGCGTACTTTGGTTTGTAACTCTGGATGATTAACCAGAGCATTAACCTTCAATAACGTCTGCTGATATTCCGTTGAGGCAAACATAAAACACCTTTACTCTTTAAGCGGCGCTTTGATGCGCGCCACTACCCGCTGTAAATATTCATTAGAACTAGCAAAATTAATACGTATGTGGTCAGGCGAACCAAAATCTCTGCCGGGTGAAGGACCAACACCCCGCTGCTCGAACCATTTCTGTGGATTGCTATAATTCAACGCTTTTACGTCAACCCAAGCTAAAAACGTTGCTGCCGAGGGCGTATAATTTAAACCCTCTACAGACGCCAATTGATACGCGAGATAATCACGGTTGGTTCTCAGATGAACAATCAAATCTTGATACCACTGATGACACTGGGTAAAAGCAATTTCAGTGGCAACTAATCCTAATATATTTACCCAGGGCACAATGCCAGATGCCGCTTTGGTAAAAGCCTGTCGCATCGTCGCGCTGGGAATAATAGCAAATGACGTACCGAGTCCAGCAACATTGAAGGTTTTACTGGCGGCCATTAACGTGATGCTTTGAGAAGACATCCCCTTGACCTTACCAGCGGGAATGTGTTTTTGACTCTCGTCTAGAATTAAATCACAATGGATCTCGTCAGAACACAAGGTAACATTGTAGTTACGGCAAATATCAGCGATTCTTTCTAGTTCACTCTCGGTCAATACCGATCCGTTAGGATTCATTGGGTTACATAAAATCATCAAATGACACAAAGGATCTTTTGCGTGTGCCTCAAGGATCTCGAAATCTAGGGTGTCTCGGCCATCGCTCGTCACAGTAGGTACATCAAGCCGCTCAAGTTCGTTAATACCGGGGGCTGACAATAAAGGTGGGTAATTGGGTACTTGAACAATTACCTTGCTACCACGGGGTGCATACGCTTTACAGGCGACATTAAATGCTGGCACCACGCCGGGAGTCCAAACAATCCAAGCTGGATCAATTTTCCAGCCATATTGTTGCTGTAACCAAGACACCACAGCATCGTTCGCGGGGGTATATTGCGATGGCAAGGTATAACCCAATATTTGATTATCTAAATACTTTTTTAGGCCATCAATAATAGGCTTGGGACAAGGGTACTCAGCATCAGCAACCCAGACCGGCAATATATCCTTACCGCTATATTTTTCCCATTTGTAAGCGTATGTCGGGCCTCGACATACCGATGTTTCAAATATACTGTCCATAACCTTTTTGCCTCATAACAAGATGTCAGTGATGAATAACCAAATAATTAAACTACCTATTCCACACAATCTATAAATAATTTTTTGCTTCATCGCCGTTTTAGCATCTGTCTTTTGCAACATAAAACTTGTCACTATAAAGGAGACAGCCAAGACAAACGTCACTAGGGCTACCCCAAACAATAAAGGGCCTATCCAATTTTCCATCGTCACTGAATGGACCTCTGCAAGCGTTATGCATCCAGCCAATAAATAGGGTAACTAACCCTAACAGGGCTAGTTACCAAAGTAGTGAGATACGTAACTTGTCAACATTATAGAAATAAACTGATACCAAAAAACTTCACTGCGACGGTATTCAAAAACACCATTAATAATATCAGCGGTATCACAGTGGCCACTGAGAATGTAACATAGCGCTCAAACCAACTACCGAGATAACGGCTATCGCCACGGGAGATTTCGCCGTTAAAACCTTGGGATTTCCATCGATAAATAACAAAAATACAGATCAAAAATCCGTTGAATGGCAATATCGTGTCGTAAAACACATCGACTAACACATCAAATAATGATTTTGACTGCCCCGCATACTGAGTAAATTCAGTTACCCAACCCATGATGCCAAATGACATCGAGGCAAGAATCGCTAAAAACAAAATAGCCAACCCGACAATCAACAAGCCTTTTTTACGGGACACAGAACGGGCTTGCATCACAGAAGCGACCGGCACTTCTGCAATTGAAACAAGGGATGTAATGGCAGCAAAAAATACCAGTAGAAAGAAACTAGCAGCGACAATGGAGGCACCTAGATAACCAATACCGTCTTGTAAAGCTAAAAATATCTGCGGTAAAAATGTGAAAATAAGCCCTACTGATGAATCACTCAGGGTTTCAGTATTGGTTTCAGGGTTGAACGAAAATACCGCGGGTAAAATTAATAAACCAGCAACGAAAGCAACCATAGTATCTGTTAAGGCTACCATTTTAGCAGAGCCACTGATGGCATCTTTACTGCTTAGGTAAGAACCGTAAGTAATCATGATCCCCATACCTAAGGAAAGTGAGAAGAATGCTTGCGATAACGCAGAGTTAATCACTTGCGCATTAATCTTTGAGAAATCAGGGATCACGTAGTATTCAACGCCGGCGAATGCATTATCTAAACTAAGTACAAAGCCGACTAACAACAACAGCATAACAAACAAGGTTGGCATGAGGATTTTAGCGGCTTTCTCAATACCGTTTTTGACGCCACCTGCTAAGATACCGTAAACCACGGCAATTACAGCTACCATATAGATAAAGATGTCATTACCGTTTATAAACTGTCCAAAGGTGTCAGCCTTGGCTAATTGGTCTAAATTACCGCCAATTATCTGGTACAAATAACCGAATAACCAAACCGTAATGACTGTATAAAAAACCGCAATCATATAGGGTGTGATTACGGACAACAATCCAGCTATTTTCCACCCAAGGTTATCGCCGGAAACAGACTTGTATGCCCCTAAAGGATCTTTTTGAGTGCTCCGACCTAAAGACATCTCTGCAATCATCACAGGCAGACACAAGAACACAACAAACAGCGCATAAATAAGCAAAAACGCACCACCGCCATTCTTGGCAGCTGCGACAGGAAACCCGACCATATTACCGATACCTACTGCCGAACCTGCTGCCGCTAAAATGAAGCCCAGCCGAGAGCCAAACTGCTCGCGATTTACACTCATATTTCATTCCTGTTATTTTTATTAATATATCTGGATGGTAACAGGCTTGACCGCAAATGTCTTTGGGATGTTGGACCGACAACTAATCTACAATAAGTTTTTTCACAATGCTTACACGTGACGCCCTGTAATTCCTCAGGTTACGAGAGTTACCACGGAATTGCGTTGCCTCGCCAATCCACGTAATGAGCGGTCTCAGTCAACTGTAACGAATCAACTACTTGGGTAAGATATCCAGCGCATTGTGCCGGACTAAATAATTTACCCTCTGGAACCCTCGCTTGAAACGGGGCTGACAGACCAGTGTCCACGGTGCCAGGGTGATATGCGATCAAGTTAACGTTTGGGCTACGTCTGGCGTATTCAATTCGCGCTGTTTTAATCATCATATTGAGGGCAGATTTGGACGCTCTGTAGCCATACCACCCGCCTAATTTGTTATCACTAATACTACCGACACGGGCAGACAACAACACCAATTTGCCTCCTAGCTTACGGTCAAACAGCCGGACACCGTATTTTAACCAGAGACTTGGAATGACTGTATTAACCTGAAAATATTTCAACATGTTGTCGGCATTAATATCTTCCAGTTTTTTTTCTGGTTTAACGTGCTCATCATGTAAAAAACCAGTGGTACAAAAAACCAATGAAAATGAAAACCCTATGTCTGAGCACCAACCGCTAATTGCTGCTTCATCATAGTCTGATATGATATGAACGGCGCTACAGTTAACAGGGTTTGATGGCTTTGCTCTGGTAATACAATGGACGTCGTACTCCCCATTCGTAGTAAGTAAATCACAAAGCGCCCGACCAATACCACCAGCCCCGATAACTAAAACACACGGTTTACTTACTTCTGGCATGGTGCACACCCCGCTTTACCCATGAGTAATTTAGAAAATAGTCCTCTGTTGCGGGCAAAAATAACATAGGCCGCATCTGCACCCCATCTTATCACTGGCCAACGAAGTACCCTAAGCCAGCGATGCTTGTTAACCGCGGCCCAGACGGCACATGTACCGTCCAATCCAAGTAAGATGTTACCTGTAGACGTCAATACATGGAGACGGTCGTAACATGCTTTAGCACTAAGATAGGGAAATTTGTTCTGAAAATCAGTGGCATGAATATCTTCAAAAGCTAATGCTTTGTCGTTATCATATACTTTTAATTGAGTAATTTCCGCTAAGCATAGAGGACATTGACTGTCGTAGAACATAGTGAGTGTAGTCATAATAGCCTTACCGTTGAAGTGTCATTGATTAAATCATCCGTTACCACAGATGGTACGTAGTGGTAATCTAAACCGATCATGAAAGCGAAAGGAGTTTCTATGGTACAAAATCAAACCGCAACCTTTGCCGGTGGATGCTTTTGGTGCATTGAATCAGCATGTAATCAACTTGCAGGTGTTATCCAAGCTGAATGTGGGTACACCAATGGAGAGGCCCAATTACCAACTTATGCAACCGTGACTTCTGGCACCACAGGGCATACTGAGGCGGTACGAATAACTTTTGATCCTGAGATAATCAGTTACCGTCAATTATTAGAAATATTTTTTTCACTGCACAACCCCACAGAGCTCAATAGACAAGGCAATGATGTGGGCACACAGTATCGTTCAGGCGTTTATTATCACGATCAAGACCAGCAACAGCAAGCCCAGAATATTATCGATGAAATGACAACAGAACAGATCTGGGAAGATCCCATTGTCACAGAGGTACTAGAGGTGAACAACTACCACACTGCGGAAGATTATCATCAAGATTATTTCAACAACAACCCGCAGAATGTCTATTGCCAAATGGTTGTCGCACCAAAACTGGCAAAGTTTAAGCAAACATTCGTCCAGTTCATGAAATAAGGGCTGGTGTTCACCAAGCCCTTCAACTGCACTCGTTAATACAACAAACTATAAAGTTTACGACGGTATAGCGGTCCGCACGGCTCACCCTCAGGCAGTGCAGCCAAAATGTCTAGATAATTTTTCTTAGCATCAGCAAAATTTATGTCCCTTTGCAATACGGTGAATAACAACTCAAGAGCCTGTTCTGATTTACCGGCCTGACTGTACTGTATTGCTAACGCGATCCTAATCTCGTGGTCGTCGGGAGACTGGGCAAGTTTCTGTTCAAGAGCCATTATTTCTGGCGTTTCCGCGGCTTGTTCAGCTAAGTGCACTTTGGCCATCACGCTGTGATAATTTTGGTCCTGAGCAACTAGTGGGATAGCATCAAGGAGCAGTTTACTTTGTGCAACTTGTTTTAATTCAATATAGCAATCAGCCAGAATCAACCGTGCGTCATGGCGCTCAGTTGATAACTCTAGAGCTTGTTTCAATGGCGTTATCGCCCCTTGATAATCTTGAGACTGATATAACGCCAATCCCTCAGTCAATAATGCTTGCTCAGGCGCGGGTAGTTGCTTCTGAATCAACTCTCTTATTTCCGATTCCGTCTTCACTCCAGCGAAACCGTCAACAGGTTGGCCGTCCTTTACAAACATAACTGTAGGAAGACTTCTGATTTGAAACTGCGCCGCAATTTCTTGCTGCTCATCGCAATTCACTTTTGCCAAAGTTACTGTATCTTGAAATTCCACCGCCAGTTTATCGAGTATGGGCATCAAATTTTTGCATGGCTCGCACCAGTCAGCCCAAAAATCAATAATCACCAATTTATCTTTTGATGTTTCAATGAATACTGACTGAAAATTTTCTAACGTTAAATCGATACTGTTCACGGCATTTCCTCGGTTTTTATTGCTAGCTTGTATATAAGGTTACACAAACGAAATATCAATAGCACAAGAGTGTATGTCGACGGCGGGTGAATAAATAAATGCCAAATACAAAAAAACCTCATCCGTGGATAAGGTTTTTAAATGGTGCCGACTGCCGGAATCGAACTGGCGACCTACTGATTACAAGTCAGTTGCTCTACCAACTGAGCTAAGTCGGCACACGTTGGTAACTTTCTGCTGTCGCTGAAAGTGGAGGGCATTTTATGCCAAATGACGAGTAAGTCAATAGTAAATGGCAAATATATTAACCAAGCACGTTCGCATGCTTAATTTTCAATCAAACCAGGTCTTTTAACACCGCCGAAATAGCCTCTCCCAGTACTGGGAAAGTATCTTTAGGTAAACCTTGGGCAATCACTTCTAAGCGCTCTGCCAGTGCGTTGTAACTGCTGGCGGTAACATTTATGTGGCCCATTTTCCGCTTCACCCTAGCCGTTTTTCCATACCAGTGTAGCTGCGCATTAGGAAGTTCTCTTAACGTATCTGCTGATTCTTCATAACCAATCACATTGATCATCGCACTGGGTTGCAATGCTTTACCACTCAATAGCGGTAAACCACATACCGCTCGGATATGATTTTCAAATTGACTAGCAACAGCGCCACACTGACTCCAATGTCCAGAATTATGTACTCGCGGCGCAATTTCGTTTACCAGTAGTTGTTCTCCGCACTGGAAAAACTCGACGGCCATTACGCCCACGTAATCGAGTGCTTCCACCAGTTTGGTAAAGTCTGACTCTGCGGCAGCTTGCAACGTTTCGCTAATCTTAGGTGCTGGCGCTACGGATAAATGCAATTGACCTTGGTGATGAAGATTTTCTGCTAACGGATAAAACTCAATTTGACCTTGTTGGTTGCGAGCGCCAATCAACGACAGCTCACGGTCAAAGCGCGTCATTTTCTCAACCACCAGCGGTACTTTTTTCAAATCAAGCGCACCAAGCTCATGTTGTAAGTCGGCCAGCTCGGAACGGTCAGCTAGCCGCCATTGGCCGTAACCGTCGTAACCATCACGGCTAGCTTTTATCACCAGTTGTTCGCCGAGTAAATCAACCGCATTTGGTAATTGGTTAACATCATCTACAATACTGTATTCACAGTTAGGTATATTTAACTGAGTCAGTAAGTGCTTTTCTCTTACCCTGTCAGCACCAACTAGGATAGCGCCCTGAGAGGGCTTCAATTTACCACTTTCCGTTGCTTGAGCTAATAAGTCTTCTGGCACGTGTTCAAACTCAGCGGTTAATACATCAGCTTGTTCAATGGCTTGCTGTAATGTTAGGCTACTGACAGTTTTTGATATGGCATCTACAACTTGGTTATTGCCAACATCAACGGCTTGAACCTTTATCCCCAATGGTAATGCGGCCAACTGCATCATCTGTGCTAATTGACCAGCACCATAAACTAATACATTCACTCATCCAACTCCAAGCTATTATTTTGCATCACGGTATCGGTTTGTTGCTGTCTAAAGGCAATGACTCGTTCTGTCAGCGCTTGATCCGTTACAGCTAATATTTGCGCGGCAAGTAAACCCGCGTTAGCGGCCCCGGCTTCGCCAATGGCGAGCGTACCAACAGCCACACCTTTGGGCATTTGAACAATAGAATACAATGAATCAACGCCACTCAATTGACTTGAACGCACCGGTACACCTAATACGGGTAAATGGGTATGGGCAGCAATCATGCCAGGTAAGTGCGCAGCACCACCGGCACCGGCGATAATAACTTTAATGCCTTGGCTGGCCGCCGTTTCAGCAAACTTGGTTAACAAGTCAGGCGTTCTATGTGCTGAAACTACTTGAGCTTCAAAAGGCACATCCAGTTGCTTTAACATCAGTGCGGCTTGCTTCATTGTGGGCCAATCAGATTTAGAACCCATCACAATTGCTACGCTTGGTTTCATTATACTTTCTCTACCGTTAGACAATTATAAAGCGCGTTATGATAGCCTATGTGGCTGTTTTTTGCTCGACTATTTGCGTCCCTGACCAAGTTTTATATACATTCGTTGCTTCCAGACCTGCTAGGGCGATGTTTGTTAATCATGGTTAACAAACACTGTTTATCAATTGGCTTGGTTATATGACCTGACATACCCACCTGATAGCATTTATCTTTGTCTTCTTGGTAAGCATTAGCAGTCAACGCGATTATTGGAATTTCCAGCCATTGTTTTCCTAGAGCACGGATTTTTGTTGTCGCAGTGTAACCATCCACGATTGGCATTTGGCAGTCCATCAACACTAAATCAAATAATTTTTCACCACATAGTTCAATGGCTTGTTTACCGTTTTCAGCGTGGGTCACTATCGCACCTGTGGCTAACAATATCTCTTGAACAATAACAAAATTAATTAAATTGTCTTCTGCCACCAAAATCCTACAGCCGTCTAAATCAAGTTTCCCACCCTGAACTTGCTCTGGCATCACCACAGGTATACTGATGTCTGCCGGCAGACAAA
Source organism: Alteromonadaceae bacterium (assembly GCA_042091475.1). Classification (GTDB taxonomy): domain Bacteria; phylum Pseudomonadota; class Gammaproteobacteria; order Enterobacterales; family Alteromonadaceae; genus CAXRGH01. The sequence goes on from JBELHI010000005.1 coordinate 28,636, forward strand.
CGGTGAAGCAGGTTCCTTGGCTATGTCTCTTATTCACTGTTATGTGACCGCCAAGACTCGTCACCAACTTGGCAGTAATCGCGAGACCAAGACCGGTACCGCCGTACTTACGAGTCGTGGTGTTGTCCGCCTGCACAAACTCCTTAAATATATTGTCGTAGTCTTGTTGCTCAATACCGATGCCCGTATCGATAACTGAAAACACTAAGCGATTTACGGAATAACAATAATAGAAATGTACAATGACCTCACCCTGCTGAGTAAACTTGATACCATTACTCAACAGATTGTTTAGTACCTGCGCGATTTTAGTTGGGTCGGAGATCAAATTAGCTGGAATATTGCCATGATAATTAATGGACAAGCTTAACTGTTTAGCACGAGCATTCTGCTGGTGCACCTCAATACAGCGTTCAAACACATCAACCGGTGAAAAACCAATCTGTTCGATGGTAATTTGACCCGATTCTATTTTTGACCAGTCCAAAATGTCATTCAGAATACACATCATAGATTGAGCCGATTCATTGATCATTTTGAAATAACGATAATTGGCATCCTGCTGGTTATCTACCAGTAATTGACAAACCCCCATAATGCCGTTCATCGGTGTTCTAATTTCGTGAGACATATTGGCCAAAAATCTCGACTTTGCTTTGTTTGCTTCCTTCGCTTCGAGCAGTGCTTGTTCTAAAAATCGGGTTTTATCGCTTATAATTGTTTCCAATTCACTGTTCATATAACTCAAGCGTGAATTCAATTGAGCCGCTTTGTATTGAGCGTCTGTCAATTGCGACACCGTATTTTGTAAGCGGGTTTGCAGTGCCGTAAAAGCTAAATCCATGCGCGAAAACTCGGTCAGATAAACTGAAAAGTTTGAACGGCTATGATTAGCCGAAGGTTGCGGATGCTGGGGGTCAAAATGCTCTAGTTTTTTGACTAAATTATTTACCGGAAATATGATCACACGGGCAACGAAATAAGAAGCGATCACTGCGAATAACGTCATGATGGCTAACCACCGTAATGCCGTCATAGAACTTTGATTTATTGCCGATTCAACCAAGGCCATCGAGTGTAAGGTAAATATACGCCATTTATAATACGCCACCAAACTAGACTCAAGTAAATAAGTGGACATGCTTTCAGACGGTGTCATTGAATCGCGATATGACAAAGGTAACAAATTGTCGTACGCACCTTTAGAGGGATCATTCGGAATGTCGTCTGAGGCATAGACGATTCGATTGTTACTATCAACAATCATTATCTGCGCCCTATCGTGCCCACTAATATCAGGTCGCGCGTAAAATGATGTTATATCAACTAATCCAAATACTCGTATGTCATCTTTGTTATTACTACTGATGGTTACATAAATACCAATCTGACCGCTGCCAACAGCCATATTAACAATCTTTGTCCGAGGTTTTACTGACGTTACATTGAACAATGACAGTGTATGATAAAACGAAGGTGTAAAACGACACGCCATATGAGTGTTCGCAATAGCATTATTAAACAGTGATAATATTGGTTTATTGTTAGCATCAAGTACTTTAAGGCATAACAATTGTTGATCATTTTTTAATAACCATTGACCTTCTGTTTTATTGGAGTCTATAGAGCGCGCATGAAAATTGTTTGCAAACCCTACAATACTTTTTTGATACAAGCGAAGATTAGTATTGAGTTCTTGTGCGAGAATTTCAGAACGCTGTTTTAAGCTGTTTTGAATCGCTACTTTATGTTGCTGTCGATTCACCCCATGTTGAAATATGCTGACAGAGAGCAGCGCCACGTAAACAAAACCACTAAATAGAAATTGCACAAAATGGTTCATACTTATTTGTGCCAACAGCCGTTGTCTTCGCATCACGAGCGCCCATCCGATGTAAAGAACACCGCCAACGACCAAATTTAGTAATGAATTGATCAACATGTAAATGTAATGGAAAGATGAATCAAACAAGCTGACTTTGCCAAAGGATAACAGGTGTAAGGTACAACCAATTAACAAAGCGGAGAGCCAGAATATAAAAAATACAAATAAGGGCTGAGTGACGTTTCGGCGGCGACAAAAGACAGCAAGACACAATGCAAGCAGCCACTCCATTGTTAATACCACTGTATGAGGGGTTTCGGCACTATAGACAAACGCAGAGGCCAGTGCCACACCCATACAACAGACGTAAAAGCGGCCTAAATAAAAGGCGCAAAACACCATTGGTATGCCAGAATGTACTAAGCGATAATCACCAATAAAGGTAAATGACAAATTGAAAATGCAATAAAAGACTGCCATTAAGACAAAGAAAACAACAAGGTTACTACCGTGACGTAAAAATAGAGTACTCAGCATGATTCAAGTCTCAGCTGAAATTAAGATATTTATATCGTAGTGTTGTTATTGCTCTAATTAGGTATAAATTTTGAGGTGTTTGAATGAGACTAAACAAATAAACAGCCTAAACTAAGGTAGAAGACCGCCTAGACAGACGTCTTCTACCGTGTCAGATTATGAGAACGTTGAGAAATATAACGCTCTTAATTGTTCAGCGTCAACTTTGGTAGCAACCTGTACTGGTGGGGTATTAGCAAAATTATTCAAATGTGGGAATGGCTTATTAGCAAACACGGTTTGACCTACACACAGAGGATCCGTAGCAACACGAATTTGCCCCGTTTCAAACTCAAACAATTCAGGCTGCAGTAAGTGTGCTAGGGGTAACACATCGTGAAAATAACACGCTCGCTCACCAATTTCAGGTGAATAAAAGTCCATATAAAATTGTGCAGCCTGCTCAACAAAACCACCCAAGGTCGGACTACCCGATTTCAATGCATCTAAATCATCTGACCTGAACAATACCGCCTTGGTAACATCTAAGCCAAACATGTGTAAATTGAAACCGGCATTAAAAACAATATCAGCGGCCTCGGCATCATTCCAAATATTAGCTTCGGCAACTGGTGTGACGTTACCCGGAACATGGGCTGCGCCTCCCATAATAGTTAAGCTCTTTAATAATTTGGGTAACGCTGGTTCAATACGTAACGCAAGTGCAATATTGCCTAATGGAGCAATAGCTGCGACGGTAATTTCACCGGGATACTGGCGGGCCATGTCAACAATAAATTGCGCGGAACTGCGGGGATCGAGTTTATGTTTAGGGGCCGCCAACGGTACGTCACCAAAACCATTATCGCCATGCACAAAATGTGCATAGCTTGATTCAGGCCCAACCCAAGGTGCAGCAACCCCTTTAGTAACAGGAATATCAACACCTGCGATATCGCATAATATGAGTGCGTTATCTGCCGCCATATCAACGGGTACATTGCCAAACACTGTGGTCAACCCAATAACATCTATGTCTTTTGCCTGAAAGGCAAAAAATATTGCCATAGCATCGTCAATGCCCGGGTCTGTATCAATAATTACTTTATGTTTCATTCTATTACCTTTAAATGAGTGCAATATTACAAGGATAATTGCTGATCAGACGTTACCGACTTGATATCAGGAATTGCACTAGAAGCGCCTAGTTTTGTTACTGTAATGGCAGCAGCTTTACAGCTTATTTTGAGCGCAGTTTCAACAGCAATACCTTGACTGTATTGCGACAAAAAATAGCCAACGAAAGTATCACCAGCAGCCGTAGTATCTACCACATCAACCTTTTCAGAAGGCACAAAAACACGCTGTCCCTTGGATAGCCAAGTAACACCTTGAGCACCTTGAGTTAAGATCACATCAGTATCTGGCCAATCAGTATTAAAATAGCTAATAATACTCTCATGGTCGACCACACCGCTCAGTTGCTCCGCTTCAACTTCGTTGACAACTAACAGATCGATATCGGCGTGGTTATACCCGCGTACATCATCTGTCATTGGGGCGGGGTTAAAAGCGACTTTTAGGCCCATCTTCTTAGCCAAAGCCATGGCTTCTGGTACCGCGTTTGTTTCGTTCTGAGTCAACAGCCAATCATCAGACGCAGCTTTCTGCAATGCGGCTGATAAGGTTTTCATATCAATGGTATGGTTTGCCCCTGGGTATAAAACAATCGCATTTTCGCCATCACTGCTGACCTGAATAATGGCATGACCTGATGGCGTACTTGACAGTTGTATATACTGACAATTGATCCCATCTGATTGCAGTTGCTCTATAACCTCCTGCTCATTAGCATGAAGGGCTCCAATGTGATTCACCGCGACACCTGCTCTCGCAAGTGCTATGGACTGATTGGCGCCTTTACCGCCAAGCACGCGTTGATAACTATTTGAGCCCAAGGTCTCACCCGGTGCAACAATATGTGAAGTTTGATAAACATGGTCAATGTTTATTGAGCCTAGATTAAAAATCAATAGTGCTCTCCTTACTGGTATTACTAAACATGGAAACAGGGTAGAATACGTCAAGTCTTAGGGAAATCAATCAATTGCTTAACTGCAATGAAAATATTTCTTAAAAACACCCGTCAACATCAATTCACTAAGGTGCCAGCATGGAATGGATAAGTAAAACATTTTCGCAATTATCAACAAATGAGCTGTATGATTTATTAAAACTGCGATGTGATGTTTTTATTGTGGAACAAACCTGTTACTACCCAGACCTCGATGATAAGGACAGGCACTCTGAAACAGTTCACTTACTTGCCTATCAGGACGGTAGTATCAAGGCTTATTTACGTGCCTTAGCACCGACTGTAAGTTATCCTAATCATTCGAGTATCGGTCGTGTGATCGTACTGCCTGAAACTAGAGGAACTGGGTTAGGCCATGAATTAATGAAGCGGGGCAACCAGATCACCGATACATCGTGGTCAAATAATTACTGTAAAATTTCAGCGCAGTCTCACCTACAGGCATTTTACAAGCACCACGGCTTTGTCACTCAGGGTAGTGAATATCTTGAAGATGATATCCCACATGTTGCTATGGAGCGTGTTACTAGATGAGCCAAGCGACTGTCTGGCTAATAATTCTACTGGTTTTTGGCAATATTTTTGCCTCATTGGGTGACGTAGTATTGAAATTGTTTGGTGACGGACAAAATACATTTCAGTACCTTTTCTTGCGTCAATTAATGTTAGTCTTCTTACTATTACCCGTCTGGTGGCGACAACAGCCAGCAAGTCGTCGAAGTGGTGATATTAAAGTACACTGGTTTAGAGCAGTGGTGAGTCTTGTGGGCGGTTTTTCCACGTTATATGCTGTAGTTCATCTACCGCTGTCAACCGCGACCATTATTTTTTATGCTGGTCCATTGATTACGATTTTATTGGCGCGACTACTATTTAAAGAACCACTGCTGCTGCGCCGTGTGATTATTTTAATTGTTGGATTCTTAGGTGTTATTGTTGCCCTAAAGCCAGATCAAATAAATCTGGCAGCATTCGCCGCCTTGACCACTGCAGCCGCCGTAGGGTTATTTAACCTGTCTGTGCGCTGGCTTCCCAAGCAAGTGACTGCCACATCTACAATTTTTTGGACAACAGCTTGCTGCTTACCACTTTCCCTTATATTGGCACTGCCAAATTGGCAACCCGTGAGTAAAGAGTTGATATATTTATCAGGTGGTGCCTGCGCTTGTTATTGGATTTACCATTTAGTTTGCACCCATGTTTACCGACATGGGGATGCCGGGAAAATAGTCATTGCCGAATATTCAGGACTAGTTTTCGCCTTTATCTTTGGCTGGTATTGGTTCAATGAAAAATTGACCATTAATATTGTTATTGGAGTCACTATTATATTGGCATCACTGATCACTCACTCGGTATACGAGCGCTCCAAGGACGCTTTACTCGACACCAAGTCTAGTTAAGGTCGTTATTAGTCTAGTAATCAAACAGTTGAGTCAAACAAATACGCTTCATAAGGGTATTTAAGCGTTCACCGATAGTGTCGTTTTTACCGTGCTTAATCAAGATAAAACAATAATTGATAACTGATAAGTATGGCATGCTTCGCGCATCTTTTTCCCAGTTACAAATAGTGTTTCGGTGCACATTACATAGCTCTGAAACTTTCTCTACAGACATGCCAGCTTCCTGCCTTGCCAGTTTTAACATTGCGCCAAGTTCTGTTGAATCTATTATCATAGAAGTACGTCCATTTCCTTTGGTTGTTAATCACACTTGTGAAACTCTAGATGTATACTATGTAAAATATTTAATCTGTAAAGTGGTTTATACTAGAGAGTATATACTTTAGATGAAAAATTTTAATTATTCTGATTAAAATCAATTAATTATATTTAATTTTTATTTTATCCAATTCGGTATTTAATTCTGTAATTTTGGTTGATTTACCAGCAAAACGGGTAAAAAAAGCAGTGATTTACATACTGTTTACATTGGTGTCACACAAAATATTAGAGAATAAGAGATTGGATAAGCCGAAAAGTAAAGTCAGCGGGCGTTCTTAGGGGAAGAAAACCTCAAAGCATAAACGTTTGTAATGACACAGGTAAGCGCTTGGGTAATCCTGATATTGATAATGCTCGGCACATTAATACCCAGAGTAACCTTAAACTAACCATACCACGGCGCGTTACCGTCAACATAAGAACGTGATAAAAGGAAAATCGCACTACAGTGTTTGAACAACAACGGCTAACAATTTTGACCTGCGACAAAGCCTGACGACCAAGCCCACTGAAAATTATAACCGCCTAACCAGCCAGTGACATCCATGACTTCGCCGACAAAATAGAGTCCTGGTACTGATTTGACTTCCATGGTTTTAGATGAGAGGTGGTCTGTACAAACACCCCCTAAGGTGACCTCAGCAGTGCGATAACCTTCGGTGCCATTGGGCTTAACTTTCCACTGCTCAAACTGCGTCGCTAACGCTATCAAAGCCCTCTCTTGGAAGCGCTTGAGAGGCTGATTAGTGATATCAAACATGGCCATCGCTGACTGCACAAAACGTTTGGGGAAATGTTGTCCAAGCACATTGCTGATCAACATATCGGGGTTACTTGCCAAGTTCTCGAGTAGTGCACTGCGCAAGTCACCATTGGGAAACAAATTAAAGGTGACCGCTTCACCCGCTTGCCAATAGGATGAGATTTGTAATACCGCCGGACCGCTCATGCCGCGGTGGGTAAACAAGATATTTTCGTTAAACACAGTATTATTACACGCGGCACTACTGTCTAATGCAATACCACTTAAATCGCTGAGAATGGCTTTGTCGTGGTCATGTAACGTAAATGGCACTAAACCAGCACGTGTCGGCTTAACCGTCAGCCCAAATTGCTCAGCAATCTTATAGCCAAAAGGCGTTGCGCCGAGTTTTGGCATAGATAAGCCACCCGTAGCAATCACTAAAGATTGACATTGATAGTCGCCTTGACTGGTTTCTATTTGATATCCGTCATCAAGCTTTACTATTGATAAGATCTCACATCGAGAGGTAACAATCGCACCATTATCATTGCATTCTTTGAGTAGTAAATTAACAATATCCTTAGCGCTATTGTCACAGAACAGCTGGCCTAGGGTTTTTTCATGATAAGCAATGCCGTGATCAGCGACTAAACCAATAAAATCCCACTGAGTATATTGGCTTAATGCCGACTTACAAAAATGGGGATTACTGGATAAGAAATTGTCGGGTGAAGCATACATATTTGTGAAGTTACAACGTCCACCGCCAGACATCAGTATTTTTCCACCAATTTTTTTAGCATGATCTAACACTTCCACCTGACGCTGACGTTTGGCAGCGGTGGAAGCACAAAATAAACCGGCAGCACCGGCACCAATAACAATTACATCTCTTTTTTTCATCACAACTCACTTGTCAAACTCGCCGTCAGTATAACGCTTTCTCTAGTTTGATGATATTGAACCATTAGACTAATGTACGAGAAAGATTCATATGCTTGAAGCCCAGTCTTTTTCTATACTAAAACTTGAACAATATAGTATACATTTTCTGGTACTTATTATCGTCAGCACAGAGGTAGCCATAATGCTTAACAAATGTAATTACGTAATATTTATATTCATTGTGATCAGCTTGATTACTATACCGGTAGCAAAAGCCGCTGTGGAAGACGAACTAGCTAACATATGCATCATTGTAGAAAATAATGATAAAACACAATTGAGACGTAAGCTGAGCCGAATTGAGAAAGATTATCGCCTAAAACTAGGTAGGTTTTATGGTAATTTAAATTGTAATAACTTGTCTTTACTGCGCTTTGCAGTCATTCATAAATCCAACGATGCGGGGGTTTTCCTTACTCGCAAGTTATCTAAATCACTGTTAAGTAATCCAGAGAACGATGGCCAATCTATTACCGAATGGGCCACTAATAACGGTTATAGCTCATCAGTAATTATTGACGCGGTTAACAAACGAATTAACTAATAATGGTTTTTGCGCCCTAATGCCCAGTGCGTGTCATCAGTCGTGGCTGCGCTGTATATGGGTAAAATAGACATCAAATCGATGCTTTTTTGACGTAATTGCGCTGTTTGGTTTTTCACTAGCAAGGTATGGAGCACTTGCTGGTCGTTTCACCACCACGCGCTTAGTCGCTAATGCGAGTGCTGGAGAGAGCATGTCATCGGCATCAGCATCATGACCGAGTAGTTGTTGAAAAAGCTTCATTTCTTTTTTTACCGCGGCTGATTTTTTGCGATGAGGAAACATAGGGTCCATATAAACCACATCTGGTGCCGCATCCTGCCATTCAGCCAATGCCTGTTGTGACGGAGAGTGGATCAAGGTTAATCGTTGGCCGATCCATTGACCTAATTCCGCGTCTTGTTTTGCCCGTTCTAGACCATCAAACAACAAAGCTGCAACCACAGGCGAACGCTCTATCATAGTGACATAACAACCCAAGTTAGCCAGTAGAAATGCATCTCTGCCAAGACCAGCGGTGGCGTCAATAACTGATGGTGCGTGATTGCCTTTAACGCCAATTGCCTTGGCAATGAATTCTTTATGACCGCCACCATTGATACGTCTATACGTCATTGCATCGGAGCAAAAATCAACGAATACGCCGCCTAATTTTGGGCTACTAGGGTCTACTAGTTGCAGGGTATTGTCTTTATATTGCAAAACCAATTGATCAGTTACCAAGGATTTATTGGTGCACAAATCGAGACCAAACCGTTCGGCAATAGAGATCAAATAGGGACGCGGTAAAATCTCTTCATTAAGAATAACGCAGTTATGCATGGCCGTATTTTTCCCTGTAAGGTAACCACCTTTCTAAAAGTGCCTCTGCACTTTGCGGGTCATCTTGCCACACTTGCGTGGCCATTAACTTGATACTCGGAATCAAATCTTGGTCTCTGACCAAATCCGCAATTTTCAAATCTGCGAGGCCCGTCTGCTTAGTACCGAGTAATTCGCCAGGCCCGCGAATGTCTAAATCTTTCTGCGCTATAACAAAGCCATCGTTAGAATCACGCAGCACACTCAAACGTTGAGTTGCGGTTTTTGACAACGGACCTTGATACAATAACACACAATGACTTTCTATCGTGCCACGACCGACCCGGCCTCGCAACTGATGTAACTGAGCAAGGCCCAGTCGTTCTGGGTTTTCAATGATCATTAAACTGGCATTAGGGACATCAACTCCAACTTCAATTACCGTTGTAGCCACTAAAACATCTAATCCACCCGCCTTAAAGTCCGCCATGACGGTTTGCTTTTCATCACTTTTTAAACGACCATGAACCAAACCAACGGATAGGTTTGGTAGTAATGTTTTGAGCCCTATGCAGGCATCTTCTGCAGCTTGGCATTGCAATACATCGGATTCATCAATCAGGGTACACACCCAATAGACTTGGCGTTGTTGTGATTCAACTTGATACTTTATCCGTTCGATCACTTGAGCACGGCGACTATCCGGGACAACAACCGTTTGCACCGGCGTACGGCCTGGTGGTAATTCATCAATCACTGACACGTCAAGGTCGGCATAGGCTGTCATCGCCAACGTTCGCGGAATGGGAGTTGCTGTCATAATCAGCTGGTGAGGATAGAGTCCCAACTGCTCGCCTTTATCGCGCAACGCAAGACGCTGATGTACGCCAAAGCGATGTTGTTCATCAACAATGACTAGACCCAAGCGTTGATATTCAACCGCTTCTTGGAATATTGCATGGGTACCCACTAACATATCTATTTCACCAGACTGCAGATCGGCTAATAACTGCTTTCTCAAACTACCTTTTAATTTACCTGCTAACCAACCTACTTTAAAACCCAGAGGTTCAAGCCAAGCACGCATATTTACCATGTGCTGTTCAGCCAGTAATTCTGTGGGTGCCATCATCGCCACTTGGACGTTCGCTGCCATGGCTGAAATCGCCGCCATCACTGCTACTAATGTCTTACCAGAACCCACATCTCCCTGAACTAAACGCATCATCGGGGTTGTGCGTTGCATGTCTTGTTGAATCTCTGCTGTGACTCTCTGCTGCGCCTGTGTAGGACTAAATGGCAGGCTATCTAATAGTTTATCCAACGGTTGGCCGGCAACAGCCACGGCAATACTCAGGTAAACTTGAGTTTGGTGTCTGGCACGCTGTACCGACAAGCTATGAGCCAGCAACTCTTCAGTGATCAACCGCCGTTGCGCCGGATGCGACGCTGAGGCTAACACTTCTGGTGATTGTTCCGCTGGCGGAGCATGAAGCAATGCTAACGCGTCAGCTACGGGTAACTGCTCTTGATACAAGCCATCTGGGAGTAAATCTGGCATACCATAACGGTTGAGATATGTCAGTGCCTGTTTGGCTAATTTGCGCAGACTAAGCTGCTTTAAGCCCTCGGTAGTCGGATAAATAGGTGTCAGCGTGTCTTCCAACTTAGCGTCTTGGGAGGCACTAAGAACTTGGTAGTCGGGGTGCATCATTTCAAGCGTATTAACACCGCTACGCACTTCGCCAAAACAAGCGATACGAGCCCCCGGCGTCAATGGCTTTAACTGAGCTGCAGAAAAATGGAAAAAGCGAAGTACTATGATGCCGCTACCGTCGTTTACCGTGACTAATAGCATACGACGACGCCCATATTTAATATCAGCGCTAACGATATCGCCACAGACGGTTACGTTAGAACCTATCAAAGCCTCTGCAATCGGAGCTATACGGGTTCTATCTTCATAGCGTAACGGCAAGTGAAACAGCACATCTTGGACGCTTTTAAGTGCAAGTTTTTCAAGTTTTTCAGCAACTTTACTTCCCACACCTTTCAAGTCAGTCACGGGAATTTGTGCAAGTGACGGCATATAACGTTTCTTATCGGATTAAGCGTAATGAAATTTAAGATTACCTTGAGTCAGCATTGACTACAAGGCACAAGCACTGCAGGTAAGCTCATATTTAATACCCTACACAGATTCCGGCGCTACACGCATCGCTCGCCACCAACTATCTGAGGCAGCAATAAAGCCTTCAGCATCTATATTGGGTAACGGTAATTTTCGTTCTAAGCACATAGCGTGATAACGGGGATAGCAGGCTTGAAATATAACCCGCTCACACTCAGACTCAGACAAGGATGGGCTATCGTACATACCAGCTGTCTGTCGTTGCCGCTGTGCCTCAGCTAAGATAATAGCCGCTGCGGCTGACACATTTAGGGATTGCACCATACCCATCATAGGGATCACCACATGTTGATCGGCTTGGGCTTTTGCGGCCTCTGTCACACCGTATTTTTCCTGCCCCAACACAATCGCTGTGGGACGAGTGTAATCAACCTCTCGGTAATCAACTGCGTGGTCTGAAAATGCTGTCACTAATACTTGCATACCGGACAGTTTCAAATGCGTTATGGCGTGGTCAACGCTGTCATGGGCAACAACATCAACCCAACGCTGACTGCCCGCTGCCGTGTCACCACCAATGTATTCGGGACCATTCCAAATGGCGTGGGCGTATTGGATGCCAACCGCGTCACAGCTACGCAAAATGGCCGACAAATTATGGGTTTTATGGACTTGTTCCATACATACTGTCAAATCAATTTGCCGCTGCGCAAGCACCGCACGAATTTTATGATAACGCTCTATATTCATAGTATGTCGATGTGTCTACTGCTTATTCTGGTAATACCATGACACCGTCGATCTCAATTTGTGCACCCTTTGGTAGAGCACTCACTTCAATCGCCGCGCGAGCAGGATAAGGTTGAATGAAATATTGACTCATGGTCTCGTTAACCGTTGTAAATTGGCCCAGATCAGTCAGGAAAATATTGACCTTCACCATATCATTTATTTGCCCACCAGCAGCTTCACACACTGCCACTAAATTCTTAAACACCTGATGAGCTTGTTCAGTGAAATCATCAGACACCATCGTCATGGTCTCTGGGACTAATGGTATTTGGCCTGATAGGTACACCGAATTACCGGCTTTAACTGCTTGACTGTAAGTGCCGATGGCGGCAGGTGCTTTATCTGTTTGGATGATAGATTTTGACATGTTTATTCCTTTTTACACCGGATTTAATTGGCTGTGGCGAGAGACTTTTAATACTTCGTCCATCACCCGAATACGTTTGGTGATAGTGGCTAGATGCACTCTGTCTCTGACCAATAGTTCAATTTCAATAAAATAGATATTGTGTTCTTTTTCTTCTGTCTGAAAACCAATAACATTAGAGTCACAACTCGCAATCACTTGAGTAATAGCCGCAAGCACGCCTTGATGATGCATCAACTCAATTTTCACCGACGCCTTGTAATCACCCTCAGTGTTAGCTTCCCACTCCATCGGCAACACCCGCTGAGGCTCCTCTTTTGCCATGCGCTTAATGTTGCTGCAGCCACTTTGGTGAATCACCATGCCTTTACCCGGACTTAGCAAAGACGAAATATGATCACCAGGAATAGGGTAGCAACAGCGTGCAAAGGTGACTAACAGACCGTCAGTACCCCGCACCGAAATGCGACGATTAGCATCGCCGTCAAAGGTTTTCACTTGGCCACTGTCATCAACTTTGAGGAAACGACGAGCAACAATACCGCTCATTTCATTACCAAGGCCTATTTCAGACAATAAGTGCTCAAAGCTGTCGTGATTGGTTTCTTCTGCTACCCGTTGTTTCTCGTCTGCTGACAAGTTGTCATATACTTCCATACTCAGAGCATGGCGCAACAAACGGGAGCCCATACACAAGGCTTCTTCGGCTCGTTGTTTACGCAAATATTGACGTACGTGTGAGCGCGCACGCGCACTGACGATAAAGTTTAGCCAGTTGGCATTGGGTTTGGCATTAGGCGACGTAACAATTTCAACACTCTGACCATTTTCTAGTGGTCTACTCAAGGAAAATGCGCGCCGGTCAACCCGCGCCCCAACACAAGTGTTGCCAATCGCCGTATGTACAGCATAAGCGAAATCAACCGGTGTCGCGCCCATGGGTAGCTCAACAATACGGCCATCAGGAGTAAATACATAAATTTCGTCGGGAAATAAGTCGGTTTTCACATTCTCAATGAACTCAAATGATGAACTGGCATTTTGCTGAAGTTCTAATAGTGATTGTGTCCACTTACTAACCCGAGACTGCGCCATGTTTGTGTCAGTGCTGGTTTCTTCAGTGTCTTTGTAAGCCCAATGAGCAGCAATCCCTTTGTCCGCCATATGATCCATTTCATGGGTACGGATCTGAATCTCAATGGGTATACCGTGGGGACCAACAAGAGAAGTATGAAGTGACTGGTAACCATTTGTTCTCGGTATCGCAATGTAATCTTTGAAGCGTTCTTCAACCGGTTTAAAGAGTCCATGCGTCACACCAAGAGCACGATAACAGTTGTCCACGTCATCCAACACTAAACGGAACGCATAAATATCCATTACCTCATTAAACATTAGCTCTTTATTGCGCATTTTCCGGTAAATAGAATACAGGTGTTTTTCACGGCCTTTGATCAGCGCTCGCAAACCACGCGCTTTGAGTGTTTCTTCAATGTCCCGCTGCGTGCCTTCAACAATATGTTTGCGATTACCTCTCGCTTCTCTTACCGCTTGTCCCAGGGCCCGATGGCGCATGGGATACATGGCTTGAAAGCCCAGATCTTCTAATTCATTCTTAATGTCATGAATACCCAATCGATGCGCTATTGGGGCGTAAATTTCGAGTGTCTCGCGCGCAATACGACGGCGTTTGTCTGGCCTTAACGCACCAAGTGTTCGCATGTTGTGAGTGCGGTCTGCTAACTTAATGAGGATCACACGCACATCTTGCACCATGGCCATCATCATCTTTCTAAAGTTTTCAGCTTGCGCTTCTTCTTTACTGCTAAACGATATTTTATCGAGTTTACTAACACCGTCTACTAAATCAGCAACGGTCTCTCCAAACAGATCAACCAGTGATTGGCGTTCAATGGGCGTATCTTCAATTACATCATGCAGCAGTGCAGCCATCACGGTTTCATGGTCAAGCCGCATTTCAGCCATGAGCACAGCCACGGCAATAGGGTGTGTAATATAGGGATCGCCACTGGACCGCATTTGTCCGTCGTGAGCATCTCTTGCCACCACGTAGGCATGCTGGATTAAATTAACTTTATCCGTGTTTAAGTAGGCTGTTAACTTATTTTTAAGTCCTTCAAACAGATACACGCAGTTTCACCGTATTAATGAGTATATGTAAAAGGATATGTGATTCTGGGGAGGATGCCAATGGTGAATTGAACTTTCACCATTGGATTTTGCTCGAATTTATTCGGCAACAATATTGGCAACTGAATCAAATTCAGCTTGCTCTTGCTGTTGACGTTCAATGACGTCTTCTTGATTAAGAATAGATTCAGTGATCAATCCTTGCTCAATTTCACGTAGTGCCGTTACTGTAGGCTTGTCATTAGCAACATCAACTTTTGGCGTTTTACCGCCTGTAGCAAGCTGACGCGCGCGGCGCGTTGCTAATAATATTAGGTCAAATCTGTTACCTATTTTTTCAACAGCATCATCAACTGTTACACGTGCCATATCTATCTCCGAACACTAATTAATTTATATGTAATTAGCCAGTTTACCAGAAAATGACCAATATCCAACCATTACACCGATAATATAACAGATTAATTAGCCAAGCAGTTTTCCAAACAGTGATTTATGGCGCTGAGATTGGGCACCTTGTGTGAGCCGTTGTGCGCAGACAATGGCATAAAAATCTCTGCTAGCGGTATCAAAGTCATCATTGACTACAATGTAATCAAACTCAGAGTAATGTGATATCTCATCAGCGGCCTCGGCCATACGGTCAGCAATAACTTCTTCACTGTCCTGTTGACGGCCACGTAAACGTTTGAGTAATTCATCTTTAGATGGCGGGGCAATAAAAATCGCGACTGCGTCAGGCGATAAGCTCTTGACTTGCCGTGCGCCCTGCCAGTCAATATCTAAAAATACATCTTTACCGTCAGCTAATAGGGCATTGATGGCGACACGGGAGGTTCCGTAATAATTGCCAAACACCTCAGCCCACTCGTACATTTCACCACTATCTACCAAACCTTTAAACTCTGCTTGCGAGATAAAATGATAATCCTTACCGTCGATTTCACCTGGTCTTTTGGCTCTTGTTGTGTGAGATACTGACACAGTCAACGCCTGCTCGCGGTCCAATTCAATCAGCTTGCGTATCAGACTCGACTTACCCGCCCCTGATGGCGCAGACACTATAAACAAATTGCCACTAATTTTAGACATATCATAATCTTGAATTCACTCTTGGATAGTATCAATGTTATCATATTTCTATATTTGCAAAAGTCATCCCAGTATTTAAATTATATTTTGGGTGGTGGTTGACTTCTTAGAGTACAAAACTGAGGCTGGACAGGAAGTTATTTAACGTATGGTGATGCGACTAATATACGGTTAAAAATATTGAAACGGCATGGTAGCCGTGTGATGCAAACAATGGCGCACATACTAAAAGTTACAGTCATTGATGTTGATGCACAGACGGGTATGTATGGATGATGACACGGGCGCTAGCGGCAATTGATTAAGCACGCCGCCGTTGAGTAAGCGCCAACAATACACTAGGAAACACTATGACAGATTCTCTTTTACCCTTTGTTGATGTTACCACGGCGACACCCCACACCGCGTCAGTCATCTGGCTACATGGCTTAGGCGACTCTGGCAATGGTTTTGCCCCCATTGTCAGCCAATTTAGGTTTCCCAGTGAACTGGGGATACGCTTCATTTTCCCCCATGCACCGATACGTCCGGTGACCATTAATAACAATATGCCGATGCGCGCTTGGTATGACATCAAATCCATGGATTTTGAGAATAGAGCGGATAAATCTGGCGTCGAAGTATCTGCTGAGCAAGTAAAAACACTTATTCAAGCTGAAATTGATGCGGGTATTCCGGCCAATAAAATCGTTTTAGCTGGATTTTCCCAAGGTGGGGTTATCGCTTTACATTTAGCCAATATCTTACCCTTTAAACTTGCAGGGGTGTTAGCAATGTCCACCTATCTAAGTCACGCCCCAGTGCAAGCAGACAACGTGGCCAATGGCCAAACCCCTATTATGATGATGCACGGCAGTCAAGATGACGTTGTGCCATACTCACTAGGCGTGCATAGCTATCAGCAACTGCAACAAGCCGGCTATACCATAAACTGGCAAGAGTACCCTATGCAACACAATGTTTGCCCTGAACAAATTAACGATATTGCACAATGGCTGCACTCACGGTTACAAGGTTAATTGAGACTATGACCATGGAGCAAGCACCTGACGATGTAAAGTTAGCAGTTGACCTAATTGAATTGTTAGAGGCTAATGAAGTGCCAATCAATACTGCTATCTCAGCATTAAAATTAGTGTTAGCTGACTACCAACAGAAACAAACGAATATCAGTGACAATCGGTCTTCCGAGTAAGGAGAATCATGAGTAAATCTATCGTCAGGATTGCGACTAGAAAGAGCCCCTTAGCGATGTGGCAGGCTGAATATGTTAAACAGCAACTGAACACTATTCATGACGGCCTAGAGGTTGAGTTGGTGCCCATGGTTACCAAAGGCGATATTATTCTTGATAGTCCGCTGGCAAAAGTGGGTGGCAAAGGGTTGTTCATCAAAGAGTTAGAAATTGCCATGCAAGAAGGCCGAGCTGACATTGCAGTGCACTCGATGAAAGACGTTCCCATGGTCTTTCCCTCAGGCTTTGGCTTACACGCGATCTGCGAACGAGAAGATCCCACAGATGCTTTTGTCTCGAACCATTACCAAAGTATTGACCAATTGCCTCTAGGTGCTGTGGTTGGGACTTCCAGCCTGCGTCGACAGTGTCAACTCAAAGCACATCGTCCAGACGTGGTGGTAAATGATTTGCGGGGCAATGTTAATACCCGTTTGCGCAAACTCGATGAAGGACAATACGATGCCATTATACTGGCCAGTGCCGGCCTACTTAGACTAAACATGGCTGAGCGTATTCGTACTCATATTGATACCTCACTATTATTGCCCGCTGTTGGACAAGGTGCTGTGGGTATTGAATGCAGAAATGATGACCTGCAGTTAATTGAATTATTAGCACCACTAACCCACCTGCCCACGTTACAACGAGTCTCCGCCGAACGTGCCATGAACAATGCCCTCAACGGCGGTTGTCAGGTACCTATTGCTGGCTTTGCAGAAATTAACGATGGCCAGTTATGCCTGAAAGGATTAGTGGGTAGCACAAACGGCGATACCATAATAACAGCCATTGAATCAGGCGACGTCAGTGACGCAGCAGCCATTGGACAAAGCGTAGCTGCGCAACTTATTGCACAGGGCGCTAGCCGCTTGTTGGCGCAACTCGGTGATGAGTAAACCCTTATTACTGCGGCCAAAACATAAATGTATTGGGGCGCAGCAGGCATTTTTACAGGCAGGCATCAACATTGAATGCCTGCCATTAATCACAATTCAATCTATACCATCCGCTATTGACGCCCTTAAGTTAACATTAACAGCCGCAAAGGCACCACTGCGAGTTATCGTTACTAGTACCAGTGCCGCGGAGTTGATGGGCGCGATTGAGCCATTACCCAATCAGCACCTTTACGTCTGCGTTGGGGCATCCTCGGCCTCTATTCTGAGAGCCAGAAAGGTAAATGTTGATTGGCCCCAACAACAGAACAGCGAAGGTCTAATTTCACTCATTGAGCAACAAAACGTTAGCGTCGCGGGTAATATATTAGTTAAAGGTGAAGGGGGCCGCACGTTGTTGCCCGACTACTTAAACAGTAACAAGCCTGCAATGACCAATTACAATATTTACAAAAGAATACCCATTTCAGTTAACGTTGACGAATTAACATGGAAATATCATGATATAGAGTGCATTATTAGTACCAGTATCGAGCAAATAGAATTGATATTTCAAGTGCTTGACCATGACTGGCTACAATCTATGCCGTGGGTGGTGGTCAGTCAACGAGCACTAGAATTGACGCAGCAGTTAGGCGTGACCAAGGTAATCTGTAGTCAGGGGGCGCGAAACGCTCAATTAATACAGGCCGTCAACATGATCAGGAGTACTACGTGACTAGCCAAGAATCCTTAGCAACAGACCTCAATAAAGGTCAACCAGCAACGATTAAAAGTACTAAAAGTGCATCTCGTGCACCTTGGCTAGTGATACTTCTATTAGTCAATATAATCGTCACCGTGTTGTTGGTCAGCACCGGGTACTGGGGTTATCAGCAAGTTGATCAGTGGAAACTATCATGGCAGCAAAAAATAGAACAGTCACAGCAAAAGAATCAAGACAAGATTAAAGATGGTATGGCGAAGTTAGCAAACCTGGGGGTTAGCCAACAACAGAAAATACAGGCTCAGTTACAACAAACACAGTTGGATAATGCCAATATTACCGAGATACTTGAGCGCATTGCCAACAGGCAACCAAATGACTGGTTTATTGCTGAAGCTGAGTATTTAATACAAATCGCTGGCCGCAAGCTCTGGTTAGAAAAAGATACCTCTACCGCTATGGCACTGCTAGACGATGCTCAACAACGTCTTAAATCGTTAACGGATCCGCGTCTTTTACCCTTGCGCCAAGCCATTAAAAATGATGTGGCTACCTTAGGTCTCATCCCCCCATTACAAATAGAAAGCACCTTGATGGCACTCACGGCATTGATTTCTCAAGTGCACCAATTACCGTTACTGGCGTTTGAGTTACCAACAGAACTCCTCCCCCCAAAAGCGTTAGAGATTACTGCAGACACATCTGATTGGATGGCAAATTTAACTGCTAACTTATCTCGCTTCAGTGAGAACTTTATCAAGATAAAGCAGCGGCAAACCGCGGTGGAACCGTTGATGACAGCACAGCAACAATGGTTAGCTAAACAGTCATTAGCGTTTAAATTGCAACAAGTGTACCTCGCGGCACAACAACAATCACCGGAACTGTATCACTATTGGCTGACTCGCAGCCTAGATGATATCACCACCTACTTTGATATTTCTGAACCCAAAGTACGACTTTATCAACAACAATTAGAACAATTAAAAGCGCCTCGTTTACAACGTGAATTACCGCAAACACTCACAGCCTTGGATATCATTATCACCCTGCGTGATAGTCAATCGCTAGACAATAGTGCTCAGGGAGCTGATGAATGATTATTCTATTTTGTTTTATCGGGCTGATAACCGCCGGCCTAATTTTAGGCCCGTATTTGGCAGATAATACTGGCTATGTATTGTTCGCATTTGACACTTGGACAGTCGAATTAACCCTGATGTCACTGGTTATTATTTTAGTCTCTACGGGTTTGATTATTTGGTCACTTTACAGAGCAACTAAATTGTCAGGTAAGGCGCTTGTGCAGTCCGGCCAATGGTTGCAGACACGCAAAGCGGCAAAGCAAGATGATCTTGCACACCTCGCCATACTCAAGCATTTACTTCTCAATATTGAGAACGGAAGTCAGCTGGTCGTCACTTCAATGGACAGTTTATCAAATCACGACGCTAACCCTTTAACTCGATTCCTTCGCAGTATTCATTTAGCCATGACAGGGGATCACCAAGCTGCGCGTCTATGCATTAACGGTACAGCGAAAAACGATAATCGGCCAGAATATCGTGCGGTAATGGCAGCATCACAGGTGTTGAGTATTATCTTGGCAATTCGCACTGACGATAACACCAGTGCATATCAAGCATATCAAAAATTACCCCGGAAGCATGATTTCAGCGTTGAATTACTAACCTTCGAATTACCCCTACTCTGTCAAATAGAGGGCTTTGACGCCGCCCGTCAACGTCTTGAAGATGTCAAAAAGTTATTTAGCCAAAAACAATATCAGCAATGGCAAATAAACCTCATGTACCAACAACTGAGTGCTGTTGCTAGTAACGATGGCGGCAATGCAATGAGCGACTATTGGCAACAAGCAAAGCGTAAGATAAGGAACAATGTCAATCATCAACAGGCCTATCTCACGGTATTAACTGAATTGAATTTACACAATAAGGCTAGTGATTACCTGCTCAGTGTATCTGGAAAATCCTGTATTGATAGTTTTTTACCCGTGATAGAAGCGCTTCGACCCACCACCCCTGTAGCAATCAAAAAACTACTCGAAATCTGGTTAAAGCAGGCACCCAAAAAGCCAGCACTGCTTCGTACCTATGCACATTTTTGTGCCAACAATGGAGAGGATGCATTGGCGATTAGCAGCTTTACCACAATGCTTACCCTTGAACCGTCAGTAAATGACGCAGTGACACTAGCCGCTCTATACGAACAGCAAGGCCAGCAAAGTGAAGCATTGGCCTTATATAAGAAACTGCCTGAACTGACCAAATAAACTAGGTTTGGGGCAGTACTAGGGAACACTCAAGCGCACAATTTGTTGGGTCTTGGCCTCAGAGAATGTAGAGCGATGATACCATTCCTGAGTATTTGAGGTTTGTAATAACCTATCGCCAACCACCTCAAAGGTCATATCTAGGGTATTAGTTGCCTTAACACTAAAGAAAATAAAGGCAGAGCCACTGCCTTGCATCTTCATACTCGCGGAACGCGGAACGCCATCACTGTTTATGTTGATCCACAGGTCACAGGTGAATTTATCCACATATTTTCGCATACTCGCGTCCAACATACTTTTCAACGGCATAGAAAACTGTAAAAGCTTACCATCAGCTAAGGTTACCATGTCTTTAAACTCTCCCTGTTCTATCCAAGCTAATACCTTTGGTGCAACATTGAGGTAGTCTGGTAAATCATCTAGTTGCCAGCTACGAAGTGCTTCAAGTGTAGGCGTTTTAAAGTCATCATCGTCTTGCTTTCCTTGCTTTTCGTTTCTTAAAGCAACTAACAAGTCATCGTCATAGGAAACACTTACTCGACCTTGCTGATGGGCAATACCAAATGTCGCATGACCTTGTCGAGTTTGTGCTTGGTCTTCCACCTCCCCCTCGGTTGTCTTATCAAACGCTACCGCCACTGCTACATCACTGGTACCTGGAAAATTGGCCAATAATCTTTTAAGCTCAGATACTTCATCTGCGACTAACGCACCACTCACAGAAGCAGTTAGTAGATAACACAAGCCTATGCTCAACCGCACAAATAACTTATTCATTGTATATTCCTTAATACTTGCAAATTTATTACAGTGGATTTTCCACCACGTTATTGCACTACTTAATTGACGTTTTAGATGATAACCAATGATGCTGCGGATACCTATCACCCTGATAAACAGCTTAATATGCAACCTAAAACACTCACGGTACGAGTTTGTAACAACATCATTATCACAGCGTTTAACATTACTACTTATACAAGATTTAGCACATGTTTTACACAGACTTAACCACAAACAAAAATTAAATTAAAAGCCATAAATAACATAAGGTTAAAACAAAAATTAACATTTATTTTACAAAAAAATGGCAATCAAAAAAAAGTCATCTAATCTTAACAGTAAATTACTTTTGGTTGCTCCAATGAAATCGCTATTAACGGCACAAACACAGCACAATAAAAGCGCCCTTGCGGAGCGCAAAAGCAATCGTAAATCGCCCTTAATTCAGGGTGCCAAACGTCAACCTGCTAAAATCCGCGGGAGACAAGACAGCCCCCATCCCCAACAGTTCCAATTTTGGTATCGCTAATATTAGTTTATGTCCACTGGCTGGTAAGTCCAAGCTAAAATCCTACTGACTTTATTACCCAATGACATTTTTAGCCATCGGCAATCAGTCAAGGCTTCTTTTTTCAAGCTGCGTTTTAATGGCTGTACGCTTTGCTTTTGACTCACTAACGTAGTAAACCATTTTACGCTGTGTCGGTGTCGATGACTTTCCTTAATCATTTGCTGGATAAATTTCACCTCACCGCCATCACATACCAATTCATTGAGTTGTCCAGCAAAGTTACGGCCTTGGGTTTTTACTGCTTGAGTTTTTCGTTGGTTATGTTCCTGAGCATGCTCCAACGAGCGATAAAAAGGCGGGTTGCAAACTGACACATCAAAGCTATCAGACTGACCAATAACATCGCTAAATATACGGTTTGCATTTGGCTGTTTACGTAAATGAATATGTTCAGCCATCCCCTTGTTAGCGGCAATAATCTTTTTAGCATGGCTCAGGGATTGTTGACTAATATCACTGCCAACTGCGTCCCAACCCCATTTTTTGTGGGCTAACAATGGATAAATCGCACTAGCACCAGTACCTATATCTAATAAGCGTACAGCCTTTTTGCGGCTTGTCTGTGTCGCATTCAGCAACTCATTTACATGCAATAAATACTCTAATCGGCCGGGTATGGCCGGGCAAAGGTGTGCTTTTGGTAATGACCAACCTTTGATACCAAAATCCGCCTCAAGCATTGCCGTATTCAATGCTTTTACCGCATCAGGGTCAGAAAAGTTTATTGTCATTTGGCCATCAGGTTTACTCACCAAAAACTGATGTAAAGGCTTATAAACTTTACTTAACTGTTGCATAGGATAAGCATCACGATAAGGATTTTCAGGGTGCATGAGGGCTCATTAATAGGTTGATAATATCCAAGTGTACCCCACAACAGTACTCATCACCTAGTCACTCAATCAGTCAACATAAAAACTCTGCAGCCAGCCATCACAATAATATATTTGTAATAGCTATAAACACGTAATCGTTGTTTGTTTAAAATATTGGTTTAACTGAGATGCGATATTATCTAGTGGGCAAATCTGATGAATTCCACCGAGTTTTATCGCCGCGCTTGGCATCCCCCATACAATACTAGACTCTTGGTCCTGAGCATAAGTGATAGCGCCTGCTGCTTGTAAATTCAACATACCACGTGCTCCATCTTTGCCCATTCCAGTCAAAATAACGGCGCACAAACCATCCACATTATGCTTCGAAAAGCTGTTAAATAAAACGTCAACACTGGGTTTGTGACCACTTACTCTGTCACTATCATCCAGCCATGCTCGCCATTGTCCATGTATTCTTTTAACGGTCAAATGACGTGTTCCTGGGGCTATATAGACATGACCTTGCTTGATTACTTCGTTGTGACTGGCTTGCTTTACAGTCAACGGCAGTAACTGATCTAAACGTTGAGCATAAGAACGTGTAAACTCACCAGGTAAATGCAGACACACCACAAAACATTCAGTGCCGTCAAAATTGCAATGGGTCAAGATATGTTTTAACGCCTCCAAAGCCCCCGTTGAGCCACCAATTAATGCTATTTTATGAGCTGCATTTTCGGTTTTGCTTACCATCACTGAATGGCGCGGTTTGGGGCTGTCCAACGTCAGTCTCGTTTGTACAGCCAGTAATGATAATTTGGGCACTGACGCAGCAGCCAATAACTTGTCATTCAGTTGTTGAGCAAAAACGCCTAGCACCTGCTGTATATCTTTGGGTTTTTCAATAAAATCCACCGCACCGAGGGCCAAAGCGTCTAGGGTGACTGATGCACCTTTTGCGGTCAGGGTTGAAACCATGACCACGGGTAAAGGATTAAGCCGCATTAGATTTTCTAAAAACGTAACGCCATTCATTCTTGGCATCTCAATATCTAAGCTGATCACATCAGGTCGTAGTGATTTTATCGCTTGTCTTGCTTCAAAGGGATCCTTTGCAACACCAATGACATTAAGCTCTGTATGGCTATTGATAATGTGGCTTAACATATCTCGCACCAGCGCAGAATCATCAACAACGAGCACATTAATTATTTTACTATTCATGACTAACTCTCAATAACACCGTCTTTAGTCGGTTCATCAACAGCGGCGATAAACCGTATTTCCTAAATTTACAAACCGTTCTGATACATGCTTTAAAGATTCCGAATGGCCGACAAACAAATGTCCCCTGTGATTAAGCACACGGTGGAACTTAGCTAACAATTCTTGGCGTGTTTTGAGGTCAAAATAAATCATCACGTTACGGCAAAAAATAGCGTCTACTGCATGCTCGATGTGTAGGGGTTTAGCAAGATTTATTCTTTCAAACGTAACCGCTTGGCGTATAAATGGTTTAATTTTACACTTGTTGTTGTGGTGGGCTGTGCCCTTGTAAAAAAATCGTTTAACTAAATCTTTATTTATCTGTGCTACATCGTCAGCAGCATAAATACCCTTTTCCGCATGAGCGAGGACATTCATGTCAATATCACTGGCCAGTACCTGTAAGGCCATGCCTTTACGTTGACAAATATCCCATAATTCCACAGCAATATTATATGCTTCTTGTCCGCTCGAGCAGCCAGCAGACCAAACCCTAAATACCGGCTGCTGAGCTTGTAAACAAACCTCTTTCAGCATCGGGAAATGGTGACTTTCACGAGCAAAAGCGGTGACATTAGTGGTAATACTGTGAATAAAATCAGTAAACAGGGACGGCTGATGCTTGAGCAAATTAATATATTCATCAAACGAGTTCAAATGATGTTTGCGTAACTGCTTTGCTAGGCGGGCGTAATACATTTCCATTTTATCATCAGAAACATAAAAACCCGCAAACTCCTGAGCCAGTTTTCTCAACACATTAAAATGTTTCGCAGTAAAAACGAATTCGCGGGTAGGTAGATTATTAAGCATCAGCGGGGTGCAGAATACTAGCGCTGAATGTTTCAGTTAACCCAAGGTTATCAATGCCCGCCAGTAGTTCATCAGATACATGTTTAAATTGCACGGTAATGTCAAATTGACGACGACAATACTGCTCAACCATCAACAGTAACTGTATACCAGCGGTATCAAACGTTACTACTTTTTCAGCATCGAGGGTTAATGACGACAACGGCCGTTTTTGCATCAATTGACTCAGTTGTTGATGCAGTGCACTGCACTCACCAACCGTTAGCTTTTCAGGTAAATTAAATACCCTCTCAATCGTCTGCTGTGCAGAATTTTGCTTGTCACTCATATTGATCTTCCTTAATCATATCCGTTAAAACAACCAATCAAGCAACGCCGCTACGCGACACCCGCTTGCATATAGTGGCTAATGTGACTGAGATCTTGATGATTCAACAACAGGTCAAGATCTAGCATCACCAGTAAGTCAGACTCATGCTTGAACATGCCCAGTAGAAGGTTACTACTGTTATTACCAGACATGGGTGGCATGGGCTGCAATATTTGTTGCTCAAAGTCCACCACATCAGATACACGATCAACCACAATACCCACTGGGATGGCTTTTTGATTTAGCATCAGGTTAACAATTATCATCACGGTTTGTGGTGATAGCGAATCATTTGCAAAACCAAACTGGACCCGAAGATCAACAACGGGAACAATCACGTCTCGGTAGTCCAATACCCCCAACACATGCTTTGGGCTATCAGGTATAGCACGAATTTTACCAATCGCACGGATCTCTTTGACGCGGAGAATATCCGCACCAAACAGTTCATCGCCCAATGCAAAAATCAATAATTGCTTAGAAGTTTGCATATTTTTTCTCCCTAAAACTCAACCCAGTATTTATCATCTGACTGTTTGTCTAACACCATGTTGGGCGTTGTTTTAGCCACCAACTTGCTTGCCTGATTGGATGTGTCAGGGCGACGCTCACCACGTGACGTCGGTTTGGATTTCCGCCCCGCTGAATGGCTTTTCTCTAACATTTGTTGTGAGGTTGTAAAGTAGTCAACTTGCTCAGCAATATCATTTGCCTGCTGGAACGATGCCTGACTAGCAGATGATGTTTGCTCTGCCAGTGCAGCATTTTGTTGGGTGATCTCGTCCAACTCCGACACTGACTGATTAACTTGGTTAATGCCTGTCGCTTGCTCGTTCGTAGATGAAGCTATATCTGAAATCAATCCGGATAGATTACCCACGTGATTAATGATGGTGGATAGTGCAACACCGCAATCATTTACCAGACGACTACCCGTATTTACCTTATCAGAGCTATCTTCAATCAGTTCCTTAATTTCTTTAGCAGATACCGCAGAACGCTGGGCTAGGTTACGCACCTCAGTTGCTACCACTGCAAAACCTCGACCTTGTTCTCCGGCGCGAGCGGCTTCAACTGAGGCGTTCAAAGCTAATAGATTGGTTTGGAATGCAATGTCATCAATGACACTAATTATCTCAACGATTTTGTTACTACTTTGAGTAATTTCAGTCATTGATGTCACCGCATCACTGACAATTTCCTCACCTTTTTGAGCCTGTACTCGTGCATCTTCCGCCGCTTTATTAGCAGTTAAGGCATTATTAGCGGTATTTTTAACATTACCAGCTAACTCCTCAATACTTGAGGCTGTTTCCTCAATGTTAGACGCTTGTTGTTCAGTACGCGTAGACAACTGCGCGTTACCTGAAGTAATTTCTTCATTCGCTGAGCGTATTGATTGAGCGCCGCTGACAATGTCAGAAATAATAGTATCTAACTGATTAATTGTAGTATTAACAGCGCTCGTCACCTCACCAAACATGCCTTGATACTGGTTTTCTATGAGTATATCTAAACGTCCCTCAGACATACTACTTAAGGTCCTACTTAAATCATTAATGAACGCATTGACGGTACCCGTCAATCCATTTAGCCCCTCTGATACATTTAAGAAAAATCCATCTTTACCTTCAGTGGGGATCAGTGCGCTCAAATTACCTTGATTTACGGACTGTACCACATGCTCAACTTCTCGCTCTGTTTTTACCTGCTCGGTTAAGTCGGACCACTCTAATACAGTTCCCAAACGCTGACCATCTCTATCCAACCACGGAGAAGCGATGGTCAAAAACGAGAGCCCGGCCAGTTCAAAGCGTTGCTGCTGAGGACTAACCAGGTTTTGCATTAGATTTTGTTGTTGCCCTGAATCGGGATAAAAATCACTGATACTAAATCCAATTAGCCTATCTAAACTGAAATGAGGCA
>JBELHI010000006.1:0-55157 GCA_042091475.1 Alteromonadaceae bacterium
ACGATAATACTGACAGCAATGACAATACTGACAGCAACGACAATACTGACAGCAATGACAATACTGACAGCAATGACAACACTGACAGCAACGACAATACTGACAGCAACGATAATACTGACAGCACAGGTGGCAGTAATAATTCTGGAAGCAACGCCAGTGCAGCCTGTGTTGCGGGTCAAGTAGATACCAGTTCACTTGCCGCTGATGCCTTATATGTTGCTACTAATGGAACGGATACAGCCTCTACGACCGGTACCGTAAGCCAGCCGTTCAAGAGCTTAGGTTACGCATTGCAGTCATTAGCGGGTGGTAATGATACCGTGTCAGCACCGGGGACGACTATCTACGTCCGTGCTGGTGATTATTCCGAGAATATTGACTTAGTACTTGAAGGAAGTGCATCACAGCCACTCGTTATTGAGGCATATCCGTGTGAGACACCCCGCTTGACTGGCTTAGTATCAGTTGATGACATCAAGGTGGGTGATTGGATACAAGATTCAGGCAGTGTTTACAAAGTAGAAATTAACCGCCCCGTTTGGCAGTTATTCGACAATAACCATCAGCAAATGCTTGCTCGTTGGCCTAACGCAACCTTTGCTGAGCCAGAGGCTGCTGGTAACCTTGATTCAGTGCATACAAATGATTCTTGGGCTCACGGCTCAGGTGGTTCCAACGGCACAATGAACAACAAGGAAAATGATTTTTCTCTTGCTTCAGCCACAGACTATAAAGGTAACGCAGTTGATTTAACCGGTGCTGCCATGATTGCAAACGTGAAAAGTTTCACTACATTTTCTACGGTTGTAACAGACCACTCAGGTGGTGCCACCACGTTTACTTATGACCAAACACCGTCTTGGGGAAGTAAACATCAGCAGTATTTTGTTGAGGGTATTCCTTCATTAATTGATATTTCTGGTGAGTGGACTTATAACAAAGAAAATGACAAACATATGTTGTACTACTGGAATCCATCTAATGGTCAACCGGGTAGTTCAGTGATGGTGCGCGATCATGGTTATGCTTTAAGTGGTCAAAACTGGGAACACGTTGAACTGCGCGGGTTTGAGTGGTTTGCTGCGGCTTTGCGTTGTAAGCCTAACTGTAACAATGTCCTAGTCGAGGATAATACGTTCAAGCACAGTGCAACGTCACGTCGCGTGTTAAAGCAACGCTTACTTGACGACCAAATGTATACTGATGGCAATCACAGTGGCCGAGATGATGTGAACTATGGTGGTAACCAACCCATTTATTTAGCCGGTGGTAGCAACAGTAATATTATAGTTCGCAACAATGCGTTTACTGATACTGATATTCAGACCTTGATTGTAGAAGGTGGTAATCAACATATCGTTAATAATGATTTCTTGCGCTTAGATTATTCAGCGGCAGATACCGTGGGTCCTGATGCGGCAATTATCCAACGTATGGCAGGTAATAATCTTATTGTATTTGATAACAATACGGCAGATTTAATTGGTAATTCAACCATGCATGTATCTGACGGTGGCGCTTTACGTGCACGTTATAATCATATGTTGCGGGGTGGTTACGCACAAAGTGATGGTGCCAGTTTCCAAGTCCGTGTGAAAGGCCAACATGCAGTTGAACTGGCGTATAACTGGACCTATGGCACACCAAAATACGGTATCCGTTTTGATGCGCCGTTCACCATTACTATGAGCAATAACTCAGGTAAGTTTGGTATGATCCATCACAATGTTGTGTATGACGCTAATGGCTTGATGGTTAAAGGTGATTATCACCGTATCTTCCACAACAGCACGTGGAACAACAAAAAAGTAGACTTACGTATCATTGTGGAAGATGAAGTCAACTTGGTGGATAGTCAGAAAAATCTCATTGGTATCAATGGTGATATTGTTAAGCCCTACGTCAACGGAAAATACCCAGAGTTTGAACCAGGTAAAACGGAATCAGACAAGGTTAAAGGACCATTCAACTATGAGTTCTTGAACTACCACACGATTGTAGCAAATAACGCATCTGACTCAATTTCAACTGAACGTAACAAAATTGATCAGACATCAAGTTGCCTTGAGATATGGAAGTCGGTCAACGTGAGTAATGTCAGCCATGACATGACAACCCACTACAATCGTTGTTTAGATTATATGGGCACGCTGAATGGTTTATCTAAAGATGGTACTGAGCTTGCGCCATCAAGGGCTAACTTTAATGGTGACGTGGAAGATAACACCAGTATAGATGGTTCAAGTTCACTAGAAAATGCTATGCGTGATCCTGACAACTTTGACTTCCGTCCTAAAGCGGGTGGTGTGTTACATGATGCGGGTGAAACCATTAATAGCCCAGCCCTGGACTCTAACTTCTTTGCAGAGTATACCGATGGTACATACAGTGGTACGCCAAACTATGCATTACCAGAGTACGTTGAGCGCGAAGCGCACGGTGCAGGGCTTGACTTAGGCGCATACGAGCTCGGTAATGATTACTATTGGATCCCAGGTCGTAAACTAACCACTGCAAGCTTCCCAATCCCGAGTAACGGCGGTACAGCAGGCAGTGATACCCATATTATTTGGCGTGATGCGTATAAGGCACAAAGTCACAAACTGTACGTTTCATCAAATAAGACGGAGATTGATAACACAGCTGGAACCGCAGGCTTTGTGGGTAGCTATACTGCCGGTGAAGCCAATATTTACGAACCGTCTGCTGAGTTAGCTGCGGGTACTTACTACTGGCGTGTAGATGCGGAAGTCAACGGTACTGTGGTCAGCGGTGAGACATGGTCATTCACGGTTAACTAATCACT
This sequence comes from Alteromonadaceae bacterium, assembly GCA_042091475.1. Lineage (GTDB taxonomy): Bacteria > Pseudomonadota > Gammaproteobacteria > Enterobacterales > Alteromonadaceae > CAXRGH01. The sequence goes on from JBELHI010000006.1 coordinate 2,810, forward strand.
TGTTTGGATAATCTAATTTAAAAAAGGCCTGATGATTCAGGCCTTTTTTATGTCCGTGATGGGGCTATAAATGATTAGGTATTTTGAAAGTAGGCCGCCAAAATATAGTTTGATTAACGGCTTATCCCTCACTAATTGTTATTGATTGTTGTTTTATTGTATCTTGAATTTGCTCTACACCCGGGGCAATGCCTATGGGTTTTGCGTAACAATTAGGTTGTCTGGGACATTGAGTCCCGCGAGTGCAGATCACCCGTGCATCGTTATCTAAACTGCGTTCAATCCAGTTGATATTGAGCAATTTTGCTACCCCAACCAATTCTTTTTTAATGGCTCGGGGAATAATGACTGAACCACCTTGCTTGACACTCATTTGCTTGAGCTCATGGGCCAGCTCTGCTGCATTTTGACCATGGGATTGTAATGCAGGGTTGAGATCTATCCCCGCACACAACACGTGGGAGTTACCGGCCATATCTTCAACTTTTTTAGATTCGCAACAATACAATCTGGACTCACCATCTACATCCAAAATGGAGAGTTGCGCAGAACTGCCCGTTGCGTCTTGATTAATCATGCGAAATACCGCCCAATGTTGACATGGATCATCAACCTTACGCATATTACCCCAAGGTAAAGGAATACCATTACCGCGATAGACCGCTTTCAATTTGCCGGGAGCATAAGCGTCAAAGTAATGCCAGTGAGGATACGCTGATACAGACGTCATCCTGCGCATGGCAACTGCTGGCGAAACATCAATGGCTTGATGAACGTTTATTTCGTAGCCAGCGCGGTCTAGTAGTTGTCTGAATGGTAATTTTGGGCACAACAATGCGCCAGCAAAAAAACTTGATTCAAAATCCCGCCACGCATGCAGCATATCTTGCGCATTAACGGTTTGTGAGTGGTTACTCATAATGCCGTACGGTTCAGTTTCATGGCCATGTCCCGTACCAGCCACCAAGATGCGTTTGATACCCTCTCTGTTGTGTAATACACAGTGACCAATATGCACCGCAAGATCATATTTCAGGCGACTGGTGTTCGCCTTCAATAGTTTGTTGAGATATATGGTATCTGGCAGGTCTAAAAAAGAGGTGACTAAGGCCCTTTTGTTAGTGCCTAATTCACTCAGTACCTCGTTGGGTGGCCGTGTAAACCACTTTATTTTTAATCCCATTTGTTGAGTAATAGCGACTAACTCTGCTACCTGCAATGGCATCTGCTTTTTACCGACATCCTCAGCAGCCCGCTCCAGATCAGGAAAGTGATTATTATTATTTTCTTGATGGGCGCGTATCAATAGATGAGCAAATTGACGACTACTGATGCCGGTTTGTGACAACATTTCAGGGATCGCAATTTGTAAAATATCATTACTAAATAAAAAGCTTGGCTCTAACGGTAGACCTTTGATACCCCCTTTGCTGCCCTTATTGGGTACAATATCAGCATCTTCTGGTTGATTGTCCAAAAACCACGTGGCGGGTTTTTGAAATACCTCGGCAATAACTTCCAACATTTCAATGCTGGGTACTCGTTTACCCCTTTCAATCATAGATAAATAGGGTACAGATGGCGCATATTCAGGGTTTACGCGAATACAACGAACAGATAAATCGTCCATGGTTAAATGATTTTTTTTACGCAAATTACGGATTTTCACGCCTAAAAAATGGGATTGTCGCATTAAGCTTTTTGTTAACAGCATTTTGTAAAATTCACAGTGTAAAGTTTTATATGTGAAACTTTAATGGAAAGTTAACTATGATGCAATTGTGTTAATTAGCTGATTGCAATCAAAAAGCTGACACACCGTAAACATAAATATGAATAACAGTTACAGGTAATGACTGTTGCTACTAGGAGAACGGATATGGGAATGCCTACATTACAACACTGTAAGATTCATCCGATGTTTTTAAAATTTATCAATCAAGACGTATTGCCCCACACCACGGTAGACAAATCAGTATTTTGGCAAGAATTTGAACAGTTGCTTATCCAGCTAGTGCCACAAAACCAAGCCTTGTTAGAAAAACGTAAGGGTTTTCAACAACAACTTGAGCAGTGGCACAAAGACAATTCAGGCACTAATGACAGCCAACAATATCACGATTTCTTACAACAGATTGGCTACATTGAGCCTGAAGTCCCTGATTTTCAAGTGGTGACTGAAAATGTGGATGCTGAGATAACGCACATTGCTGGTCCCCAGTTAGTCGTGCCTGTGTCCAATGCACGGTTTGCATTGAATGCGGCGAATGCGAGGTGGGGAAGTCTGTATGACGCACTTTATGGCACCAACGCAATAAGTACTGAAGGCCATTTAGCGCCGGGTAACACCTACAACACTGAGCGTGGGCAAGCGGTTATCAACTACGCCAAGGACATGCTGGATAATATATTTCCTTTGTCCCAAGGCTCACACAAAGACGTGACCACTTATTTGGTTTATTACAATCACTTACTGGCGGTATTTTCTGATGGCAGCCAAAGTGGATTAAAAACGCCCAACCAGTGCGTGGCACTCTCAGGACACAAAGAATCTCCTAGCTCTATTTTATTAAAAAATAACCATCTCCATGTAGAGCTAAGATTTGACGCTAATGGTGCTATAGGTAAACACGACCCTGCCAATATAAATGACATTGTTATGGAGTCTGCAATTACCACCATTATGGATTTTGAAGATTCCGTCGCTGCTGTAGATACTGATGACAAGCTTGTTGTTTATCGTAATTGGTTAGGCCTAATGAGTGCTGATCTCACTGCTAGCTTCAAAAAAGACGGTAAAAAAGCAGTACGAGCTTTGGCCCCAAGTAAAGTGTTTACTGCACCGTCGGGCGAAGATTACCCAGTGTCATCTCGGGCACTATTATTAGCCCGCAATGTTGGCCATCTGATGACCACAGATTTAATCACTGACATTAATGGTAACCAGATGCCTGAAGGGATCATTGATGCTGTTGTGACTGCGCTGATTGGAAGTATTGATTTGGCTCGATCGGGTTCTGACAAAAACAGTAAAGCTCGCAGTATTTATATTGTTAAACCAAAGATGCATGGCTCAGAAGAGGTAGATTTTTGCTGTTATACCTTTACTCGTATTGAGGCTATGTTGGGGCTAGCGCCTAATACCCTTAAATTGGGGATTATGGACGAAGAGCGCAGAACCACCCTTAATCTCAAAGCCTGTATTTACGAGGCCAGAGAGCGACTAGTCTTTATAAATACCGGCTTTCTTGACCGCACAGGTGATGAAATTCACAGTAGTAGCGCTGCAGGCCCCTTCTTACCTAAAAACCAAATCAAAAATATGCCGTGGATACAAGCTTATGAAGACTGGAATGTGGATATTGGTTTAGCCTGTGGTTTGTCGGGTAAGGCTCAGATAGGTAAAGGCATGTGGGCGCAGCCAGACGAAATGGCAGCCATGCTAGAAGAGAAGGTCGCTCACCCATTGTCAGGCGCGTCTACCGCATGGGTTCCTTCACCTACCGCAGCAACACTTCATGCCATTCATTATCATTCGGTCAACGTGTTGGACATGCAGTCTAAACGGCTGGCGAGTGACCGCGTTAAACGGCCTGATATCCTTGCTTTGCCACTGATAAACCCTGAGCGTCCTCTTACCGCAAAAGAAGTTGAGCGGGAATTAGAAAATAATATTCAAGGGATCTTGGGTTATGTGGTGCGTTGGATTGATCTGGGAGTAGGCTGCTCCAAGGTACCCAATGTGGCTGCTGTCAACCTAATGGAAGATAGAGCCACGTTGAGAATTTCCAGTCAACACATCAACAATTGGCTGTACCACGGTATTTGCACTGAACAACAAGTTAACCGTTTGATGCGCCGTATGGCAGTGATTGTAGACCAGCAAAATCAAAATACTGAAGACTACCAACCTATGAGTGACAATTTTGAGCACAGTGTGGCATTTCAGGCCGCAAGCCAACTTATTTTTGATGGCCACAAACAGCCCAACGGCTATACCGAGCCACTGTTACACGCTTATCGCAAGACCTTTAAAGCAACAACTACTGAATTAGCGACCACGCATTAAGGAAAATATCATGAAAACATATAATCAACAGATGACAGAAACACAAAACACTATAAACCAAGCTGGAGACACGTGGGCCGCCATAAGCCCAGAATATGTTACCCGTATGCGTTTACAAAACCGCTTCCATACAGGGGTAGATATCGCTAAGTACACCGCGGATATCATGCGTCGTGATATGGCCGCGTATGACAAAGACAGTAGCCAATACACCCAATCTTTGGGATGCTGGCATGGCTTTATAGGCCAACAAAAAATGATTTCAATCAAGAAGCATTTAACCACGACCAAAAGTCGTTATCTGTACCTGTCCGGTTGGATGGTGGCAGCCATGCGATCTGAGTTTGGTCCATTACCAGACCAGTCTATGCATGAAAAAACCTCAGTTCCTGCATTAATTGAAGAGTTATATACCTTCTTAAAGCAAGCCGATAGCCGTGAACTTAATCACCTATTTAAGGCTCTTGATGCAGCACTGGAAAAGGGAGACGCAGTGGCAGCACAGCGGGTACAAAAACAGATTGATGAGTTTGAAACCCATGTGGTGCCCATTATTGCTGACATAGATGCGGGTTTTGGTAATGAAGAAGCCACTTATTTACTCGCTAAAAAGATGATTGAGGCGGGTGCTTGTTGTATACAAATTGAGAATCAAGTGTCTGATGCTAAACAGTGTGGACACCAAGACGGTAAAGTTACCGTTCCCCATGAAGACTTTCTGGCAAAAATTAATGCCGTGCGTTACGCCTTCATGGAGATGGGCGTTGAGAATGGCGTGATTGTGGCACGCACAGACTCATTGGGTGCGGGCCTGACGCAAAAAATCCCGGTATCTCAATACGCAGGAGATTTAGCAGAGCAATATAATAATTTTATTGCCGGCGAAGAAGTCACCAATGTGGATCAGCTTGCAACGGGTGATATTGCGATTAAACAGGGTGATACACTGATTAAAACCGAGCGCCTGGCAAACGGTTTATTCCGCTTCAAAGAGAATACCGGTGAAGATAGAGTGGTATTGGATTGTATTACCTCATTGCAACATGGTGCAGACTTATTGTGGATTGAGACAGAGAAACCCCACGTACAACAGATTGCCAATATGGTGAACCGCATCCGCGCTGTGGTACCTGATGCTAAATTAGTCTACAACAACAGTCCATCTTTCAACTGGACCCTGAGTTTCCGACAACAAGTATTTGATGCGTGGGCAGAGTCTGGTAAAGACGTGTCTATCTATACCAGAGAAAATCTAATGAGTGAGCAATACGACACCACGCCATTGGCATTAGAAGCGGATAAAAAAATTAATAATTTTCAAATAGAAGCTGCTGCACAGGCTGGTATATTCCACCACTTGATTACTTTGCCCACCTATCACACAGCGGCACAATCAACAGATGATTTGGCTAAGGATTACTTTGGTGACATGGGGATGTTAGCTTATGTAAAAAATGTACAGCGCCGTGAGATACGTCAAACCTTGGCCTGCGTAAAACATCAAGACATGGCGGGCTCAAATATTGGTGATGATCATAAGCAATATTTCTCAGGAGATAATGCCCTCAAGGCGTCTGGTAAAGACAACACCATGAATCAGTTCTCATAAATAATTAAATAAAGTTATATACACAGAAAAACCATCCCTCGGCATTGCTGGGGGATTTTCATATCTGGTGATGACTCTCTAATGTCATCATGTATACAAAATTTATCTTTGTATATTTTAAGATACTAATTATCTCAAACGGCTACCGTGTGAGTTTGATACGATTTTAAATATAGTAAATGCTGATTGTCTGGTGTTTTACAGCAACGGGCACTGCAAGACTGTTGTTACCTAGTTCCCAATCTTAGCCGTTGTAACTGCAGGTCTTTCAAACGGGAGAGAATCATGAAAAAAGTTTGGCTATATAGAATCTTTTTTGCAGCATTTACCTGCTTGTTATGCCTAATTCCGGTATTTGCCAGTCATTCACCATTATAAAAACCCTGTAAAATAAACTCATCAGCACGGGTTTGGCTATTGGGCATATTGTCGCCATGGCCACCGTCAGGGTATTCGTAATATTGATAATTAGCTAAGCTTAGTTGATTGAGAATGGCTGCATCTATGCGCTGGCTATTTTCAACCGGCACTGCGCTATCTAATGCACCATGGTGAATTTGCAAATTGCTTGGTAAGTCATCAATAAAGTGTAGGGGAGATTTTTCTAGTAATTGGTAGCGTGCTTCTTGTAGCGATATGTCACCATCTAAATAGCTTTCAGTGATGGTTTTAATGGAGTTAAAAAACGGATTGCTGGCGTTTGGGTTGGCAATAAGCTCAGGAATAGTGGTGGCTAATTCAGGGTAGCTTAAATGGTCTGTGGCACCAAAAAATACCACCATACGCCGTATTCTTGGCTCCCTAATGGCCACTAAGTAACTAACACAGCCACCACGGCTACCACCAACCATACTAATATGGTCGGGGTTAGCTTGGGGATATTGCGCGAGGGCGCCACTCAGCATGCCAATGACACTGTCAATATCCCAATCAAACTCACTGATATCACCACCAGATTGAAAGCTCCCAAGGCCTGTGGACCCCGTATCCAATGCTTCTCCAACAAACGACGGCAGTAGTAATATATAAGGGTCAAATTCACTATTCTGACTGTAGCGGCCAATAGCGTTAATGGAGACACCGCCGGTGCCTCCATGGTTGATGATTAACACCGGAGCACTCTGATCCGTTGATGACTCTTTGGGGTGCCTAATTAAAGCGTAATGAATTTCACCATTAACAAGATGAGAAATAACATCAACAGTAAAGTCTAAATGTTCTCCTTGAGCTACAGACTGCCATTGTTGTACTTGCGTATCCCGCTGTTGCCAGCGTGCTTTCACGGTGGCTATTTCATCCTGAGTCGGTGCTGCAAATAAGGCTGACAGTTGGCTGGTGTCAACCGTGGTGGATGCGCTTGTATCCGTGTTTGTATTAGATATTTCAGGAATAGCCTCAGATGCTGAGTTTTCTGTGCTATTACCGCTGCCATTACAGCCTAGTATTACAAACGTCGTTAAGATACCCACCCACGCAGTTTTTTGCCTACACATAATACGTCACCCTAAAAATATATTATTTTTAGTGTAGATGATGATAGGGATGGGGCAATGGGACAAAGGTGGTAGAGCAATGTTGTAATGGACAGCTCCCTTGGCGGGTGTGCCTAGGGAGCTTTTTACTCAAGGATTAACTATGTTGTTGTTGAAATTTTACTATTTTTTCTTTAATACCTTCTGCATCTAGTCCATGGACTTGATACATTTGCTCTTGGGTGCCTTGCATGATGAATTCATCAGGTAGACCAATGGACAAAAGTTTATTAGACAATCCTGCGCTGGCAAGATGCTCACCGACGGCACTGCCAGCACCGCCGGCAATGGCGTTGTCTTCAACCGTGACAAGCAGCCCGTGTGAGGCTGCCATACGACTAATTACATCAGTGTCTAAGGGTTTGACAAAGCGCATGTCTACATAACTGGCATCAATAGCCTCTGCGGTCGCTTCGGCGAAGTGGCCCAAGGTACCAAAGTTTAGTATGCATACCTTGTTACCTTGACGTTTGACTAGCCCCTTGCCTATTTCAAGGGTTTGTAACTCCTGCTCTACGGGCTCAATACCACCTACATGACCTCGGGGATAGCGTACCGCTGCGGGTTGTTTAAGCTGGTAACCGGTGTGCAACATTTTACGGCATTCGTTTTCAGTGCTTGGTGCCATAATAATCATGTTAGGGACACAGCGCAAAAACGACAGGTCATAAGCGCCCTGGTGAGTTGGGCCGTCTGCCCCCACTATGCCAGCACGGTCAATGGCAAACAATACCGGCAAGTTTTGCAGGGCTACGTCATGGATCAATTGATCATAGGCTCGCTGTAAGAAACTGGAATATATGGCGACGACTGCACTTTTTCCCTCTTTGGCTAGGCCGGCAGCAAAGGTCACAGCGTGTTGTTCAGCAATAGCGACATCAAAGTATTGTGCTGGAAATTTTTGTGAAAATTCTACCATACCAGAACCTTCTCGCATGGCAGGCGTTACAGCCATTAAATCACTGTCTGTTGCAGCTACATCACACAACCAGTTACCAAATATTTTAGAAAATGTTGGCAAGGTTGATTTACTCTTGGGCAAATCTTGTTGTTGTGGATTAAATTTTGGCACGGCATGAAAACGGATAGGGTCTTTTTCTGCTTCTTCATAGCCCTTGCCTTTCTTAGTGACGACGTGAAGTATATGTGGGCCTTTAAGTTTGCGCATGTTTTGCAGGGTGCTGACCATACCTTTGACATCGTGTCCGTCAATAGGGCCTATGTAATGAAAACCTAATTCTTCAAAAATAGTACCGGGTACTACCATCCCTTTAATGTGCTCTTCAGCGCGGCTAGCAAATTCCTTTATGGGTGGCACAGTACTCAATAGTTTTTTACTGTTGTCCCTGATAGACGTAAATAAACTGCCTGTTAGTAGTCGCGCGAGGTGACTATTTAGGGCGCCAACGTTCTCAGAGATAGACATGTCATTGTCGTTCAATACAACGAGCATATCTTTGCCTATGTCGCCGGCGTGATTCATGGCTTCAAAGGCCATGCCTGCAGTCATTGCGCCATCACCTATCACCGCCACCACTTTACGGTTTTGTTGTTCTTTGTCTGCGGCAACAGCCATACCCAATGCGGCACTGATGGATGTTGACGAGTGACCCACGGCAAACGTGTCGTAAATACTTTCTGGCGGCCACGGAAACGGGTGTAAACCGTCTTTCTGGCGAATGGTTGGCATGCGTTCTTTGCGACCGGTGAGTATTTTGTGCGGGTAAGCTTGATGGCCAACGTCCCAAATAACACGGTCAAAAGGTGTTTGGTAGGCGTAATGCAAAGCAACGGTGAGTTCCACTGTCCCTAAGCCTGACGCAAAGTGGCCGCTACTCATACTGACACTGGTTAATAAATATTGTCGTAGTTCGTCTGCTAATTGAGGCAATTCCTCAACGCTGAGTTGACGCAGCAAATCTGGCGTATCAGCGCGCGCAAGTAATGGATAATGAGCTAAATCTAAAGTCATATAATGTCAGTTTAGTGGTTTCGTGCAACGATGTATTCTGCAAATGCACACATTGTAGCACTGTTATACGGTAATTGTTGTAATGCGGATGTTGCTTGGCTGTGAAGTTGTTGGGCCAGTGCTTGTGCGCCAGCCAAACCAAGTAATTTGGGGTAAGTTGATTTATTTTGGGATTGATCAGTACCTTGTACTTTCCCAAGGGCCTGAGTATCGCCGATAACGTCAAGAATATCGTCTTGCACTTGAAAGGCGAGGCCAAGGCTTTTTGCAAAAATGTTTACTTGCTCTATCTCATCTATATTAAGTTCGGTCTTTGCCGCGGTAACCATTTTTGCGGTGGCTTCTATTAACGCCCCCGTTTTTAATCGGTGCAATTGCTCCAAGCTATCGAGGCTAATGTCTCTATCGGTAGACTCCATGTCTAGTGCTTGGCCGCCACACATACCGGCTAAGCCTGCCGCCTGTGCTAATGTTTTTACCCATTTGACTTGGGTCTCTGGTGGGACTTCCTTGGCGTCGGCAATGGCCTCGAACGCGAGTGACTGCAGCGCATCGCCAACCAGAATTGCAGTGGCTTCATCATATTGAATGTGGCAAGTCGGCTTACCTCGTCTTAAATTATCGTCATCCATGGCTGGAAGGTCATCATGCACTAGCGAGTAGGCATGAATACATTCTATGGCAACGGCACAAGGATCTAATTGGGACAAGGGAATATCAAGCATCTCACCAAAACCATAGACTAGAAATGGCCTGACTCGCTTTCCGCCATTAAATAAACAATAGCCCATTGCATCTTTTAATTGATGGGATGTACTGGGTAGCTGCGTTAGGGCTTTTTCTAATTGATTATCAATGCGATTTTGATAGCGCAGCTGTAATTCTTTTAAGGCTGACTTGGTCATTAATTGTCTGACTCTTGGCTGTCGTCAAAATTTTCTAATTGCTGGGTTTGCTGCATTAATATCTGTACTTTTTGCTCAGCATTTTTTAGATGAATTTGACCGTCTCGGACTAATCTTATGCCTTTTTCGAAACAACTAAGGGCCTCTTCCAAAGGTAAATCACCTTGTTCCATTTTGGTAACAATGGTTTCTAATTCTACCATTGATTGCTCAAATGATAGTGGGGATTCTTTATTTGCATCAGCCATGATTTAGGTACTTGATTGTGTCATAGGTTAGGAACGATACGTGAGGTCGTTTTAACGGTCAATTTATTTTATAAATTTGTTGATGAAATGACAGTTTTATCGACAATTGGGTTAAGCATAACGTATGATTGACCGATAACTAATATTATCAGATAGATAGGTTGCAGTGTTTCCTGCAATAATCTAATGTTTAGCCGTAGCGTTGTTATCATGGTACCGGGTTTGCTGGTGTGATATTCGAGAATAAAAGACTGCCAGTAGAAGGCAGAGGATAAGTTAGACGAGGAGAGGTAATGGATTTAGCAACGCTGATAGGGATCATAGGTGCGATAGGCTTTGTGATCATGGCTATGCTGACAGGAGAAGGCGCTGACATTAATAACTTTTATGACAAAACGTCAGTGTTTATTGTGTTTTGTGGTTCGTTGTTCGTGTTGCTAGCAAATTTTACTCTTAACCAATTTTTCTCTGCGGGTAAAGTCGTTGCCAAAGCGTTTTTTTTCAAAACCGATTCGCCTGAAGATCTAATTTTAAAAATAGTTGAAATGGCCGACGCTGCCCGTAAAGGTGGTTTTCTGGCATTAGAAGAAGCCGATATCGGCAATAATTTTATGCAGAAAGGCGTCGATATGCTGGTGGATGGCCATGACGTTGAGGTCGTGAGGGCGACGCTAGCAAAAGATATTAAAATGACTACCGAACGGCATGAATTCGGTGCGTCTATATTTGATCGTTTAGCCGACATTGCGCCCGCAATGGGGATGATTGGCACCTTAATTGGTTTAGTGGCAATGCTGAAGAACATGGAAGATCCAAAGTCTATAGGTCCCTCCATGGCGGTCGCACTACTCACCACACTTTACGGGGCTTTACTTGCCAACCTCGTTGCGTCACCAATTGCTACCAAATTGAAGAACCGTAGAGACGAGGAAAAGCTTAATAGAAATCTTATTTTAGATGGTATTGTAGGTATTGCGGATGGGCAAAACCCACGGGTGATAGAAGGTATGTTGAGAAACTATCTAGCCCAAGGTAAACGGCCCAGTGCGGATACGGATGAGTAACCATGGACGAGCATGAATGTAAGTGCCCACCACCAGGGCTGCCCGCGTGGTTGGCCACATTTGCCGACTTGATGTCGCTGCTGATGTGTTTCTTTGTGTTGTTACTTGCTTTCTCTGAAATGGATGTTCTGAAATTCAAACAAATTGCCGGCTCTATGAAGTTTGCGTTTGGTGTGCAAAATAAAATAGAAGTGAAAGATATTCCCAAGGGTACTAGCGTGATTGCTATGGAGTTTCGTCCCGGTAGACCTGAGCCCACGCCAATTGATAGTATTCAGCAACAAACAATGGAAATGACTCAGCAAGTACTGGAGTTTCAGGATGGCGAGGAGTCATCCGTGGGAGGACAACAAAAACAGCGTGGCAAGCAGCGGGGCGGCCAGTCTCGCAAAACCGATACCCAAACTGCTACTCAAAGCGAATCTCAAGCTGAAACACAAGAAAAAACCAATCAGACCATGCAGGCCATCGCAATGCAATTGCAGGAACAAATTGTTGAGGGCGCGATTGAAATGGAAGCCCTTGGTCAGCAAATTACTATTCGCATCCGTGAAAAAGGCGTGTTTTCTGCGGGCTCCGCATTTGTCCAGCCACAGTTTATTCCAACTTTAGTTAAGCTAGGTGGTATTTTAGCCGACATTCCGGGGATTATTGAGGTTAAAGGGCATACTGATAAACAACAAATTGCGAATGAAATGTATCGCTCTAATTGGGATTTATCTGCACAGCGTGCGGTGGCAGTAGCTGAAGAATTACGCAAAGGTAAGAATTTCCAGGAAACGCGTATGGCGGTAATAGGTTTGTCCTCCTCACAACCATTGGTTGCAGGTGATGATGCAAAATCTCGTAGCCGTAATCGTCGTGTCGAGGTGACTATCGAGCAAGGTAAGTCATTACAAGCAGAGCCTATTTCTGTATTAGACTAGCCACGGTATTGAGTGGTATGAAAGGGTTGTTGTATGCAAGTCATTGTTAAACTCCATCCGGAGATGTTTGTTAAGAGTCGTTCATTGCGCAAGCGGCAGTTAAAATTGCTGGTGGGTAATATCCGTCAAGTGTGTAAGCGGCGCGAGATTGCCGTGGTGGTTGAAAACCGCTGGGACAAATTGACCGTCAAACTCAAAACAGATAGTGAACAGGATATCGATCAATTGCTCGCGGTGTTAAGTCGTATTCCCGGCATTGACCAACTGCAAATGGTTCGTTATTTTCCATTCCATGATTTATCAACTGCTGCTGAAATAGTGGCCTCTGCTTACGCTGATCGCTTGCGTGGCAAAACGTTTATGGTACGGGTTAAGCGGCGGGGTGAACACCCGTTCACTTCTGTCGAGGCTGGTCGTGAGATTGGTGGGTATTTGTTGCATAACTGTGACAATGCTGGGGTAAAAATTAAGGGTGCGGACTGTGTTGTTGATGTCACTATTGAGAACGATATGCTCATGCTTATTGACCGGGAATACAGTGCAATAGGCGGCTATCCTATTCCATCTCAAGGTAATGTATTGTCGCTAATTTCTGGCGGTTTTGATTCCGCGGTGGCAAGTTATCAAATGATGCGTCGCGGCGCACGGGTACACTTTTGTTTCTTCAATTTGTCTGGTAAGCAACATGAGATAGCGGTTAAGCAAGTGGCTGCGTATCTTTGGCAAGAATTCAGTAGTTCACACAATATTCGCTTTATTTCTGTAGACTTTGAACCCGTAGTTGAACAAATATTAAGCCATGTAGACAGCGGCTTAATGGGCGTTGTACTGAAACGTATGATGTTACGGGCAGCTGCTCAGGTTACTGATATTATGGGGGTAGACGCTATGGTGACAGGGGAAAGTATTGGTCAGGTGTCTAGTCAGACCATGGCCAATTTGTCAGCCATTGACAGAGTCACTGAACAACTGGTGCTGCGCCCACTCGTGTGCATCGACAAACAAGAGATTGTAGATACGGCAAGACAAATTGGTGTAGAAGAATTGGTTAAGTCTATTCCAGAATATTGCGCGGTTATTTCTCAGAAGCCAGCAGTCGCAGCTGATTTGAATGCTGTGTTGGCCGAAGAAACCAAGTTGAATTTAGATATCGTTAGTCATGCTGTCACATCAGCTTCAAGGATGGATGTAAAGGATATTGTTAGGGACATCCAAACCAACCTTGATACCGTGGATAGGCTCAGCGTGCTTACAGAGTCTAGCATTCTTATTGATATACGCGGGCCACAAGAGGCCCTAGATGCCCCCCTTGAAGTCACAGGTCATAAGGTGCTAACCATACCGTTTTACAAGTTACAGCGTGAATTTCCAGATTTGTCTAAAAGCAAACAATATTACCTGTACTGTGAACGTGGTGTGATGAGCCAATTACAAGCCTCTTTGCTGCACGAACAAGGATATACCAACGTTAGGATTTATCAGCCGTAAGCTGCCTAATATTCTGTAGTAGTTCGGTATTCATCGGCACGTCAACATCAAAGCGATTAGCTTGCTTGACTAAGTAGCCCGTGATGTGGTCAATTTCTGTTGCCCGATGATGGAACACATCTCTGTTCATGGATGAGTAGTTGCGCGCGGTATTGCTACATACTTGTAAACATTGCTGTCTTAGTGCCTCAGCTGTTAGTGAGTATCCACTGACCGTCATCACCTTAGTGACTTCTTGGCAGAGGGTTGTTACTGCTTGCTGATATCTATCATGGGTTAGCTCTCCATTACGGCACTGGTGCACTGCTGTTAGCGGATTGATGACACAGTTGATCGCTAATTTATGCCACAACAATTGCTGTATATCCTGTTGCCAGTGACAGGCAGGAAGCAAGGTTGATAAAACGGATAGTACACGTTTATCACGCACTTTATCGGTGTTTTGAATGGGGCCTATACGGGTTTCTCCACACCCTGTTTGCTCAACGGTGTGATGGTTTATTTTAAGCGCTCCGTACTTGGTCGTGGCCGCATACACAGTCAGCTTTGAATGTTGTTGCTTTATTGTGTCAATTACCCCCATGCCATTGTGTAATAGCACGACTGCCTGGTGAGACAAGAAAGGGGCGAGTTGTTCAATTGCTGAGATTACTTGGTAGGCTTTGGTTGGTACAATGATGATGTCATTGGGCTCTAGTTCCGCCATTATCACGTTGCGGGGTGTGATAGTGAGATTATGAGCTGGGTAAGATAATGTATCACAGCGATTATTACGCGTGATAACTGCAAACGGTAGTTGATTTAGGTGGCATTGCAAGGCCAGTAATCCGCCGATAGCCCCTTGTCCGACGATCACCACTCTCATGTTTTACTGTCTAATCCATGGTGGGCAATTTTTAGTGGGGGCCAAGGCAGATCTGCTGGTGCTAGAAAGTCGCTGGCATAGGTGGTCAACTGGCTATCACCAAACAACTCGCCAAAGGTCATTGGTGCGATGATCTGGAAAGCTTCATCATGATAGGTAAATGCGAGTTGATAAGCATGTAAGTAGGTTCTGTCAGACGATTGGCCGGTATATGCCGTGTCTCCTAAGATAGGACTGCCAAGACTTTTCATTGCCACCCTAAGCTGGTGAGTTCTGCCCGTGTAGGGCTTCAATATAAACAGTCTAAGCCCGTCACCAATGCCCTTGTTGAAAAATTGGGTAATGGAAAAATTTTCTTGCACTCTTGTTAGCGCCCACTTTCCATCGCGGATTTTACGCATTCCCCCGCTGATAGTACCTTGCTTTTTAGATGGCTTTTTATGGCTTATTGCAAGGTAGTATTTGTCGATGGTTTTGGCCTGAAATTGCTGGCTTAAATGAGATGCTGCATCAGCCGTTAACGCCAGTAGTAGACAGCCCGACGTGACCTTATCTAAACGGTGAACCAGCCACAGTTTACTGACCCCCAGTTGCTCACATAAGGCAGGAAGTATTCCTCTGCTTTGAGTTTCATCTTGCACGCTAATGCCTGGGGGTTTGTTTACAACCACAAACGCTGGGTGATGGTATAAAATTTCTATCAAGCTAATGTTTTGTACCTTTAATTAGTCAACTATTCAAACAACCCTCAGTCACAGTTGTTTGATAATGGCGATAGCGTCGCGGTAGTTAAATGCGCTAATGTGATTACGTATCTCATCATTAGCCTTGTCTGTTGATTGTAACGCTAAAAGTAGCTTGTTGAGAATAGGTGTAGCAATGAAATTATTACTTTCTAACTGTGCTAGTAGCTCATTCTTTGCCTTTATACTTGCGTGGCTGCGGTCACTGGGATCCTGTTGCGCCATTAACACAGTCAATTTGTCAATGGTGGCAGTGACAGTGTCAAGAAATCGAGTTTCGATTTCTGGCACATGATTTGAGTGTTTGAGACAATCTTCATATTCTTTACAACGTTTCATCAGCGCAGAAAAGCCTAAATTACCTGCAACGCCCTTGAGGGTGTGCACATAGTCACGAAGCTGTTGTGTTTGAGCGCATCGTTTAAATTCAACGACTTTGTCTTCAGTCGCTTCATATTCATTGGCAAAACGTTTAAATAGTTGAAATAGTAATGTTTGATTTCCGCTGAGTTGATTTAAAGCAAAATCTAAGTCAATCAGTTCGTGCTCTTGTATTTCCATTACAGTGACCACCGTAGCAATTGTTGTAATACTAAAATTAGCATAACTGGCCAGCTATTCAACATATTGATTTTACGCTCGCTTTGGTTATTCTGTGCAGGTAAACAACCTGTTGTTTGTGTAGTAAAGCTAAATGTGCATTTTGTTACTGAACTTATTGTAGCTAATGTACATTAAAGAGTGACATTATGTGGTTACTCAATAATAATGTCGGCTATATCAGATAAGTAAATATCTTAGGGGCACATGTGAAGCAATCACAACTACAACAACGCATTGAACGCCTGAGCCAAGCGTCGTCGCTACAAGCCATACGCGACATTAAGCACGGGATCGAAAGGGAAACCTTACGAATCAATCAAGACGCAACAGTGTCACAGAGAAAACATCCCAAAGCCTTGGGGTCAGCGTTGAAGAATAGCTTCATAACCACAGACTATTCTGAGTCATTATTAGAGTTTATCACGCCACCCATTGCTTCCATTGAAGAGACGCTAGCGCGATTACAGGACGTGCATAAGTTTACACAGGCCAATATCGGTAGTGAATTGTTGTGGCCCAATAGCATGCCTTGTTTCATTGGTGATGAGACTGATATTCCCTTGGCAGACTATGGCATGTCGAACATTGGTAAAATGAAAACCTTGTACCGAAA
This sequence comes from Alteromonadaceae bacterium, assembly GCA_042091475.1. Taxonomy (GTDB): domain Bacteria; phylum Pseudomonadota; class Gammaproteobacteria; order Enterobacterales; family Alteromonadaceae; genus CAXRGH01. The sequence goes on from JBELHI010000006.1 coordinate 19,447, forward strand.
CGGTCTTAAACATCGGTATGGTAGCATGATGCAGGTCATCGCAGGGGTGCATTATAACTTCTCTTTACCGCAAGAATTTTGGCAGGTTCTATCTCCAGAGGAGAGCCTGAGTCAGCAGACTATTTCACAGTACTACTTTGACTTGATTCGTAATTATCAACGGATGAGTTGGCTAATCCCTTATTTGTTCGGCGCATCGCCGGCCATTTGTCAGTCTTTCTTAAAACATGATGATAGTCATGATGATTTTTCTAGGGCGGGCAAAGGTACCCGTTATTTACCATATGCCACCTCATTGCGTATGAGTGATTTAGGCTACACCAATGATGCACAGTCAGCATTAGAGATTTGTTATAATTCACCCAACACGTATATTGACTCAGTGCGAAAGGCCATACACACCAATGCACCGAGCTATCAAAAATTTAACGTTGCGGCTGGGCAAGACAAAAAGCAGCTAAATGACAATGTATTGCAAATTGAAAATGAATTGTATTCATCTATTCGCCCCAAACAACCCACTGAATACTTAGAAAAGCCAACGGATGCATTATCATCGCGAGGGGTAAGCTATATTGAAGTTAGAGCACTAGATCTACAGCCCGATGTTACCGTTGGCATTACGCCATCCCAATGCTATTTCTTGGATGCCTTTTTGGTTTATTGTGCGCTGCTTGATAGCCCTGCGTTTACTGCATCTGAATATGCTGATGTTGAGCACAATATGAATGCGGTTGTGTCAGCCGGCAGAAAGCCGGGTCTCAATTTGACCCGTGACGGACAAGCGGTTGGTCTTAAACAATGGGCCGAGGAAATTATTGTTGAAGTGCACGGGATTGCTGCGGCGATGGACAAAGCCCATGGCAACAGTAAGCACACGGATGCTGTTGACTTACAAAAACAAAAAGTGGCAAATCCAGAGTTGACACCTTCCGCTCAATTATTAAAGCATATTGTGTCAAACGATCTCGATATTGGGCAGATCGCAATGATGCAGGCCCAGCAGCACTGCGATGTCCTAAAAAATGCTGATTTTATTCATTATTCTGAGTCTTTTTTTACTCAAGAGGCATCGCGCTCTATGCTAGAACAGGCTGCAGTAGAGGCGTCTGATAGTGACGACTTTGATACATTTTTAGCCAACTATTTTGAAGTTTAGCAATACAGCAAGGATTAGGTGAACAATGATACATTGGATGAATAAAGTGCTTCAGACGTTTTTTCTGGTGGGCTGTTTTTTGTTAGTTGGTTGTTCAACGCTGCCGCCCAAGAACATGGATAATTTGTGTGAAATATTTTTTGAAAAAGACGATTGGTATGATGCCGCGACAGATATGAAAGAGGAATACGGTGTGCCAATCCACGTCCCCATGTCAATGATGTATCAAGAGAGTAGTTTTCGCTCAGACGCACTACCGCCAAGAGATTATATCTTTTTTGGCATGATACCATGGGGCAGAGTAAGCACCGCCTATGGCTACTCTCAAGCGAAAACCATGACTTGGTCAGACTATATGAAAGCGACGGGTAATTCAGGCGCAGATAGAGATGATTTTGATGATGCAATTGATTTTATGGGATGGTTTGTAAGCAAAAGCCAGCAAATAAATAAAGTATCCAAGTGGGATAGTTATAACCAATATCTTAATTACCACGAGGGCTGGGGTGGCTTTAAGCGAAAAACATATAATCGCAAGCCTTGGCTAAAGAAAGTTGCCAAAAAGGTTCATAGCCGAGGACTTAAGTACGCCAAACAATTGAAAGGTTGTGAAGAAGAGCTAAATAGCAGCTGGTGGTGGCCTTTTTAACTGTTTGAGTTTGGGCGCAAGTTAGGTGTTGTGCTCGCGCCCACGTTGTTTAATGTGTTTGCTCGCAGTTATTGTCTTGGTCGTGCACGTGACCGTGAGTAATCTCTTCTGCTGTGGCCTCGCGAACATCTAAGATTTCCACTTCAAAGTTTAATGTCAATCCGGACAGCGGATGATTACCATCTACCACGACCTCGTCTTCAGTAACTTCCAATACAATGACTGATTGCTCTTCACCGTCAGTTTGCGCTCTGAACTGCATTCCTGCTTCAACTTCAATATCATTAAACATGGATTTTGGAACGGTTTGCATCAATGCGTCAACACGCTCACCGTAAGCTTTTTCTGGCGGCACACTGATATTAATTTTATCTCCTGTGACTTTGCCTTCGATAGCCGTTTCTAAACCTTCAATCAAATAATGGCTACCCTGAATAATTTGCATTGGGGTTTTACCAAAGGATGAATCAATTTCAACGCCATCCTCTGTTTGCACCGCTAGGTGTAGGGTGACTGCAGAATTCTCAATAATTTTCATAAACGCTCCGTTACGTTAAAGAATAAGGTAGGGGAATAATTGATAATGCTAACTCAGGCTGTTCAGTAAGTCTAAATGACTGTTGTTCATCGCTGTCATTAGGTAATACCGCCAACAGCAGCACGTTATTGTTTATCGTGACTGCACTGACAACGCCGCCAATACGGCGCCAATTTTCGCCCAAACTAAGTTCTAACTCTGCACCTGCTACTGGGGATGAATCTCCTTCACCATGAAGTAAATACATAGCGCGCTTATTTTTCCCCAAAAATTTGGTTCGGGCTACCACCTCTTGCCCGGTGTAGCAGCCTTTGTTAAAGCTGATGCCGTTGATAGCTTGTAAATTTAGCATTTGTGGAATGTACGCTTCGCTGGTGTTGCTGGTAACCTTGGGATAACCCGCAAGTATGTCGAGTGCGTTAGCGATGCTTTCTGTACCCGAGGCCAGTTGCGCCAATTCGGTTACGTCAGTCGGTGCTATTATGTTGAGCATTTGCGTTGTTGAGGACAACCAGACAACTTTTTCACCGCTATTCTGTTGCGGTTTTTCTGGGCTCGGAACAGCATCAAAATGTTGTTTGATAGTTTGTTCTATGTCAGTTCCGTAACCACAATATAAAGCCATATCCGTTTGCTGCTCTATGCTGACTTTGGAAAATACTGCGAACTTTTTTAATTCTCTCAACGTATTTTCTACAGCGGTTTGGTCCGTCACTAAATAGTAGCCATCTTCAACCGTTAAAATCTCGTATATGGCCCACATTTTTCCTTTAAAGTTACAGTGAGCAGCCAGCATAGGTATAGATTCGGGAGGTTGGCTAATGTCGTTAGTCAGCTGACCTTGTAGGTATTGTGTGGCGTCGTCGCCACATATATGAATAATGGCGTGTTCCGTTCGTTTAACAAAATAATTGTCCGGAATTGTGAAAAAGTCAGAGTGGCTTACTGAATTGTGACGCATAACAAACCTATTTACGTGGATATAAGTGAACATAATGGGGATTATTCTGTATTCTACAAGGGAAAGTGGTTTAATATATAAGTATTCAATACTATTTAAGGAGCAGTAATGTTCAGTAAAACACGTTATGCGCGTTTGAAGTGGGCGTGTCGTCGCGGCATGTTAGAGCTTGATGTATTACTTGAGCCCTTTGTTTTGCATGGTTTTCCATTGTTAAATGAGACTCAGAAAGAGACATTTGAGCGTTTGTTGACGAGTGATGATCCCGATTTGTTTGCGTGGTTTATGGGACATGAAAAGTGCCAAGACAAAGAACTTGCAGAGATGGTGAGAATCGTTCTTGACCGTATCAAATTGCCGGATTGAAATTACACCTATCATCACCATAAATAGGCATCGTCAACGCCAGTTTACTTGCGTCGCGGTGCTTTTTTTATGTTTGTCAGTGCTTGCTTACCATTTGTTTATACCTGCCTGCGCGTTTGTTGTGTTAATTTTGCAAGGATCAAAAACATTACAGCCGGTTACTTTGCAGTTTCAATCAACCGGTATATTTTACAATTATCAGACACAAAGACAAAATGTGATCAAGGCGAACAGCCGAACTACACGGTGGCTTGTATTCGTTAATTATCAGGACATGATAAGTTTACAATGCAATACACTGGTAATAACCCGGTGGCAACTGACCGCCACCCAGTATCGACAATTATGCTGTGCGATTATTGCTAATCGTCGCTTGAGACAACCTGAATTTCAGGACTGATGTGAGTGATTTTTGCGATGTCCAAGGTGTCAGGGTAGTCTAGGGTGTAATGTAACCCTCGACTTTCTTTTCGCTCCATAGCACAGGTTACAATTAACTCTGCAACAGTTACTAAGTTACGCAACTCCAGCAAATTGTTACTGACGCGGAAGTTTTCATAGTACTCGTCAATTTCTTGTTTTAGCATGCTAATACGTCGCATCGCACGTTCTAGTCGTTTGGTGGTTCTTACAATGCCAACGTAATCCCACATAAACAATCTTAGCTCATGCCAGTTGTGTTGTATTACAACTTCTTCATCTGAATCTGTTACTTGACTCTCATCCCACGGCGGTATGTGTTCGTCTGAAAGGCTACTGTTTAAGCGCAGACTAATATCATCCGCCGCCGCTCTGGCGTAGACAATGCATTCAAGCAGTGAATTACTCGCCATTCTATTGGCGCCATGTAATCCAGTGTAAGCAACTTCACCAATTGCATAAAGATTATTTAGGTCAGTTTTTGCCTTGTTATCAGTCACTACACCGCCGCAAGTATAGTGGGCTGCAGGCACAATAGGTATGGGGTTTCGAGTGATGTCGATACCTAAAGAACGACATTTCCGATAAATAGTTGGAAAGTGTTTAACAATGAAGTTGGCTGGTTTATGGCTGATATCTAAATACATACAATCTGCACCTAGCCGCTTCATTTCGTAATCTATGGCTCGTGCCACAATATCTCTTGGTGCCAATTCCATGCGCTCGTCAAACTTTTGCATAAAACGCTCGCCATTGGCATCAACTAAATAAGCCCCTTCTCCTCGTAAGGCCTCTGAAATAAGAAAGTTTTTTGCTTCTGGATGGTATAAACAGGTGGGGTGAAATTGATTGAACTCCATATTCGCAACCGAACATCCCGCTCGCCATGCCATTGCAATACCATCACCGCTGGCAATATCTGGATTTGAGGTATATTGATAGACTTTACTGGCACCACCTGTGGCAAGAATAGTGAATTTACTGCGAATAATTTCAACCGTCGATTTACTTCGATTCCACACGTAGGAGCCGAGTATAGAATTTTTATCCTGCTTGCTCTTGATCAGGTCGATGGCATTATAACGTTCAAATAAATGGATGTGGGGATGCTGTCTAACGGTGTCTATCAATGTCGTCTGTACAGCATGGCCAGTCGCATCGGCTGCATGTAAAATACGCCTATGACTGTGACCACCTTCTTTGGTTAGATGAAATTTTGTTTCGCCATCTTTATTCCTTTCTTGGTCAAACGGCACACCCGCATCGATTAACCATTCCATGCTATTCTTGGCGTTTTCTGCGGTGAACTCCACTGCGCCTTGATCGCACAAACCAGCCCCCGCCACTAAGGTATCGTTGACATGATTAGCAATCGAATCATTTTCATCAAATACAGCAGCAATACCACCTTGGGCATATACAGTTGACCCCTCAGCTAGCGGACCTTTGCTGAGTACAATGACATTGCACTGGTTAGCTAATTTCAATGCAAAGCTTAAACCTGCAGCGCCACTGCCGACGACGAGTACGTCACATTGATGTTCTATGGTTAACGACATAAAGATAAGATTTAATAATTTACAAGTGATAAAGTTTAAACTAATTGCAAGAGTCAGTTAAGGCTTATTTATTACTAGCTAATAATTTATTAATAAAATTTAATTTTTTAAATGAACTTTTTCAACCAAGTCACATCTATAACCGTGCTTGATAGAACTGATATACGTGAATAATGGGAGCTCAATGAGCGAGCAAACGACAGATTTGGACATCGTCAGAAAAGTCCAGCAAGGTGACAAAAATGCGTATCAGTTGCTGGTGGTCAAGTATCAGCAAAGGATTACCTATTTGGTGTCAAAATATGTGAAACACTCGGGTGACGTTGCCGATGTAACCCAAGACGTGTTTATTCGTGCCTATCGCGGATTACACAACTTTAGGGGTGATAGTTCATTTTACACCTGGTTGTATCGTATTGGTGTTAATACATCTAAGAATTATTTGCTGGAGCGCAAGCGAAAGCATGGTGATGCTGCCGTTGATGTTGATGACGCTGAGTATTACGAGGGCAGTGAGGCGTTAAAAACAAATGCGAGTCCTGAACGAAATTTACTACGCGATGAACTTAAAGCAGTACTTTTCAAAGCGCTCGAAGCTTTGCCTGACGATTTACGAGTAGCTATCAGTCTGCGTGAATTAGATGGTATGAGTTATGAAGATATTGCAAACATAATGGAGTGCCCTATTGGCACGGTTAGATCGCGGATTTTCCGCGCCAGAGAAGCATTAGATACTGCAATTGCACCTTTATTGTAGGGCTTTTTAGCAAATATAGGCAATATATATGACAGATAAAAACGAACAAATTTCTGCACTTATGGATAACGAAAGTAGCGAACCGAACACGTTAGATCACTTGGTTGATGACAATCAAGCTCAGACTAAATGGCGTCGTTATCATTTGATCAGTGATACCTTAAAAGATGATTCAGACAGTGCGCTTCCGCAAGATTTCTCGTTGCGCGTCATGGCCGCTTTGGAACAAGAGCCAACCTTATTGAGTCCGCCACCTCAAGATACCAACAAATTACAAAAAACGCCTGGGAAAGTGATCAGTATGGCTCGTAATGTCGTTCAATACGGTATTGCAGCGACCGTCGCGGCGGCGATGGTATTGGGTGTTCAGCATCTTAATCAGCCACAAGTAGAACAACCTTTTAGTGCTGCTCGTGTGCCTCAAATACCGGGAGTGTCGGGTGGTATGGCGCCAGTGAGCCTTGATACAAGAACACTGACTAACGATGATACCCGAGTGATGGAACAAAAGCGTCGACTAAATTCTTACCTGAATGATCACAGAGAAGCGTTGAAACAGCGTCCATCACCTTTGCAGTATTCAAAGGATAACGACTAAGGTAGTAAAAACATGAAAAACTGGCTATTTATCCTTGTTGTTAGCTTGGTCTCGGTAAACGGTTACAGTCAACAAACAAGCGAAGTATCGATGACAGCTGAGCGCCACTTGGCATTGTTAGCGGATGCTGTGGCAAAACGTAATTTTAAAATGACTTTTGTAACTATGCAGTCAGAGAGCCAATTAAACAGTTACATTTGGCGTAAAAGTCATGTCGATGGCGACCAAATGGAACATGTCTCGTTATTGAACGGGTCTAATTGGGAAGCCTTGCGCATTAATAACACGGTATATTATTCTAATTCTCAAGGTACCGTGGCGGTTGACAATGGTCAGATTACTCATCCACTGCCAATGAATTTACTCAGCGAGCCCCAGTCGTTATCAGCTTCCTACGATTTTGTGGTTTTAGGTAAGAGTCGAATATCAGGTCGTACAGCAACAAAAATAAGAATGGTCAGTAAAGACAATACAAGGTTTACTTACACTCTTTGGCTAGATACCAAAACACACTTGCTACTGCAGTTGGTAACCCACGGCTTAGACGGCAAACTGAAAGAGCAACTGCAGATAACCTCGTTAGATATATTGACTCAAAGTGACCCGTTTTTTACTTCATTAGAACGTGCAAACTACCCGCGTACAAACTCTTTAGATGTAGCCGCAGCGGAAGTGAATTTAACGGGGCTAAAATTTACCTGGCTGCCAGAGGGCATGACTCCTGTGCTTAGCGTGGTTAAACGTATGCACGGCAATATGGGCAGTGTTAGGCACATAATGATGTCTGATGGCCTAGTTGATGTCTCAGTCTATGTTAATAAATTGCAAAAGCCTCTACCAAAACAAGGTGCACTGGCCGTTGGGGCGGAAAACTTACTGACGTTACAAAAGGGCCAGACCGAAATTACGATTATTGGTAAGATACCGCTATCGACGGCAGAGCGAGTAATACAATCGATGCAACTTGGTGACTAATGATAGAGCAATTGGCCGTCGTTGAGCGGTTAGAGGGGCAACATGTTTATGTCCGTACCTCCGTCAAGACTACGTGTCACGGGTGTGCTCAGAATCAGCACTGCGGCACCGGTATCGTCGCGAAAAATATGACACCCAGGTCCGAGTTGTTAGCAATCAAAGTCGAGCAAGATGTAGCTATTGGTGATACGGTCAAAATAGGATTACCTGAAACATCAGTGTTGAAAGCGTCTACCTTGGTTTACCTGCTTCCATTATTCAGTATGTTGGTGTCTTCAGTCAGTGGCTCATTAATCTTACCTGCTATGGGATTTGAACATGAATTATGGGTGTTGCTACTGACGATAGTGACTACTGCTGTAACTTACATCAGTATCAAACGTTACTTGCTTACTGGTGATGAAGTTGAGTTTACCCCGGTGCTTCTGAGTGTCGAGAGTGATAATTCCAACAAAACCACCTGTTTTAGCAATATTAATCCATCATAAGGCATACTTTATTAACAACAAGATCGCTTATTGAACGATAACATAGTAAAATTGGGAATAAATTATTTTCAATTCGCACCGACAATTCCGTGAATAGCGCGGATATTGCACTAAATAAAGTAGTACATAAATGTCAGAAAAAACTGTAGACCAAGCTAATATTCGTAATTTCTCGATCATTGCTCATATTGATCACGGTAAATCAACCTTATCAGACCGACTTATCCAGCATTGTGGTGGCCTGAGTGAACGCGAGATGGATGCCCAAGTATTAGATTCAATGGATATTGAACGCGAACGCGGCATTACCATCAAAGCACAAAGCGTAACCTTGAATTACAAAGCGAAAAACAATGAGACGTATCAATTGAATTTCATTGATACACCGGGTCACGTTGATTTTACTTATGAAGTGTCGCGCTCCTTGGCTGCTTGTGAAGGCGCCCTATTGGTTGTTGATGCGGGACAGGGGGTTGAAGCTCAAACACTCGCCAACTGTTATACGGCGATAGACATGGATATGGAAGTCGTTCCGATCTTAAATAAAATAGATTTACCACAAGCAGAACCCGAGCGGGTAGCTGAAGAGATTGAAGATATCGTGGGGATTGATGCGATTGACGCAGTGCGTTGTTCAGCAAAGACAGGTATTGGTATTGAAGACGTATTAGAAGTTATTGTCAACCAGGTGCCCCCACCTGAGGGTAATATTGAAGCGCCGTTAAAGGCACTAATAGTAGATTCTTGGTTTGACAATTACCAAGGCGTTGTCTCTTTAGTGCGTGTACTTGAAGGTGAACTCCATCGCGGCGAAAAAATCAAAATAATGTCCAATGAACAAGTACATCAAGCAGATAAAGTCGGTATATTTACACCCAAACAAACCGATACAGGTGTACTTCGCGCAGGTGAGGTAGGCTTTATCATTGCTGGTATCAAAGAGATTCACGGTGCGCCAGTAGGCGATACCATCACCCTTGCTAAGCAACCTGCAACTGAAGCGTTACCCGACTTTAAAAAAGTAAAACCTCAGGTATATGCTGGGGTGTTTCCAATAAGCTCGGATGATTACGAGGACTTCCGCGACGCACTAGCTAAACTAAGCCTTAATGATGCGTCACTATTTTATGAGCCAGAAAGCTCGACAGCACTTGGTTTTGGCTTCCGCATCGGCTTTTTGGGTATGCTGCATATGGAAATCATCCAAGAACGTCTTGAAAGAGAGTATGATTTAGGGTTGATCACGACAGCACCGACTGTTGTGTATGAGGTTGTGACTAATGATGGTACTGTCCTCAGTGTAGATAATCCTTCTAAGTTACCGGCTGTCAACGATATTGCTGAAATGCGAGAGCCCATTGTTGAAGCTAACATTTTAGTTCCACAAGAATACTTGGGTAATGTCATTACCTTGTGTATCGAAAAACGTGGGGTACAAACTAACATGAGCTATCACGGCAAGCAGGTCGCCGTGACTTACGAACTGCCAATGGCTGAGGTTGTAATGGACTTTTTTGACCGTTTAAAATCAACCAGTCGAGGATTTGCTTCGTTGGATTACAATTTTAAAAAGTTCAATGTGGCTAACATGGTGCGTTTGGACATCATGGTAAACGCAGAGCGTGTCGATGCGTTAGCGGTGATAACCCACAAGGACAATGCCCACGTTAGAGGGCGGCTACTGGTTGATAAGTTGAAAGAGCTTATCCCTAGGCAAATGTTTGACATTGCTATTCAGGCCGCGATTGGCAACCAAATTGTTGCCAGAAGTACGGTTAAACAGTTGCGTAAAAACGTAATTGCAAAATGTTATGGCGGTGATGTGAGCCGTAAGAAAAAACTATTACAGAAACAAAAAGACGGTAAAAAACGCATGAAGCAAGTGGGTAATGTTGAATTACCACAAGATGCATTCATGGCAGTATTGAAAGTGGGTAAATAAATGGCAATGTATTTTTCGATATTCCTGGTGTTCTTAACGGTGTCATCAGGGTTGATTTGGTTGTTGGATAGTTTGATTTGGGCACCAAAGCGCAAAGAAAAAGTATTAACCCTATGCGGTAATAACAATGTTGAGATGACACAAGAGTTGGTTGATTCGGTGGCACCGATGCCAAGTTTGGTTGATAACGCGCAGCAGATGTTTCCAATTATTGCCTTTATTACCATATTTCGTTCATTTATTTTTGAACCGTTTCAAATACCCTCAGGCTCAATGATGCCCACATTGTTGGTTGGTGATTTTATCTTGGTGGATAAATTCAGTTACGGTGTGAAAGACCCTGTAACGCGGACTAAATTTATTGATGTAGGGACCCCGGAGCGGGGAGATATCGCAGTGTTTAAATATCCTGAAAACCCAAGCTTAGATTACATCAAGCGTGTTGTTGGATTACCTGGTGATAAAGTGAGTTATCGCAACAAGCAGTTGCGAATAACGCCTTATTGCGCGGCAGATATGAAAAGCAACTGCCCTGATACGTTCACCGTACCGTTAGAGTTTCAAGCCAACGGGGAATTTGAACAGCAGATTGACGTCAATAGATTTTTACCCCAAACACGGTATGCAGAAACCCTAGGCAACAATATCCATGATATTTTGATCACCCGTGCAATGCCAGATTTGAAAAATCGCTATTTCCGTCAAAGAGGTATTCCAGCAGGCACTTGGTTAGTACCCGATAATCATTATTTCGTGCTTGGCGACAATCGCGATAACAGTACAGACGGCCGTTATTGGGGCTTTGTTTCAGACGAAGAATTAGTGGGTAAAGCTTCTTATATCTGGATCAGTTTTGAATTTGAACGTGCGGTTGAAGACATTATTCCCACTTGGATACCTACGGGTATTCGGTTCTCAAGAGTGGGGTCCATTCACTAAATGAATGAAGAGATTAAATATAAGCAATTGTGTAAATCCCTCGGCTATACATTTGCGGATCGTGCACTACTCGGCCAGGCACTGACCCATAGAAGTGCGAGACAAAAACACAATGAGAGACTCGAGTTTTTAGGCGATTCTGTTTTAGGTATGATTGTAGCAGACACATTGTACAACCGATTTCCTGATGCCAGCGAGGGCAGCTTAACACGTATGCGTTCAAGCTTAGTGAAAGGTGAAACATTGGCAGAAATAGCACGAGGTTTTTGTTTAGGTGATCACTTGGTGTTGGGAACTGGCGAGATGAAGAGCGGCGGTCATCAACGAGACTCTATTCTGGAAGACGCAGTGGAAGCAATTATCGGCGCGATTTACATTGAAGCCGGTGTATCGACTTGCGAGCGGTTAATATTGAGTTGGTATCGTTCCCGTATTGAGTTACTGGATCCTGATTTTCACCCTAAAGATCCAAAAACTCGACTTCAGGAATTACTTCAGAGTCGGCAGTTGCCGTTACCTGAATACAATGTTGTCGATATTTCAGGTAAAGATCACGCTCAGACTTTTGTCGTAGAGTGTATAACAACAGAATTTAAAGATGTCTTTGTAGGACGCGCCAGTAGTCGTCGCAAGGCAGAACAGCAAGCGGCACAACTGGTATTAGAGAGACTAAATTATGAATGAGAATTTACAATGTGGCATGGTAGCGATTGTTGGTCGGCCAAACGTTGGTAAATCAACACTGTTAAATAAGTTGCTTGGTCAAAAAGTCAGTATCACATCTCGCAAACCACAAACTACCCGTCACCGTATCATGGGTATTGATACACTGGACAATAAGCAGACGATCTATGTTGATACACCTGGACTTCACCGAGAAGAAAAGCGTGCAATAAACCGCTTAATGAACCGGGCGGCATCAAGCAGTCTAGGCGACGTCAGTTTAGTCTTATTTCTCGTTGAGGGTACTCACTGGACTGACGATGATTTATTGGTATTACAAAAACTTGAAGAAGCTAAAATTGAAACATGGTTGCTGATTAATAAAGTCGATAATGTCAAAGACAAAGAGGCATTGCTCCCTCACTTAGAATGGTTAAGCCAACAATTTGATTTCGCTAAAGTACTTCCTATTTCAGCCAAACAGGGTAAAAATATCTCTGAGCTGCGAGAATTGGTACGTGCATCTTTGCCAGATAGCGAGCACTATTTTCCGGAAGATTACATTACTGACCGCTCTGAGCGTTTCATGGCTGCTGAGATTATTCGAGAGAAACTCATGCGCTTTACCGGCGACGAATTACCCTATTCAATTACCGTAGAAATTGAAAATTTTGTCTTATCTGAGTCGGGTGTTTATCAGATCAATGGCCTGATACTTGTCGAAAGAGAAACCCAAAAGCGTATGGTGATTGGTAAAAGTGGTGCGCGATTAAAAACCATTGGTACCGAAGCACGTAAAGATATGGAACGCTTATTTGATAACAAGATATTCTTAGAATTATGGGTAAAAGTTAAATCGGGTTGGGCAGATGATGACCGAGCACTACGTAGCCTTGGTTACGGTGAAGATTAGCGGATAACAAATTGCCGAGGAATGAGTGTTATGGCGGGAAATTACGCAGATATTCGACGAGAGTATGAGCTAGGCCAGTTAACTGAGCAGCAACTAACAGAGTGTCCCATGAGTTTATTTGAGCAATGGTTCTCAGTGGTTGAAAAACATCAAACGGCTGATCCGACGGCCATGGTTCTCGGTACTGTTGATGAGGCGGGCATACCTTCCCAGCGTATCGTGCTGTTAAAAGCTGCGACCACTGAGGGTTTTACTTTTTTTACTAACCTCAGTAGTAAAAAAGCGCAGGCAATTACAAAAAATCCCAACGTATCACTTCACTTTCCATGGCACTTTATGGAGCGTCAAGTCATTGTTCAAGGCCGTGCAAGGTTATTGGATAGACATGCCGTTGAAAGTTATTTTGTTTCTCGTCCTAGACAAAGTCAGTTAGGCGCCTGGGCATCTCACCAAAGTCAACCAGTGGACTCCAGAGAGGTATTGGAACAAGCGTATGTGAGTGCTGGAGAACGCTTTCCTGACGATGTGCCTGTGCCTGATTTTTGGGGCGGTTATTGTGTCGTGCCAGAAAGAATTGAATTTTGGCAGGGCGGTGCCAAGCGTTTACACGACAGGTTTGAATATGTCCGTAATGACGCGAATGGTTGGTGTACTCAACGACTCATGCCGTAATTGCGATGATTGATAGTCATTGTCACTTTGATTTTGACGTTTTTTCAGTGCATCGCGATGCACTGTGGCGTCAAGCAAAAATGGCAGGGCTGAGTCACCTTTTAATCCCCGGCATCACTAGGCAACAATGGCCCAATCTGATTAAATTATGCCGTCACCAACAAGATTTTTATTTTGCTTTGGGCTGTCACCCGATATTTCTCCAGCAAAACGCCTCTCAAGATCTAGAACTGCTCGATACGCTCCTGAGTAATAAGCCTGAGCGTTGTGTTGCGGTAGGTGAGATGGGGTTGGACAATGTCGTGGACGTTCCATTTAAATTACAATTAACGGTATTCGAAGCTCAATTAGCAATCGCGAAAAAGCACGATTTACCGGTTATTATTCATCATCGTAAGAGCCATAATGATATTATTAGATTACTCAAAAAGAATTTGAACCCCCGGTGCGGCGTTATTCACGGATTTTCTGGCAGCTACCAAGAAGCCAAAACTTACGTTGATATGGGATTTTATCTTGGCGTTGGTGGAACCATAACTTATCCACGAGCGAATAAAACGAGACAAGCGTTGCGTCAAATACCTCTAGAATACTTACTGTTAGAAACGGATGCACCGGATATGCCACTCATGGGGTATCAGGGCCAACCTAATAGCCCCTGCAAACTTACTTTGATATGTGATGCCTTGAGCGAATTAACTAGTATTGATGTTGCACAAGTAAGCCAACAAACAACCCATAATTTTAAGCAACTGTTTCTGTTTTAGCCACCTTGTTACCCCGTGGCTTTAGCGAGTGATACATAGAGGTAACTAAACAACCGACTAGGATAGCGAGAATAAACAATAATAATGTTTTCGATGATTGCTGCCGATAATACTCTTTTTGTAATGCTTGTACCGCCTGTTTAATTAATACGACTTTAGTAAAACCGCGTATTTTTTCATCGACAAACAAGGGTTCAATGTAAATCAGATAATCATCTGATGCATGTTGATTAGTTTCTAGGGCGGGCGTGTCGTTGTGGCTAGCATAAAATAGCCTTACACCAGCTTCACTCATCAGACTTATTGCATAGAGATAGTCTTCAGATAATATCTGTTGTAAATCTTGTTGGCTGGTTTCTGATTTTTGTCCCGCGAGATGGGCATAATGTACTCGTGAGGCTTGTGCAATATAGCTTTCACCAATAACTCGAGATTGACGCTCAATAAAAAGTGCCTCTTTTTGGTCGTTGTCGAACCACACCGTAATACTAATAACGCAAATCCCTAACAGCAGTACAAGATTAAGTAAACGTCGCACCGTTTCGTGCCGCGACGATTTAGGTAATATCTCTGCTTGTGTAACACCGATTTTAATCATATGTATTAACTAAAGAAATTTACTATTAATTGAAAATATGCTGACAGTGTAACTTTAGGTAGTATAGTAGTGCAATATCAGTTATTGGTCATTTACAGGAAAAGTGAGAAGATTAAGTGAATAAAATCCGTTTACAGCATGAACAATATAACGCCCACAGGTTTTTAAAGGCGTTGTGTCAACAAATGCCGGTGTTTCAATTACACACGAAGTTGCGAGAAACCCGTGACGTTAGCTTAATCAGGGTTGAAAGAGAGCATCACCTCAATGGTGAAAAATCTCTAATTATTTACTCAGAAAGTCTCAATGTCAGCACGTTAATTGGCGTGTCCGAAGCATTACAAGGTGTGGTTGACGTGGTCTATTTCACAGTTAAAGCACTACCCTCTGATAGCTCAGCTATTTCAGTTTGCGCATCTGTTAATGTGGTCAATAGTGTTGGTGTGAATACCTTACTTGAACAGGTAGCACAACAATTTCATGTGGAGTTAAGTTTGCTATCAACTATTCCGTCATTGGCTTCGCCGGGCTTATTACTTATGGACATGGATAGTACTGTGATTGACATGGAGTGTATTGATGAAATTGCCCACCTTGCCAATGTCGGCACAGAAGTCAGTGAAGTTACTGAGCTCGCCATGCAGGGAAAGTTAGATTTTACGGAGAGCCTTTACCAACGGGTGGCCTGTTTACAGGGCATAGATGTTAGTTTGTTAGAGGGTATAAAAGATAGATTACCTTTGATGCCTGGTATTACCCACTTATTATCAGTGCTTCAAAATAAAGGCTGGATCACAGCGATTGCCTCTGGTGGCTTTACCCTGTTTGCCGACCACTTGAAACAGCGATTGCATTTGGACTATGCTATCTCTAATCAGCTTGAGGTTAAAGACCATGTCTTAACAGGTAATGTATTGGGTGACGTCGTAGATGCTCAAGTCAAGTCAGACACATTACTTGAACTGGCTCAACGCTATGGTATTCCTACTGAACAAACTATTGCTTTGGGTGATGGCGCGAATGATTTGGTGATGATGGATACGGCTAGTTTAGGTTTAGCTTATCATGCCAAACCAATGGTACGCCAGCAAGCTGATGCTTCCGTTCGTTTTTATGGCCATGAGGTGCTACTACATATCCTTAACCATGGCGCAAGTTAGCGAGTATTGAGACTGGTGTAGCGCATTCTTACTTCGTCGGTAATCTCTAGCACATCAATCATAGCGGTTACTGATTCTAAATCAGATTCTAGCTCGCTAGCTTTGTGAGATGCGTAAATACTGACATACTTAAGTTCTGTGGCAATAAGGTCAGTGTCTATTTTACCCAGCTTTGATACGAACAATTTTAAGCCAATAAATTCGCCATCATTGACGGCTTTGTCGACGAATGCTCGGCGCTCTGCATCAGTATCTAACTGGTGGGAGTAAATACAGTTTGTGACTATCCGGTCACCATCTGAATAACGTGATACCAGCGCTTCTAACATTACCGACGTCTGGGTGTTATTTAATGCCTTTATTGCGGATGGCAAGACATCGTTTGCTTTTCCGTTGTACGTACACAATGACTTTATGGTGTATTTTTTACCATCTTGTTGGTCTTGAAATAGGCGTTTCAAAGAGGCTGAGTTTGCTATTTTTGCAAATGCGGTTGGCTGGATAGAAATACCTTTTCGGCTCATAAATATGGCCATATTGACGCGATGACTAGTGTAAATGTTGCGCAGTGCGTTACCAAATCCGGGTGTCTCTTCTTGTTCTGTAATACTGACTAAGTCCTTTTTAAATTCTTTGATGAAGGCGGAAAAAAATCGTCGGCTGGTAGACATAGGTTTACTATCGTCCTCTTCAAAACCTGTAAAGCCGCGAAGATGAACAACCGTTCTGTCTGTGCTTATATTCATTACTTTATAGGGAAGTGAGACCAGTTTTACTTTTTTGGTGTATTGCTGTAACTGAGGCAAGGATACATTAACAATAGCACGACGGTTAAAGTTGGCCGGACTTGTCAGCTGAACACGCAATCCTGTCATCGATATGTCGTCGGTTACGCCGGTAATGTCTAACTCATCTGAGACCAAATGGACGTCAGTCCGGTAATGAAACCGTTGTTCGCTGCGTAATTCTTGATATGCGTAGCGGTAGAGACTAATAGGTTGATATTCTGGTGTTCTTGAATGTAAAAAAGGCTGTATCTTAACGACGTCAGAACGTTCAACTTTATAGGCTTTGTAGGCGTTCGTACAATAGTCATCGGTAATGTCTGTTAACACAGCTATGTGACTCAGATTTTGTAATTTTTTTATTAACCTTGGCGCCAGTGGAGCATTGAGTTTGGCAACTTGGTCACCAAGATTGTCAGGCAATGATAATGGTCTGTAAGCGTTTGTTGGTTGCATTGGGGTAAACTGTAGATTGTACACACGCCAACTTGGCCGCTTTGAGCCATAGCCCATGTATATTGACAGTATAGCTGGTGTTTGTTGCAGTTCCTGTAGTGTTGCTGAATAGAAGAAAGTCTTCTGTTTGTGTTCAAAGCTAAAGCAAAATAAAAAAGTAGCACTAGCGTTGCCGTTAAGCGACAAATGACGTTCTAAACGTTCGTCACTAAATATCCCTTCAATTTTCAACCAGCGCTCTTCATCGTGCCAATAAGATAGAATGTCGCGGTTAACGTCATTTGTAAGGGCATATTTGGGCGTATATTTGCCGTGTTGTTTGGCTATGTATATGGGTAACGAATGGGTGTATGGCGTATAATACTGTTCTAGGCCCTTTATTCTTAGGGCTTTAATTGTATTATCCACGTTAACTTTGTACCGACGTTTATTGTTGTTGATAAATTGTCTTAAAAACAGATCAAAAGGTTGTGAATCGTTATCGTTGATACGTTCTAATGACAGTCTCTGATGTTTGTCATTTTTTTCGACATCAAGAATTGTAAACAACACGCCATTCTTTATACCTAGAGCAAATTCTTTCTCTAGGCCCTTAAATAAAACAAAAATCTTTCGGCCTTCTAGCATTTTGTAATTATTTGAGAGCTTTAAGCGTAAGCCGTTTAATGAAATGTCTGAACTAATAGCAGGTATGCCACTCTCGGATTCAGTAACTAATTCCAAGTCGATGGAAAAGTTCATCCGCTCTTCGCTTCGTCTGATGTAGTCGTCAAAGGCGATATAGGGGGCTTTGAAATGCTTTTCTTTGTCGTAACTTATTGTCGATTGTTGGCTAGAGTCAGTGCCCTGCTGTGACAGCTTCTCTGCCAGCATAAGTTGTTCTACGGCTTCAAAGGCGCCAATCGTGTAGTTGCCGAATAGCTGGATCTGTTGCTCGAGTAGACTAATCGCAGACGTTGTCAGATGATGGGTTATTTTATTAATTTCCACTTCATTAGTGGTATCCTGCGTCTTATTGCGATAATCGAGAATTCTCGTACATGGCTTGGCGAGACGACTGAGTTCCATTTTTAGCAGAAAACGCTGTGGTTTAGATAATTCTGGCGTTAGTTGAGATAGCAATTGATTGTAATCGTGCTCATTTGCAGTCAGCTTTAGTTGTTCTAATAACGTGTTGAAGTTGGTATTTTTTTCCATTACCTAATTAGAACCCCTGATTAATTATAATGTCTGCTAATAACTGATTTTCTGATATTATTCAATATCGCCCAATGACAGTATATCATTAGTAAATTTATTTAATAGATGGCATTTAGGCCGACGAGTATAGAGTTAATGAGTAAACGAAAAGTCGCATATGTATGTAGTGAATGTGGTTCAGAGTTCCCACGCTGGCAAGGCCAGTGTAGTGACTGTAAAGCATGGAATACTATCTCTGAATTTGTTGTCAGTTCGGCGAAATCATCTGCCAGTGGTTATGCAGGTTATGCTGGGCAAACCACGGCGACGGTGCAGACCTTAGACAGTATAGATTTACAGGCATTACCTCGTTTTAGTTCTGGCTTCAAAGAATTGGATAGAGTGCTCGGTGGTGGCATAGTGCCAGGCTCTGCGACATTGATAGGGGGATCCCCTGGTGCCGGTAAAAGTACATTGTTACTGCAAACCATGTGTGAGTTAGCCAAGCAAAAAAATGCTTTGTATGTAACGGGTGAAGAGTCATTACAGCAAGTCGCGTTGCGGGCAAACCGCTTAGGCTTAGCAACGGATAAATTGCGTTTACTCGCTGAAACTAATATTGATACCATTTGTCAGTTGGCGCTTAAAGAAAAACCCGAATTGATGGTTATTGACTCAATACAAGTGATGCATGTAGCAGACGTTCAATCTGCCCCAGGTAGCGTATCACAAGTGCGTGAGAGTGCGGCTTACCTGACGCGCTTCGCGAAACAAAATCACATTGCCATCTTACTCGTCGGGCATGTCACCAAAGAGGGTAATTTGGCTGGCCCTAAAGTGCTGGAACACTGTATTGATTGTTCTATGATGTTGGATGGCGATAGTGATAGCCGATTCAGAACATTGCGAGGACATAAAAACCGTTTTGGCCCAATTAACGAGTTGGGTGTATTTGCAATGACAGATAAGGGGATGCGTGAAGTGCACAACCCGTCAGCTATTTTCCTCAGTCGCTCGGAGCCTGCTGCGGGCAGTGTGGTGATGGTTATATGGGAAGGTACTCGTCCATTATTAGTCGAGGTACAAGCCTTGGTTGATGACTCCGCCATGTCACAACCCAAACGTTTGACTGTTGGGTTGGAGCAAAATCGCTTAGCCATGCTATTAGCGGTAATGCATCGACATGGACAGTTGTTGATGCATGATCAAGATGTCTTCATTAATGTTGTTGGTGGCGTTAAAATTAGTGAAACCAGTGCTGATTTAGCTTTGTTAATAGCGATGATTTCGAGTTTTAAAAACGTCACCCTAGCAAATGATTTGATTGTCTTTGGTGAGGTTGGATTGGCGGGCGAAATACGTCCCGTACCCAATGGTACCGAGCGTTTAAGTGAAGCAGTTAAACACGGTTTTAAACGCGCTATTGTGCCTGAGGCGAATTGTCCGAAACAACCACTCGAGGGAATGGAAGTCATTCCGGTTGCGCGATTGACGGACGCCATCGACAGTATTTTTTCGTAATAGATTGATATCCAGTGCCGCTGAATTCAACGGTGGCAGTGAATAATTGTGTGTCACTACAGCTTAAATTCTGAAACCAAATCTCGCATATCATCAACAAGTAGGTCGACATGGCTACTCGCTTTGTCGGACACCCGTGTGCCATTCGCGGTTTGATCAGAGATGTTCACAACTTCAGTCAGACTGTAGTTAATAGTGTCGAGCAATTTTAGCTGTTGCTGACTATCTTGTGTGACTTGATAATTCATGCAGACCAATTCTTCCATACTATTAAGCATGTCAGTAAATTCACTATTCAGTGCCTCTATTCCCTCGGCACTCTCGGTGGCTTGGATTTGTCCTGAGGATATTGATGCTTCTGCTTGTTTTGAATCTGTCTGTAGACGAATAATAATATTTTCTATCTCTTCTGTTGATTGGTAGGTACGCTTTGCTAACGAGCGCACTTCGTCTGCAACTACAGCAAAACCACGGCCATGTTCACCAGCTCTGGCGGATTCAATCGCGGCGTTGAGAGCCAATAAGTTGGTTTGCTCAGCAATACTTTTTATCACTTCAAGTATCTTTGCCACGGCATCACTATTGGTGCGTAGATTGCCCATAATGGTTTCAGATTGTTTGGTGTGGGTCACGTGTATGTGCAATCGTTTGGCACTGTCGTCTATTTCCTGTGACATCGATTGAATCTTGCTTTTGACTCTTTCTAACTCTTGATTGCTTTGTTCTACCTGTTTTAGGTTCTCATTGCCTGCAAGCTGAATAGAATTCGCATTGTCACTCACTATGGTGATTTTTTGCTGTTGCTGTTCGACTTGTTGTAAGGTCTGACTGCGGGCACTGGCACTGTCCTTTGAAGCCGTCTCTAACTGCTTTGTTAGATCTGTAATTGCTTTGACCATGTTTTGTAACGATGCACTCACTTCATTCACGCTTTGTGCAACATCAGAAAATTCGTCATCACTGGTTAAGCTAACTTGGCTGTTAAGCTTGCCTTGACTAAGGGAATGTAACGCTTTTCTGATCTTAATCAGCGGGTTGACGACTGAAGAGCGCAATAGCAGCGTTGCAAATATTGACAACAATATCACAAGAGGGACGACAAAGTAGCTGATGAGCATGTTGCGCTCTACCGCTGAAATGATAGTTGATTGGCCGGCCAAGGTTTCTTTATTTACCAAAATTAGTAGCTCTGCCATAAGCGTATTGAGTGCGTCAGAGGTGCTGGTTAACTTATTCATAGTAGTTCTTGCTTGCAGTATCTTGGCAACCTTTTGTTGACTAAGTTCTTGTACATTGCCTTGTTGGATGTAAAGTTCATCAAGACGAAGCTTTTCTTTCTGCATATCACCCACCAGGCCTTCAGTATCAATGCCTTGGGAAATCCGTGTAAGGAATTGCATCTGTGTATTGATGCCGTTTAGGGCAAATCCCAGGTCTTGTGTGATCGCTTCAAATTGTGGCATTGTGGTTGCAGATAGTAGGTCCTTAGTGCTGTTCAAAAGGGGAATTAGGGCATTGTCTACAGCACTACCAACACCCACAATACGTTTGAGGTCTGGATTGCTGTTAACCCCGGGTATAAAACTAAGATCCATTGCAAGAGCACTTATCTCAGCACTGGCATCATCAATCTTACTGTAGTTAAGGTTCAAAGTCTCAGACGTCTTGAAGTAGCTGCGACGAGCCGAAAAGAGTGTTTTACTGTGGTCAAAGTACGTTGTGCTGAGCTTGTTGAGAGAAGTAAGGTACTCGGCTTTTTCACCATCGCTGATACGGACTGTTAAGGCCTGTAATCGCGCTCGATAGTCTTTCTCATGCTGCGCTAGGGATTTTTCTGTTTGTTCTAGTACCGTCGCGTTTTCACTGTAGTATGCACGTGTGACTATTGTATCTAGTTTCAATATACTCGCTTGCAGCTCAACGGTGTTCAGATTTGTCGGCATCTTATTACTAACCACGTCCTGCGCATCTTGGTCAATTTGCACTAAACCTCGATATGAAACGAGAGTCGTAGAAAGTAAAAAAGCAGTAAATACGATGACCCCCAATGTCACTTTCAATTTAACGGTTAATCTCATACTGCCCTCTATTTAGTTTGCAATGTATCAATGCGAGTAGCACGACGGTTAAGTCGTATTGTTGGCAATGTTTGGCTAATATTTTTGACTGCGGAGAAACGAGACACCGTATGCTCGCCAATATTACCAAGGTTACTACGGTTAACCGTCGGATTTAGCACAGACATCAATACCAACCGTCTAGTTTGACCTATAATTACACTCGAATGTAACTAAAATTTTGTTGTATAGATAGTTTTTTAAGTTAATTTTTGCAGTTTACCTGTTACATTTGTTTTACAATTATCTGGGGGGATAGTTCACTTGATGGTGGCTCTGCAAAGATAGCCAAATTACATTACTGCCCGAGCTTACAAGTTGCTAACCCTATGATTTACGTACGGACTGTTCAATTAGCCAAGCACACTTTAATAAAGTTAACGACAGTGGTGTGGTAAAAAAGACGTGCGTGGCTGCGTAGCATATTGAACGAACTATCTTATTTACTCTAAATAAAGTAGGGGAATAATTGGTAGTTAAACTTTTTTCTAACTTTCATTGTTGTAAGATATAACTAGAATATTGTTATATTGATTCAATTTTGTCATATTTATTATGGCACTGGCGTTCTATTCAGCTGATGTTTTGCTCCGTAGCTATGAGGTCGATTTTATGTTATCCGTGCATCTGAAACCTATTGTTGAAAGTTTAAGGTTTCAATATGACAGTCGCAGATTGGGACCTTTGATTGCCGCAAAGTTGCAAGGTAATGCCACGTCCGCTGATATTTTTGCGGTGAAATATGAAATACAGCGGCTTGCTAAACCTTGTAAACGGGCCATTGATTTCCGTTTTAGAGCTGGCGCAATTAAGGTCATGCCTTATGAATATGGCAATTTTACCCACTTCATGGACGAGCACTCCCATGTGCTATTTAGTGATCTTTTAACTCAATACCGCGGTCACTATTGCGATGGCGTCTACGAAACAATTAACGATTATTTTAGCCGCAATAAGCAGCGTATCAGCGAATTGCAACGTTATCATCCAGAACCACTAAAAGGGCTTAGGCTACGCCATATTTACAGCCGTAAACACGACCGGCTGTTTATGAGTAAAGAGATTCTTGTCTACGTCCTTGACGAGTGGATTAATGATTCACTGGTAGATGGTTTCCCTCAAGCCCATCATGTCCCCGTGACGATGAAAACGTCTAATGCAAGTGTAGAGGGATTGAGTATAAAAGGGCCTCCAGTACTGACCAAACAGCAATATGTGGCCATACGATTTACTGGTTTTGAGGATGAATTTGTTTTTCGTCAACCCTTTCTTGTTTATCAAGTGCTTACAGCACGGGCAGAATCGGACAAGCGAAATATTTATAATCTCAAAAAGGTTACTAGCTTCAACAATAGTGAGATGGACAGATTTTTAGAAAACGCAATAAATGGTTCTAAAACTCGGAATAATGTGGATATAAAGCATATTGGTCAATCTATTTTGCTACAAGGCTATTGTCATCACAGAAGGACTATTTCTTCCAATATCACCCTTTGCGTAAATAAAAATGATGCCGTTCACTACGTCGTCATGTCCAATAAAGGGCGTGGCTTTTTGGCCGATTTCTGTTCAGGCGACTGGTTAACGGCGTTGAATCAAAAAGATAATTTTATTACTGCCAGTCAGCAGTCGCCATTACTTTATTTTGCGGTCAATAATACCGATGCAACTTTGGGTAAAAAGGGGTTGTATGGTGCGATTTTAGACGGTAGTGCAGAAAGTCATCAGTTGTTTGAGTATTTTTCCAAGCAACAATTGGGGCATGTTTTTTACATTGAGTCCAAAGCTAATCAGGAATGGCAAAACTTCAACTTAATGGGGTTGCCTAGACGGAAGCGCAATCATGCATCTGAAAATGTGGAACGGGAAGCCACAAACTCTATACTTAGTGATCTTAACAGAAGTGTCAGGGTGACTCCTCTACCTCGGTTTTTTGGGGCTTTTTGTTCACCTTCCAGTATTCCACAGGTACCTGTAGTTGAGCCACAATCATCACAATGTATAAGTATTATTCCCGTTAATAAACCCGGGAATTGGGTGTTATCTGACGAATATGACAAGCGCAAAGAATCTCGTTATCCACTACAGTGTGAACTCACGGTATCTATGGAAAAAAAGTCGATATCGGCAAATATGGTCAATGTATCCGTATCTGGGGTGTTGTGTCAGTCAGCATCCGGCAGAGCATGGAATATTCCTGAAGGGACAATTGTAACTGTCAGTTTTGACAGTTTGGTAAATAAAGTCAGTAAGTACGACCTATCATCTTGTCAATATGAGGTTGTTGATTGTGCCAATGACACTTTACGCTTGAAAGCCTTTGAAGGGGCAACTAACCAAGTGACTAGGTTCTGGAATGCGTACTTGAATATGCGCAAAAACCAACAGGGTAACAAAGTTTTGGCCAACCATCCTGTTGGGCTTCGCTTGGCGTTGTCAAATGCCCTGTCCGCCTTTCAATCAATGATGACGGTAACATATACGGTATTGAATAACCGTCCGGTCTTTCAACGGGTGATCATGCCGGTAAAGGGCAGCTCTTTTTGGTGTGTCAGGGGCATCGAAAAACTAAATGCCTTGTTAACATGCGAAACGATCTTCAATTATTTTAAACAACAGCCGATTGCACAATGTGAAACCCTTGTAGTAGCCAATTTTACAGACGTTCACAGTGTGCAAAAATGTTATGTAATGAGCGATAAAAATGTCGCGCTAATTAGGCAAAAACTTGAACAAGAATGCGCCAGTTTGGCTGATTTATCACAATGGCGGATACTGTCGTTACACGGTAACGTACCGGAAAAACTAGACTTTAAACCCTTTGTTCCTGAGATGAAGTACGTTAAACGTTTTTCACCTCACCGTTATGAAACTATTATGCAAGAGCTGACAGGCATGAGTGGCTTTTTGAGCATCACCGATATATCCGCGAGTCTTGGCTTGCCTACGAGTGAGGCAGAATAAGGCTAAATTTTGCTCCACCCAGTTGACTGTCTTCAATCGTTAATTCGCCGTTGTAAGCGCTGATTAAATCCCAAACCACAGCCAAGCCAATTCCCTGACCATCAGTGTAACTGTCAAGTCGTTGCCCACGTGAATAAAGTTGCTGACGTAGGGCGGCTGGAATACCCGGTCCATCGTCTTCAATGATAATATGGCTACAATGCTTTGACTCAGTCAGCGTAATAAGGATGGACTGATTTGCGGCTTTGCATGCGTTATCTATTAGATTACCCACAAGCTCCATCAGGTCGGTGGTATCCATTGGCAACGCGACCTTGTCACCTGTGAGGGTAAAGTCGAGTACTTTGTCGGCATAAATTTTCTTCATTGCCGTGAATAATTGCTCAATTATTGGTGCCACAGGGTGTTTCGCTATCGCCGCTATATTGATCTGTGTGCTCGCACGCTTGAGTTGTCGTTGAATGAGTTTATCTAGTTGCTGGATCACCGTGAATGCTTGAGTCGGTAAGTTATCCATAGTAGACAATACTGCTAATGGTGTTTTCAAGCTGTGGGCGAGATCACCTAGGCTGTTTTTATAACGCTCTCGCTGATGCTTTTCAGCTTCTATTAAGTGATTGATTTGCACTTTTACACTGTTCAGTTCTGCCGGATATTGTGTCGTAATGGTATCAATATCGTGGGTTTCCAAGGCACGGATATTTCGCTTTAGATGGGACAGTGGTGACAGTGCCATGAGTAAACTTGCGCTGAGTATTGAGAACATCAGCAACGCAAGACCCATGAGTATCAGGATTAATGTGTCACGGTAATTAAGGTATTGGATGTCAAATGCCTGAGTGCTTTGCATGATAACAACACTGAGGGGAACGAATGTTGTGCCATTATAAAATTCAGCGCTAAAGGTGTAATGAAAAAAGGCCTGTTCAGCGATAATATGGCGGCTAAATTTGGCTTCGCCAACTGTATTGTTGGTGACTAAAAGCGGCGCTTGGGTAAATAGGCTAGAGGCGGATGACCAACGCTGTGTTTGGCCATCGTAGACGCTGGCATAGAGACCTGAATTGACTAAGTTGAAATCACTAATGGGTAGCTGATTTGGGAGCAGTAAACGTTCACCTTCCAGTTCAATTTCAGACAGCAGCATCAGGCATTGAATATTTAATTGGTTTTCAATTTGTGTCTCTGAATGCGTTTTATAAGTCGCGGTCAACACGCCATATGTAATGGGCAGTGCCACGGCCAATGCCAGCAATGCAAGCAACATACTTCGGGTTTTAAGTGACATTAAGTTCAAGCTTTTACTCATTTAAGCTGAGGGTTTAATCGATAGCCTCGGCCTCGAAGGGTCTCAATGATTTTTGGTTGATCAGCAGTATCTAGTTTTTTCCTTAACCTGCCAATGAATACCTCAATAACATTACTGTCCAGATCAAAATCTTGATCGTAGATATGTTCGGTCAGTTCGGTTTTTGAAATGATTTTTGTCGGGTGCAAAAAAACGTACTCAAGTACTTTGTACTCGTAGCCAGTCAAAACAACAGGCTGCTCATTTAATGTCACTGTTTCAGTTACGGTATCAAGGGCGATAGGGCCTTTTATGATAGTTGGATTGGCTTGATTGGATGCGCGCCTTATCAGTGCTTTACACCGCGCAAGAAGCTCCTCATTGACAAAAGGTTTGGTGAGGTAGTCATCTGCTCCGGCTTCTAGTCCCTCTACTTTTTCTTGCCAACGCTCTCTGGCTGTAAGCACTAAGATAGGACATTTTATGCCTTTAGTTCGCGCCTGACGGATAACGTCTAGACCGTTAACCTTTGGTAGGCCAATATCAACGATAGCCAAGTCATAGGGGTACTCAGAAAATTGATATAACGCGCGTTCACCATTGTCGGCTAAATCCACACTGTACCCACTTTGCTGCAATAAATTATCCAACTGCAATAGTAGTTGGCTATCATCTTCAACTAACAATATACGCATCAATTGCCCTTATCGTGTGCGGCCAGTTTTGCCATTAACGGTGACTGTGATGACTCGGCCTTTTTGGGTCAAAATCTTTACTTTGTAATTGCCTTTTTGTTGATTCACTTTGAGTACTTTACCTTGCACTTTTTGTTTGGCAATTTGTACTGCTGTTTGTTTACTGATCCGTGTTTGGTTGTTGGCATAAACAGGAGCGCTCAATATTAGGCCCAACAGTATGGCGCAACTGGTCTGGCAAAGCATTGATGTAAATGACGATTTCATTTTATTTCCTACTTCATATCTATAACTTAATAGTACGCGCTCTTGCGCGCAATGCAATATTTCAAACTGCCAACCAGTGTATAGTCAGTTAGCTGAATCAAGACTGAACTTTATTTATTGCGCTTTAACAATACATATGCCTTGGTATCAGGCGGCAAATGTTGGTTGGCTATTTGGTAGTCCGCCCATTGTTTATGGGCTCCCACTAACAAATCCAGCTGGAATTGATTGCCAGTAAATGCGCCACCGGTGTCGCCAGTTAGTACCAAGCGAGAAAATCTGGGGGTATGTTGCTGATTGGCTAGCAGCATGAAGGTGCCAAGACCAAGAAAATCAATGTCAGCAGCAACCGTTACATGGGGTAATATCGGCAGTTTGTGATCACTGTTTATACCAAAGCCGAGTATCTGAGGTGTAGGTTTAAAGTACCAATAGCGCTGTTGCTGTTGCTTGCCTAAAGCGTAGTCATAAGGGATACCGTTATTTTTATGCACATTTAATAACACTGATTTACCATCTATTGATAGCATCACACTACCTTGCATCATGATGTCGTGAAGATCATCTTGTGTTACCCAAGCGATAGCTGTCACGTCAGGGTTATCTAACAACGCACCGGCAATGATTTGTTGCCGAGTATACTGCAAACGAATGGGCTGCTTAACTTGAGCGGCCGAGCTGTCAGAAACGTCACCATGTTCATCTTTAGGAAGCGAATAGAGCGCTTGTGAATATTTTTCAGTGCGCGTTGCTGAGGCATCGGCTTTTTTGATGTAGTACTTCGTCAGTAGGATATGTTTGTCTGGTATTGCGAGCAGACGTTTTTTTTGTGCAGCTCTTTGGGTGTTTTGTATTGCTTGCTTGATTTGAGCAGGATTACCAGTCCACTGATACACCTGAAACTGTTGATTAATGAATACTGCATTGCTTAGACGACTGACATTACCATTGGCTTTGTCTTGTTTTGCAATATCACAGATGTACCTCAGCGTTTCTATTAATGCCTGCGCAGTAAATATGGATGGTAGTCCAGAGCCTAACTGGCTGGTGTCATATTTATTCAGGTAACTCTCAGTGTGTCTTGCCTGAGTGCATAAAGCTGCCGGTGCTGATGTTAAGGCCAGATCTTTTGGCAGTTCTACTGGAACAAAATTGGCCTGATTGACGGTTGAGAATAACGCGAGAAAAGACATCAAAAAGTACCGCCAAACAGGGCAGGGCGTTTGGCTCCAGAAAACGCTTTTTTGCTGTTTGTAGGTAATCATTGCAGTTGTCATCATCACTCAATAAAAATATTCTGTTTTGGCAATATACCCTATCACAGGTTAATTGTAACGACAGCTAACGCGGGGTAATCTGCTGTATACTGATAAATAATATGCAATTGCAGTGTTTACCCAATAGGTTTTATAACATTTCACCACTGAATATCGTGCTAATCTTCTCTGGATAACGTTTTTTCATTGGCTTTTTCGTTGTGGCTAGTATAATTCCCGCCTTATTACTGTTAGTAAATTATCAACCCGATTCTCTTATTTGAGAGAAAATAGGAAACTCATGTCGTCTAAGTTAGAAGTATTGAAACAAGAAGTTGATCGCAGAAGAACATTCGCGATCATCTCGCATCCTGACGCTGGTAAAACCACAATCACTGAAAAAGTATTGTTGTTTGGAAATGCCTTACAAAAAGCAGGTACCGTCAAAGGTAAAAAGTCAGGACAACATGCAAAGTCTGACTGGATGGAGATGGAGAAAGAACGGGGGATATCCGTAACCACGTCTGTGATGCAGTTTCCTTATGACACGCATTTGGTAAATTTACTCGATACCCCGGGACACGAGGATTTCTCTGAAGATACCTACAGAACGTTAACGGCGGTTGATAGTTGTTTGATGGTCATTGATTCCGCTAAAGGGGTTGAGGCAAGAACCATCAAATTAATGGAAGTGACACGTTTGCGCGATACACCGATTGTTACTTTCATGAATAAATTAGACCGCGATACTCGCGACCCCATTGATCTATTAGATGAAGTAGAAGACGTACTAAACATCAAATGCGCGCCAATCACTTGGCCCATTGGAATGGGGAAAGAATTTAAAGGGGTTTACCACCTGTTGCGTGATGAAACTATCCTTTATCAAACAGGGATGGGGCATACGATACAAGATTCTCTTGTGATTAAAGGCTTAGACAATCCGGCGTTAGATGAGGCTATTGGCTCATACGCAGACGAATTACGCGACATGTTAGATCTTGTAAAAGGCGCCTCCCATGAATTTGATCAAGAGCAATTTCTGGCAGGGGAATTGACGCCCGTTTATTTTGGCACCGCGTTGGGTAATTTTGGTGTTGACCATGTACTTGATGGTTTAACAGAGTGGGCACCCAAACCGCAGTCAAGAGCAACGGACGTGAGAGATG
This sequence comes from Alteromonadaceae bacterium, assembly GCA_042091475.1. GTDB lineage: Bacteria > Pseudomonadota > Gammaproteobacteria > Enterobacterales > Alteromonadaceae > CAXRGH01. The sequence continues at coordinate 49,268 of JBELHI010000006.1, forward strand.
TGTCTGTTGAAGAGAGTAAATTCAGTGGCTTCATATTTAAAATTCAAGCCAATATGGATCCGAAGCACCGAGACCGTATTGCATTCTGTCGGATTGTTTCTGGTAAGTATGAAAAAGGCATGAAAATGCACAATACACGGATTGGTAAAGACGTACGTATTTCCGATGCGGTGACTTTTTTAGCCGGAGACAGAAATTTAATGGAAGAAGCGTATGCGGGCGACATTATTGGTTTGCACAATCATGGCTCTATCCGTATTGGTGATACCTTCACTGCCGGTGAAAAAATGCGTTTCACTGGTATTCCGAACTTTGCGCCTGAACTTTTTAAGCGTATCAGATTACGTGATCCCCTAAAGCAAAAGCAGTTACAAAAAGGCTTGATACAGTTATCAGAAGAGGGCGCTGTACAGTTATTTAGACCATTAATTAATAACGATCTAATTGTTGGTGCCGTTGGGGTTCTACAGTTTGACGTTGTGGTAGCGCGCTTGAAGGCTGAATACAATGTTGATGCTATTTACGAACACGTAAGCGTTGCCACGGCTCGCTGGGTGAATAGTGATGATGACAAAGCCCTCGATATGTTCCGCAGAAAAGCGGAAGCGCAATTGGCTTTGGATGGTGGTGATAACTTGACGTATATCGCTCCGACTATGGTTAATTTGTCCCTTGCCCAAGAACGTCATCCTGACATTGTCTTCCACACCACGCGTGAACATTAAATTTATCTCAGTCTCAAGACTGAACAAGGACTAAATAGTGAATATTTTTCAGTTACTCAGTAGTAAGTTTGCATCAGCCATGGCGTCTATCGGCGCGCCTGAAGGGGCAGCCGTGCCACTGAGCCGGAGTACACGCCCAGGATTTGGTGATTATCAATTCAATGGCGCAATGGCACTGGCTAAACATTTTGGTAAGAAACCCAGAGATATCGCACAGACAATTGTTGAAGCTGTTGAACTTGATGGCATTGCCAGTAAGTTAGAGATTGCTGGGCCAGGTTTTATCAATGTCCATTTAGATCATACGTGGTTGAGTCAACACCTATTGGTTGCGATCAAAGATGAGCGTCTGGGTATTGCTGCGGAGACAGCGCAAACCGTTGTGGTGGATTACTCATCACCTAATTTGGCTAAAGAGATGCACGTAGGGCATTTGCGTACCACCATTATTGGCGATGCAGTTGTTAAAGCCCTTGAATTTATGGGGCACAAGGTACTGCGTCAAAACCACATGGGCGATTGGGGTACTCAATTTGGTATGTTACTGGCCCATTTATCTGACAAATTGAGTCAGGAAAGCGTTGCTCAAACGGCATTATCTGATTTAGAAGTCTTTTATCGCGAAGCAAAATTGCGCTTTGATGATGAGGATGGCTTTGCTGACAGAGCACGAGATTACGTGGTTAAATTACAAGGCGGTGATGCGGATTGTTTGGCACTTTGGCAACAGTTCATTGACGTATCAATTGCTCATAGTGAAGAAGTCTATGATAAATTGAATGTATCCCTGACACGCCAGCATATTATGGGTGAAAGCTCATATAACAGAGACCTCGCTAATGTTATCGCGGATCTCAAAGCTCAAGGGATTGCCGTAGAGGACCAAGGTGCACAGGTTGTGTTCATTGATGAACTAGCTGATAAAGAGGGAAATCCTGCCGTTTATATCGTGCAAAAATCTGGTGGTGGTTATCTATATTCAACAACAGATTTGGCGGCAATTCGCTACCGTGCTGGCCAGCTAAATGCTGACCGTACGTTAATCCTGACTGATGCTCGTCAAGCACTACATTTTAAGCAAACGGGGATTGTTGCCCGCAAAGCCGGTTTTATGGCCGCGGAGCAAAGCTATGAACATTGCCCATTTGGCATGATGTTAGGTAAAGATGGCAAGCCATTCAAAACCCGTACTGGCGGCACCGTTAAGTTAGTTGAATTGCTGGATGAAGCGGTAGAGCGTGCAGAGGCACTGCTCGCCAAGCGTGATAATGACCTTACGGCAGAAGAACGAAAAACGGTTGCACGAAAAGTGGGGATTGGCTCTGTAAAATATGCGGATTTAAGCAAGAATAGAACCACAGACTATATGTTTAACTGGGACACCATGCTCAGCTTCGAAGGTAACACAGCACCTTATTTACAGTACGCTGTTACGCGTGTCACGAGTATTCTAGCTAAGGCAAATGTTGGCGACGACGCGGTGTTTGATATCTCCATTAATGAACCGCAGGAGCGTGTACTAGCAGTTAAGCTTATGCAATACGTGGAGTTCATCAATCAGGTGACGACAGACGCTACACCACATGTGTTATGTACCTATTTGTATGAGTTAGCCAGTGCCTTCATGAGTTTTTATGAGGCCTGTCCTATCTTGAAAGATGATGTAGCACCAGAGATAAAGAACAGTCGCTTAATGTTAGCGAAACTTACCTCTCAGACACTGTCTTCTGGCTTAGGTTTGCTCGGTATTGAGACTATGACAAAGATGTAGTCTGATGCCTATTATGGTATCAACCATGTCAGATTGAAGGCGAGCTTTGGGCTCGCCTTTTTATTGAGTAGAGTACAACATTTTAATTTTCTAATATTGTGCATAGGCATGACAATGCTCACATTTCTGGTTCGCACAGTTGGCCAGTTTAGATAAGTCGGTTACAAATTATCACAGAAACGGTTTGACGATTTTGCTATCAATAGTAATCGCCTCAATAAATAGGCGACTGTGATGGGCTAATTTCCCCATATCTAATATTGAATTGTGAGAGGTATTTATGAAATCTAGACTGATTGTCCAAATGTTATTGTTATCTGCGAGCTGCTTGTTTGTCTCTCCGTTGAGTGCCGGTATCGGCAACTGTGACGACTGCTCAAAACAATGTAAAAAGGCCAAAGATGAGGCTGAGAGCACTAGAAACGAGTTGGAACGACTTTCCCAACGGTTTGCGAGTTGTATCGAAGATAATGATCTCACTGAAGAGTGTTTCTGGGAGTTTAGGCGAATGAAGTCTTCCTATAGTGACTTTGAGTCTGATGTTTCCGACGTCAATAGTTATTGTGATTAACGTCACTATTAACGGGGGAATGAAACGTCGATACGCCTGCTAACGGCGGGCGCTATAGAGACAAACAACACTAGCATAAACAGTTGCCAAGACATACAACTCTCAGCACTGTATACAATGGGTTTGTCTCAACTATAACACCGTGCTATCGGAGATTATTCTAGTCATTCAGACCAAACGGCATATTCATTACCGCTGGGATCACTAAAGTGAAACCGCTTGCCGCCCGGAAACGAGAAAATAGCTTTGACGATCTCTCCTTTGTTATCTCTAATTTTTTGTTCGGTTTTTTCCAAAGAATTGCTGTAAATCACAATGAGCGGACTGCCATTTGCTGTCGACACCTTGTTATCAGATGTAAAGAAACCGCCGTCGATACCGCGCCCACTGAAACTTGCGTAATCCGCTCCGAAATCAATAAAGGTCCAGTTAAAAACCGCACTGAAAAATGCTTTTGTGCTGGTAATATCTTTGCTTGGTATTTCAATATAATTAATATTGTGATGGCGTGACTGAGGGGACACTTGTTGCTCAAAAACCGGCTTGTTTTTGATGACATTGTTACGGTGATTATTATTAACGTTATTGTGATGGCTGATCGGGCTTACTAACAATACCAAAGACATCATAATATTCATAATATGTATTGGTTCCTGCAGTTGCTAACGCCTAATCATTGCTGACTAGGCGTTGTCTAGTCGGTGTTTAATCTAGGTGAAAATTCTCAACGGATTCATTAAGGCGTCTGGACTGTTCGCCCAGTAACTCGGCATGTCCAGCTAATGACTCAGAGATACTTGATATTTGAGTCGCAGAGGTATTGATGGTCTGAACGTTTTCATTGACGTAAACCGCCGATTCCTCTTGTTCCGCGGCGGCCGCAAAGATTTCTTCACTGGCAACTTTTACGTCGTTTACGTGTTTTCTTATTTCTATGAAGGTCTCTTCAGCCATACTCGTTTGTTCAACCACACGCTTGGAGTGGCTAACGCTGGTGGTCATTTTACCTGACATCATTTGTGTTTGCTTAATTAGGTTACTCAATACGACATCAATTTCTTCGGTGGCTTCATGGGAGCGTTTAGCCAGGGAGCGCACTTCATCAGCAACAACGGCGAATCCTCTACCTTGTTCGCCTGCACGAGCGGCTTCAATGGCGGCATTCAGTGCCAGTAAGTTTGTTTGTTCGGCGATGCCCCTGATAACGTCAAGTATTTTGGTAATGTTATCACTTTCTTGTTCTAACGCCTGCATAGCGCCTGATGATTCAGCTAGGGCTTGGCTCAATTCAGTCACGTGGTGAACGCTGTTTGATATGGTTTCACTGCCAGTTGTTGCGGCATTCTCACTCTCTGTGGCCGAGGTGATACTGTCTTTACAGCGGCTTGAAATCTGCTGTGCTTTGGCGGCAAGTAACTCAATTGACTCTATGGATGTACTGACCATAGCCGCTTGCTTATCACTATACTGGTTAACATCATTAATGAAATTGTTTGATTCTGATACGGTTTTGGTAATCGTTTGGCCACGGTTCTTAATGTCTGATGCCAAACCTTGGATAGTGTCAAGTACTTGGTTAAACCATATGGCCAGCTGAGATATTTCATCTTTACCTGTGACGTCTAATCGCTTGGTCAAATCGCCGTGACCATCAGCAATGTCTCTTAATCCATTGGCTACGCGATTAATGGGGTTGATTAAGCGGTTTGCCAGCCAAATACCTACGCCAACAAATATCGCTACCATGATAGTTGCAATAAATACGATGGTGCCACTCATTTTGAGGGCAGGAGCCATGATTTCATCATTGTCTATGACACCAACAAACGTCCAGCCTAAACTGTCCGACCGATAAGTTGTCACTCTGACGTCTTTGCCGGCATGCTTAACCTTAACGCTGATGCCATTGTCTGTTTTGTTTTTCAATTGGTCAAACAGCGGTAGCGCTAAGGTATCTATATTTTTAAAATTGTGTTTGGTATTTTTGGGGTCGGCAAGTACCGTTCCTTGGTCGTCAATTAAAATAATGTAGCCTGTCTCGCCAAGTTTCACGTTCTCTACAATTCGCGTTAAGGTATCCAAGGTAACGTCCATTGATTGCACACCAATGATATTGTTGTTCTGACCTCTAATAGTGGTTGCAACAGACACCATGGGACCCCCAGACTGTCCTTGATAAGCTGCTGTTATTACTGCCTCTGTTGGCGTTTTTATGGCCAGTTTGTACCAGGGGCGCTGTCTTGGATCATAACCCCCAAGGGCTTCTTCCGGATATTGTAAAAAGCCACCTGTTTTTGAGCCCATGTAAACATACAGCAGCTCTGGATGTGTATTACCAAATTCTCGGTATAACTTAAATGCATTGTTTTCTTCTATGCCATTAAGGTTGGGCGTCATGTCTTTTTTACTGCCCAAGTAATTGGTAACGCCGGATTCTAGTTGTTTTACCGTTGTTGACTTGGATAAGTACACGACATTATTTTTCACTTGTTCAAAAAAGGAATCGAATCCTACATCGACTTGTCTAATTTCACTCTGCGACGTGACAATAAACCGCTCGAGCGAGCTGTCAATAGTTTTAGTGATGCTAACAAATGCAATGACAATAATCGGAATGATGGTGGTCATTGCAAGGGTCAATGCCAAACGATTTTTTATATTCATAAATGAAACAAACCTAAAGTAAATTCAAATAGTTGTGAACTGCAGATTTTTTTCTGCGCATAGTATTATATCGACTGCGTGTCCGTAACTTTAATAAGTTATTTCCAAAGGTCAATTAAATTTATATAGTTTTGATAAATGAGAGACAAAGTGGCGTGC
>JBELHI010000007.1:0-6429 GCA_042091475.1 Alteromonadaceae bacterium
AGTGCATCCAATCCTCGTCCTAAACCCCTTTTCTTTACTGACATAAATTTTTATTTTCCGTTAGCTAACGGCAGCGACAGGAGCGCTGCGTCTTATTATTTCACCCGCTAATGCGAGGTAGGCTTTTGCGCCTGTAGATGATTTGTCGTAGTACATTACCGGCACACCAAAACTTGGCGCTTCGGCCAAACGCACGTTTCTTGGAATAACGGTGCGATATACTTGTTCACCAAAGTGACGTTTTAGTTGGTCTGAAACGTCATTTGCCAATCTATTTCTGGGATCATACATGGTCCGTAATATTCCCTCTATCGCCAAACTCGGGTTTACCACAGAAGCCAATTTTTGAATGGTATCCAATAATGCGGTTAATCCTTCTAGAGCAAAATACTCACACTGCATAGGCACGATGACAGAGTCTGCCGCAGCTAGCGCATTAACGGTTAATAAATTAAGTGATGGTGGACAATCAATAAAAATGTAATCGTAATTTTGACGAATTTTTTCTAGTGCACTGCGCAAGCGAGATTCACGGGCAAACAGTTCCATTAACTTGATTTCAGCCGCGGTGACGTCAGCATTAGCTGGGATAACGTCGTACTTACCTTCTTCCGAGGGCACTATTACTTCAACTGCGGGGGCGTCTTCGATCAACAATTCGTAACTGGTGCCTTTGACTTCGAATTTATCGACACCGCTGCCCATAGTCGCGTTACCTTGAGGATCTAAGTCAATCAGTAACACTCGTCGTTTGGTTGCTGCCATTGAGGCCGCAACATTGACAGCCGTTGTTGTTTTACCAACACCGCCTTTTTGATTTGCAATTGCGATTACCTTACACAAAATAATTACCCACGTATGTTAGTATTACTGTTTTTGGATATGTATCAAGTGTCTCTCACCTTCAAGCTGAGGCACCGTTAATGCGATACGCGTGTTGATAATAAAGTTGTTTGGGATCTGCTTCAACTCTTGTTCGTCAATTTGACCCTTTAAAGCTAAAAATTGACCATCGGCAGACACCAAATGCGTACACCACGTTAACATGTCATGAAGCGATGCGAAAGCACGACTCAACACATTATCAAATGCTTGCTCTGGCTGGTAATCTTCAACCCTTGATTGCACTGCAGTCACATTGCACAAACCCAATTCAAATACTGCTTGTTTGATAAAGCGAATACGTTTCCCCAAACTATCCAACAACACAAACTCAACATTAGGCAACATAATTGCCAGAGGTAAACCCGGAAAACCCGGACCTGTGCCAACGTCAATGACTCGTGAACCGCTTATGTGGGGGGCAACTACGATAGAATCCAATATGTGTTTAATCAACATTTCTTGAGGATCTCGTACCGAGGTTAGATTGTAAGTTTTGTTCCATTTATTGACCAACAAAACCAACTTTACTAAAGCTGTAATTTGCTCGTTTGTTGGTGTTAGTGAAGTTGCCTTTAGGGCGCGAGTCAATTGTTCTTGTAATTGTTGTTCAATCATTAATTATGCACTCGTCTTCATAGCGGTTTTACGCAACATGCCATGTTTTTTCAAATAAACTAACAACAGCGATATGGCTGCTGGCGTGATACCTGAAATTCTTGATGCCTTACCAATCGTCTCAGGTCTGGCATCTTGTAATTTGCTGATTACTTCGTTAGATAGACCTGATATTCCCGAATAATCAAAGTCCATTGGCAGTATCGTGTTCTCGTGCCGTGTCATTTTTTCAATTTCATCCAATTGACGGTCAATATACCCCTGGTATTTAATTTGTATTTCAACTTGCTCAGCGGCTTGCTCGTGACTGATACCTGGACCCGCACCCTGGGTGGTCATCAGCGTTTTATAATCCATTTCAGGTCGTCTTATCAGATCTTGTAATGAGTGCTCACGAGTAATTGGATTCTTTAGGATACTATTAAGCTCTTCGACAGCGCCATGATTTGGATGAATATACTGACTATTCAGACGTTGCTTTTCTTGCTCAATAAGCTCAACTTTTTCGTTAAATGCAGCCCAGCGCTGTTGCCCAATTAAACCAAGTTCGTAAGCTTTCGGTGTCAATCGCAAATCTGCATTGTCTTCTCGTAACAGTAAACGATATTCTGCACGGCTAGTAAACATGCGATAGGGTTCTTTAGTTCCCATGGTCGACAAGTCATCAATTAATACGCCAATGTAAGCTTCGTCACGACGCGGTGTCCAAGACGCTTTACCTTGCACTTGTAACGACGCATTCATACCAGCAATCAACCCCTGAGCGCCAGCTTCCTCGTACCCCGTGGTGCCATTAATTTGTCCAGCAAAAAATAGCCCCTCGATAAATTTGGTTTCCAACGATTGCTTGAGATCTCGCGGATCAAAGAAATCATATTCAATGGCATACCCAGGGCGAATAATATGAGCATTTTCAAACCCTGTTATTGAGCGCACCATAGCTAATTGCACATCAAATGGCAGACTGGTTGAAATGCCGTTAGGGTATACTTCAATGCTATTAAGACCCTCTGGTTCAACAAAAATCTGGTGTGATGATTTATCACTGAAGCGCTGTACTTTGTCTTCAATAGAAGGGCAATAACGAGGTCCAACGCCTTCAATGACACCGGTATACATAGGTGATCTATCCAAACCAGAACGGATTATTTCGTGTGTACGCTCATTGGTGTGGGTAATATGACAAGATATTTGCTGCGGTTGTACATTGCGCGTGTGCATAAATGAGAACACTGGTGTCGGCACATCACCGGGTTGTTCCTGCATTACTGAGTAATTTAATGTCCGCGAGTCCAATCTTGCCGGGGTACCTGTTTTTAAACGATCCACCCTAAACGGTAATTCACGCAAACGATCAGCTAACGCAATGGACGGAGGATCGCCTGCACGGCCTCCTTTATAGTTTTCTAGACCTATGTGTATGGTTCCGCCTAAAAACGTCCCTGCGGTCAATACAACGGCTTTAGCACGGAATTTAAGACCCATTTGTGTAACCACACCTACCGCACGATCATTTTCTACTATCAAATCATCAACGCTTTGTTGGAATATGGATAAATTCTCTTGTTGTTCTAGAGTCTGCCTAACGGCTGATCGGTATAAGGATCTATCTGCCTGTGCTCTTGTTGCTCTTACCGCAGGTCCTTTGCTTGAATTGAGTGTTCTAAATTGAATACCGCCGATATCTGCTGCCTTTGCCATGAAGCCACCCATCGCATCAATTTCTTTGACTAAATGGCCTTTACCAATACCACCAATGGCTGGATTACACGACATTTGACCCAAGGTATCCATATTATGGGTAAGCAATAACGTGGAAGATCCCATTCTTGCAGAAGCTAATGCTGCTTCTGTGCCTGCATGACCACCACCTATGATGATGACGTCAAATTGTTCGTGATAGATCATGGTGTATTCTTCCTACTGAAGTTAATGAATAACAAAAAATGCGATCAATTTTTAAGGTCGCATATTTTATATTAATATTGGCTAAAGTGAAACGGTTAAAATTTCACCAATAGATCTTTTTGTTTGCTTAATAGATCTAAGGATCTTTTAGATCTTTAGTTTATTACTATTATTATTAGGATCGTAAAATCAGTTGATAAGTCTAATTTAAATAATTATAACAATAACTTAAGTCTATTTTATTTCTGTTAATAAAGGATCGGAAAGTAGATCATATCATGTGTATATGTAGCTGTTTTATCCACAGGCTGGATCGGGATTAATAATATCCCAAGGTTATGATCGAGTTATACGGCAGTTATTACCAAAATTACACACATAATTTTAAAAGCAGTGGATCTATTGTGGGTAACTTGTGATCTAACAAACAGGATCCTATTGTTATGGGATCGACAATGGGGTGTATGACGGGGATAACTTATTGCGATCTGATCCTGATGGTATTTGTCTTTAGCACTGGATCAGATCGGTGATTGTGAATTGTGGCTTATTTCACTTGATTTGGAATGTATGTTTTGTGTTGTTGGGGCTGTTCTATATGGGTATCAACCAAGGTTGAACGGCGACTAGGACCTGAAAATCTTACCATGTATGTTTCATATTCTTTGATTGATTCAAAGCAGTAATGGCCTAGTGCGTTCTCAAGTTCTGCCATGGTATGGTTGGTGATCAATATGTTGTTTTTGTTGTTTGCGCAGCGTTGACGCAGTAAGTTACCTAACCAACTTTGAGTATTTTTCTTTAGTACACTTTCATTAACACAGACTTCATCGAGTATCAGTAGGTCTACGTCCAATAGATCTTTATTGGTTTCTCTGAATTTTTCACCTATGTTGTCTTGGGCACTGTAATCGTAAGAAAAAAATCGTAATTCTAATAAAGTAGATAATTGACGATACAATACGGACACTTCATATTCGTCTATTAGCGTGTGCGCAATAGCCCCAGCAATATGGGACTTGCCACGGCCATAATCACCGTAAAATATCATCATATGGGCATTGTCATTGCGCCACGAACTGTCTGAGTGTGCAGCGATGAATGAATGAGCAATGGACATGGCTTCTTTTACATCTTCACTGTCTTCTACCAGGGTATCAAAACGCCATTTAGGATTGAGATCAGCACTGCCATGCAAGGTCTTAATGCGTTGTTTTTTACTGTCTTGCTGTAATTTGGCAACGTCGTTGTTTGCTTGCCTGTCATAAAGCTTGCGCAGATCTTGATAATCGGCTGATTTTGTTGGGTTTAATTTCTTACCCATGGCTTTCGCTAAGTCATCAATCTGTTTTGTGATTTTTTCCATGGTACTTTTCCACTAATTTTTTTGTGTTAGAACTGATGCTAATACCCGTTGTTTTATTCACGGCTTGGGTGCCAATGATATGTCTGTTGGTTGTACTTACAGTACGTTGTGTTTTCAGGTGAAAAACAAATTTTTGTGTCCACTGAAATAAACTAAATTGTTTTTCAGGCCTTCCTAACCAGTAAGCGACAAATTCACCCACATCTTGTTTAGTATACAGGGTATTGATTAACCCTGTTAGTTGTGACAATGATTCAACTAAGGCTTTATTAGGCGTCCACTGTGGTTGCATAGTCTGCCATGTTGAGTGTAAATCTGTATATTCATCACCGCTGTCACGTAACAGCAAGGTTAGTTGTTTGCCATTGTAGGTGCGTTGCTTATCTACATCGGCCTGATTAAATGCGAGCAGACCAACAGTAATAAGTTGATCAATAAGTTGATTTATCTGTCTACCCCGTTGGTAATTATGCTCTTTACCATTGAGTAATCCGATAAGTTTTTTGTAATCTAAGGTGCAATGGTGGTGTTCATCAGCCAATGCTCTAATACCAATACAATAGAGCAATTTGGCGTCATTATGAATAGCGGTGTTAAGCGCGTTTAATTCGGCTTGATTCATTGTAATAGGTTATCGATATTCGCCGTTAACCAATCAGCGACGACGAGTTCAGGTTCCATGTGTTCGTCTACGTCGACTGTATATACAGGAGATAGTGATGTTGATTCGCTTTGTTTCATTAGGTCATCTATGGTGTAAGCAGCTTGGCAAAACGTGTCGTAATTACTATCGCCAACACCAATAATGAGATAATTTACATTCGGCAGTTGTTGGCCTTGTAGAGCAGTGGCAAAGGCTTGAATATTGTCTGGGAGATCACCTGCACCATGGGTTGATGTGCAAATAAACCAAGTATTGTCTCGATTTAGTTCGGTCAGATCTGGTGTTAAATGGATACGACTATCAATGCCTTTTGCGGACAGCACAGCCTGTACTTCATCTGCGACGTATTCGGTGGCACCTAACATTGAGCCAACAATGATCTCTATATTCATTAATAATCTGCTTATTGGGATACACGTTATTTGAGTATACCGCGTAGGCTTAGTTATTTACCAATACAAAATGAACCAAATATTTTTCCAAGCAGATCATCAGATGTGAATTCTCCCGTTATTTCACTTAAGTGGTGTTGGCTAATTCTTAATTCTTCAGCGAGTAATTCACCGGCGTTAAAGGTTTGTAATTGATACTGACCGTTATTGATATGGTTACTGGCTTTATCTAGAGCGTCCAGATGTCGTCGACGAGCAATAATTTGTCCTTCATTGCCTGATTCATAACCCATGCTAGCTTTGAGGTGGGAGGCGAGCAAGTCTATGCCCTGTTGTTGAGATGCTGATAGATGTATAGTGGTAACCCCGTCAACGGTGTTGCTGCCTATTGTTTCACCACTGGTATCTGCTTTATTGCGTATGATGGTGACACCGACGTTAGTAGGAAGTTTTTGCATAAACTCAGGCCATAATTGTTCGGCGGTGAGCATAGCGGTGGTGGTACTGTCCACTACCAGTAACACTTGGTCTGCTTGGGCTATTTCTTGCCAAGCGCGCTCAATACCAATTTGTTCAACTTTGTCGTCACTTTCCCGCAG
>JBELHI010000007.1:6529-7633 GCA_042091475.1 Alteromonadaceae bacterium
AAATAGGTGACCTGTTCTACCAATTGATTAACTTGTTGGGAAAACACCCCTTGCAAAGAACGCACAGCAGAACGAGCCGCTTGTTCTGATGATGCTTCAATTAGATCTGCAACCGCCTCAGCTTGAGCCAAATCGAGTTTGTCATTTAAAAATGCCCGCTCACTAAATTCACCAGGTTTAGCCAGTCTTACATTGGTTAAGGTTAACGCAGTTTTAAGTAACAATTCCATGACTACTTGTCCGCCGTGACCCTGAAATTCGATTACGTCTTCACCGGTAAATGAGTTTGGGTTGGTAAACAGTAAGGCGATACCTTGGTCAATAACAACACCATGTTCATCGTAAAATGGCAGATATTCAGCCTGTCTGGGCTTGGGTATTTTGCCTAATATTAGTTCAGCGACTGCTTTTACGTCAGGTCCAGAAGCGCGCACTATGCCTACACTGCCTTTGCCTTGTGCCGTTGCTTGGGCAACGATGGTGTCGTTATTGAAACTCATAAATTAGTCGCGAAAGTTTGTGAATTGAAAAGGTTGCCCCAGGTCATTGTCTTTAATGAGTGCGATGGCCTGTTGCAGGTCGTCTCTTTTCTTACCCGTTACTCGTACTTGCTCACCTTGAATACTGGCTTGAACTTTCAATTTATTGTCTTTCAGTAATTTTACCAACTTCTTGGCAATTGGCTGCTCTATGCCCTGCTTGAATTCTACTCTGCGCTTATGAGTAGTGCCCGTATGGTCGTTATCTTTGGTTTCCATAGAAGCAGCATCAACGTGACGTTTTGCACAGTTTGAACGCAATATATCCATCATTTGGTTAAGTTGAAAGTCTGACTCAGTGGTTAAGGTTACGATACCATCGTCAAATTCGAAACTTGCATTAACACCACGAAAATCAAAGCGAGTGCCCAGTTCCCGAGTGGCATTTTCAGTGGCATTTCTTACTTCTACTAAATCTATTTCTGACACAATATCGAAAGAAGGCATGAGTATTTCCTTTGTATTTTGTATAAAAAAGCTCGCCAATATGACGAGCTTTAGTGGCATTGAGTATTATCTATTTAGTCTTGAGACCACGCTTTTCCATTGAAGCATAGATCATCTT
>JBELHI010000007.1:7733-14652 GCA_042091475.1 Alteromonadaceae bacterium
GTATTATCTATTTAGTCTTGAGACCACGCTTTTCCATTGAAGCATAGATCATCTTCGCTTGGACAATGGTAATGACGTTACTAATTAACCAGTATAATACGAGTCCAGATGGGAACCAAATAAAGAATATGCTCATTGCAACAGGCATGTATTGCATTATTTTGGCCTGTACCGGGTCTTGAATGGTCATTGGCTGTAAGCGTTGTAACAAGAACATGCTACCGCCAGTAAGAATAGGTAACACAAAAAACGGATCCATTGCCGACAAATCATCAATCCAGAATATGAACGGTGCGTGTCGCAATTCAACACTTTCTAACAATACCCAATAAAGAGCTAAGAAAATTGGCATTTGAATTAATAGCGGTAAACAACCGCCCATGGGATTTACTTTTTCTTTTTTGTATAGTTCCATCATGCCTTGAGACAGTTTTTGCCTGTCGTCAGCGTAGCGTTGCTTTAGTGCTTCCATTTTAGGTTGAATTGCACGCAGTTTGGCCATCGATTCGTATTGTTTTTTGGTAAAGTAATACATGGCACCTTTCACAACAATTGTGGTACCTATGATGGCGAAGCCCCAGTTTTTTACAAAACCAAATATGGTGGTTAATAACCAGAACAGTGGCTGCGCTATCCACCAAAATATTCCATAATCAATGGTTAAATCTAAACCTTCAGACAACGACCTTAGATAGTCTTGGTCTTTGGGTCCAACATAAAGATCTGATGTCAGGCTAACGCTGCCATAAGGCGCAATGGTTGTAGCTTTACCTGTATAACCAATAATTGATTTAAAGCCGTTTGAGTCAATTGTGTAGAGTTTGTTAGCTTCATTTTGTGGCGGTATCCAAGCAGATACGAAATAGTGCTGTATCATTGACACCCAACCGCCGGTCGTGGACACATTCAGTTTTTCATCCGCAAAATCATCGAAATCTACTTTCTCGTAAATTTTGTCATTGGCAGAATATGCAGCACCGCGATAGGTTTGCATGAACATGCTGGTTTCTGGTCCTTGAACTATTTGATTCAGTTGTGCGAACTGTCTTACCTGTTTTGCTACATCTGTGTCATTAATAATGTCATGGGCAACTTTAATTAGGTAGTCATTGGGTGCAAATGTGAAGGTTTTTGTAATCGCCATGCCTTCATGAAAGTAGGTAAGTGGTACGGTGACATTACCACTAGTTGCTTGGTAGCTAGTTTGTTCTACAGTGTACAAGGGGCGCCCTGATGCGTCTGGACCGTTCGTGCCAACCAGTCCACTTTGCGCCGTGTAATATGTTCCTTCTTCACTGTTTAGAATGGTAAATGGAATGTCGCCACCTTGTTCGGTTTTATATTGTTTGAGTTTTACATCAACAATATCACCGCCCAAGGTGTCAATGGTGGCTATTAGGGCGTTAGTTGTCACGGTAACTAGAGTGTTAGAGGTTGCTGCCACTCTCACCGGCATATCATCTGTAGTGGGTAGTTCCGCAGATTGAGCAGTGTTCTCAACGACTGAGGGTATGGTTGATGGAGTATCGCTGACAACCGCGATTGGTTGTTGGCTGACGACTGGGGCTTGTTGATTTTGCCATTCCATCCATAGTAGATAGCTGACTGCGGCTAAGGCAATTAACAGAAAACTGCGTTGCGATTCCATAATTCTCTCTTCTAGTCTTTGTTTTTTGGTTGTTTAGGTGGCACAGGATCATATCCACCGTCATTTAAAGGGTGACATTTTAATACGCGTTTACCGGCAATCCAACTACCTTTTATCACGCCATGAGATTTAACTGCTTCAATAGCATATTGAGAGCACGTTGGTGTAAATCTGCATCTCGGACCTAGCATAGGCGAAATGGCTATCTGATACAATCGTATAACTGATATCAGGAGTTTTTGCAGCGGTGAGATATTTTTTTCCATAGTTTATTCAATGTCTTGTTAATATCTTCATTACTAAGTTTGTCTAATCCCGATTTTGCTACGACGACGATGTCTGCGTGGGGCAGATCTCTTTGATGCCTAAAGCTTTCGCGGATTAGTCTTTTTATTCTATTGCGGGCATGGGCGTGTTTCACGCGTTTTTTAGCAACAGTGATACCGAGTCTTGGAGTTTGCTTGGAATTCTTTCTAGCGAGGACTGTTATAGTAGGTGATACAGCGGGGATTGCGTTTTGAAAGACATTTTCGAAATGGGTGGGAGTTAATAACCTTAAATCCCTTGAAAATTTATTTTCACCCACTTCGAATAATGCTTGTTTAAGCTGATAAACGAGCACGGCCTTTTGCACGACGGCTAGCTAGAACTTTACGTCCATTCTTAGTTGCCATACGAGCACGGAAGCCATGTGAGCGTTTACGCTTTAAATTACTTGGTTGAAATGTTCTTTTCATTACCAGAGTCCGCCACTACTATTATTTAATGTTAAGGATCTCGAAACACGAGCTCCGAGGACGCAGAATAATAGTGATGTTATCCGTGTTTGTCAATCAATGATCGCGATAGATCGCCTTTATATTGAGTTTTTTGTGTTAGTGCCAACGGCGAGCATAGTTAATCACAGGTTATCCACAGTTTATAGTTTTATTGTCAGTGTATTGGGAATAAGTATATATTACTGAGCGCACGTTTGTTCTTAAGTTTAGACATCATTTGGCGCTTTTATACTTTATCTATGTCGGTTATAACTGAATTTTTGCAGCGTTTAAAAGTATTTTGTATTAACGCGAGTTTAATTTGCGTTTGTACTTGTATCTGTGGATAATTTGGATCAATAATTAACACTGTTCGTTGTCGTTTGGAAAATTTTTTGATGTCGTTATGGAAGCAGTGCCTTGTGCGTTTACAAGAGGAATTACCCGCCCAACAATTCAACATGTGGGTGCGTCCACTGGTGGCTAATGAAAGCGCTAACAATCTGACATTGTTTGCACCTAATAGATTCATTTTAGATTGGGTTCGCGACAAGTACAGTTCTCGTATCAGTGCGTTACTTACTGAATTCCAGCCTCAGCAAGTGATCAGTTTGTGTATAGAGGTTGGCAAGCCATCCGTCAGAAGTGCCATTCCTCAAATCACAACGCAGATCAATGAGGAAGCTGTAAATATACCCAAAATGCCGGAGCTACCCAGGCATCCCCCGGTTAAACAAAAAATGGCAGCACCGAGCCACAAGAGTAATATCAACCCTAATTATCAATTTGATAATTTTGTTGAAGGTAAATCTAACCAGCTTGCTAGAGCTGCAGCGTCTCAAATAGTAGATAATCCCGGTGGGGCATATAACCCTTTATTTCTCTATGGTAGTACCGGCCTTGGTAAGACACACTTATTACATGCCGTTGGCAATGGTTTAATGGCTAATAAGGCTGACGCTACCGTGGTGTATATGCATTCTGAGCGGTTTGTGCAAGACATGGTCAAAGCATTGCAAAACAATGCAATAGAGGAATTTAAAAACTATTATCGCTCTGTAGATGCCTTGTTTATTGATGACATTCAATTTTTCGCTAACAAGGATCGCTCCCAAGAGGAGTTCTTTCATACTTTTAATGCGCTGCTGGAAGGTAATAAGCAGATTATTTTAACTTCTGACAGGTATCCTAAAGAAATTGATGGTGTTGAAGACCGATTGAAATCCCGTTTTGGCTGGGGATTGACCATTGCTATTGAACCACCTGATCTTGAAACTCGGGTTGCTATATTAATGCGTAAGGCAGAGGAACACGGTATACATTTACCAGCGGAAGTGGCATTCTTTATTGCTCAACGCTTACGCTCAAATGTCAGAGAATTAGAGGGCGCATTGAATCGTGTTATTGCCAATGCAAACTTTACTGGCCGACCAATTACCATTGACTTTGTGCGGGATGCATTGCGAGACTTATTAGCATTGCAAGAAAAGCTAGTAACAATCGATAATATTCAGAAGACTGTTGCTGAATATTATAAAATCAAAGTGGCTGATATTTTATCAAAGCGAAGAACAAGAAGTGTTGCCCGTCCTCGTCAAATGGCGATGGCGTTGGCAAAAGAACTTACCAATCATAGCTTGCCAGAGATTGGCGACGCGTTTGGCGGGCGAGACCACACCACTGTCTTGCATGCTTGTCGAAAAATTGGCCAGCTTCGTGAAGAAAGTCATGATATAAAAGAAGATTATCAAAATTTAATTAGAACATTATCATCATAAGAAGAAAGTGCTATGAAATTTACGATTAGTAGGGAAGACTTTTTACAGCCGCTTCAGCTGGTGTCTGGTGCGGTTGAGCGTCGTCACACGTTACCTATATTATCTAATGTGTTGATTAAAGTTAGTGATCACTCACTTTGGATGACAGGCACAGATTTAGAAGTAGAATTGATCTCTAACGTGCCTTTGGCGGGTGACTTTGTCGAGGGTGAAATCACAGTGCCGGCAAAGAAGTTGTTAGATATATGCAGAGGTTTGTCTGAAGGTCGTGAAATACGCTTTGAGGTGGAGGAGAATCGAGCTATTCTGAAAAGTGGACGGAGCCGGTTTACATTGTCCACATTGGATGCTAAAGATTATCCAAATATTGAAGACTGGCAGGGTGAAGTTGAGTTTGAAGTTTCTCAAGCACAGTTGAAACGCCTTATCGATGCGACGCACTTTTCCATGGCGCAACAGGATGTCAGATACTATTTGAATGGTATGTCACTAGAGACAGAGGCCAACCTCATTCGCACGGTTGCTACAGATGGCCACAGACTTGCATTGTGCCGTCTTGATTACACTGCTAACACCTTACCAGAAAGGCAAGTAATTATTCCTCGAAAAGGTGTTATGGAGATATCTCGCCTTATTGATGACGATGATAGTTTGCTCAAGGTGCAAATTGGCTCTAATCATATTAGAATTTTTTCATCAGATTTTATTTTTACCAGTAAGTTGGTGGACGGTCGCTTCCCTGATTACCGTCGAGTATTGCCAAAAGAAGGAGATAAAATCATTATTGCTGATAAAGCTGATCTCAAGCAGGCATTCTCGTTAACCGCTATTTTATCCAATGAAAAATTCAAAGGTGTTCGTTTAAGTTTAGGTGCATCTGAAGTGGTCATTACGGCTAATAATCCTGAACAGGAAGAAGCTGAAGAAGTAGTGGATGTTGAATATGGCGGTGACTCTCTTGAAATTGGTTTTAACGTAGCTTATTTGATTGACGTGCTTAATGCTCTAAACTCTGATCGCGTGAAGTTTGTTTTGTCGGATGCAAACAGTAGTGCAGTGATTGAAGATGCAAGTGACGACGCAGCGTTATACGTTATTATGCCGATGCGTCTGTGACCCGTCGTCTGCGTTGTTATGCTGATAGTTAATGCGCATTAATCAAGTTAATATGTCTGGCTTTCGTAATTTTACGTCAGCCACATTTTCTCCGGGGCCTACGGTTAACTTATTTGTTGGTCAAAATGGTTGCGGTAAATCATCGTTGCTGGAAGCCTTATATGTGTTTGGCTACGGGCGTTCGTTTCGCGCTAGCTTACTGAATACCACAATCAATCATGAATCCAGTGATTTTACACTGTTTCTAAAATCTCAATTATCAGATAGTAGTGATCAGCTACATGAGTATAAATTTGGATTTTCTCGCCAGCGTTCTGGTGTTTCTACCTTAAAAATTAATGGTGAACTGAGGCACAAGGTCTCGGACATGGCGAAGTTGTTGCCATTACAATTATTTACGCCTCAGTCGTCCGACGTGATTACCGGCTCTCCCAATGATAGGCGAAGATTTCTTGATTGGGGATTGTTTCACGTGGAACATGTTTTTTTTGCTGAAGCTCACAAATTTAAGAGAGCCTTAAAGCAGCGGAATGCGTTACTTAAATCTAGAAGTGACTATGATTCTAAAATGGATGAATACTGGTGTGAGCAATTAGTTGCGCATGGTAACGAGCTTGACAGGTTGCGGAAATCATATCTAGATTCACTGATACCTTTCATTGTAAAAAACTGCGAACGCTTCTTATCTGGTCTTGTGGTCAAGTTAAGTTATTCCTCTGGATGGAATAAGGAATCTAGTCTGTATAACGCACTGCAAAACAATACGCATCGTGATAGAATGAAAGGCTACACTAGCGTTGGCCCACACAAAGCCGATGTTAAGATTAAGGTAGATGGATATAGTGCAAGTGAAAGTTTGTCCAGGGGCCAGTTACGTGTCCTAATGGCGTCTATTCAGCTAGCACAGACCCAACATTTAAAAGAAGAAAAAGACCGTCAAAGCATTTTTTTGTTAGACGATGTTGGCGCAGAGTTAGACGCCATAAAACGCCGCGTCTTTATTGATTTGTTATTAGAATGCGACGCGCAAATTTTTGTAACGGCAATTGATAGGGCACAGTTTACGTTGCCATCAAATTGCAGCACAATGAAAGTGTTTCACGTGGAACATGGACAGGTGACAGAGGAGTTGACATAAATGTCTGAACAAAATACATATGACTCATCCAGTATCAAGGTACTAAAGGGCCTTGACGCTGTACGAAAACGTCCCGGAATGTATATTGGAGATACTGACGACGGAACAGGTTTACACCACATGGTATTCGAAGTGGTCGACAACTCCATAGATGAAGCCTTAGCAGGTCATTGTGAAGATATCATTGTTACTATTCACACTGATGGTTCAGTATCAGTACAAGATGATGGTCGAGGAATTCCTACAGAAATTCACCCCGAGGAAGGCGTTTCCGCAGCAGAGGTTATTATGACCGTACTGCATGCCGGTGGTAAGTTTGATGACAACTCCTACAAAGTATCAGGTGGTCTTCACGGCGTAGGTGTATCAGTAGTTAATGCACTGTCTAGTAAGTTGAAACTCAAGATAAAGCGAAATGGAAAACGATTTGAACAAGAATATCAACACGGCGATCCGGTGGCTCCACTCGCTGAATGTGGTG
>JBELHI010000007.1:14752-40679 GCA_042091475.1 Alteromonadaceae bacterium
TTTGAACAAGAATATCAACACGGCGATCCGGTGGCTCCACTCGCTGAATGTGGTGTAACAGAAAATAATGGTACTAGCTTACGTTTTTGGCCAAGTGAAGATACATTCAGTGACGTTACTTTTCACTATGATATTCTTGCTAAGCGTTTACGTGAATTATCATTTCTAAACTCTGGTGTCTCTATAAAGTTACTAGACGAGCGAGATGGCAAAAATGACCACTTCAAATACGAAGGCGGTATTCATGCATTTGTTGCTTACCTAAATCAAAATAAAACACCCATTCACAAGACTGCGTTTCATTTCAACGCTGAAAATAGCGAAGGTATTACCGTAGAAGTGGCGATGCAGTGGAATGATGCGTTTCAGGAGAATATTTATTGCTTCACCAATAATATTCCACAACGTGATGGTGGTACCCACTTAGCCGGCTTCAGAGCGTCTCTTACTCGCTCACTCAATAGTTATATGGACAAGGAAGGGTTGAGTAAAAAAGCTAAGACAAGCGCAAGTGGTGATGATGCACGTGAAGGATTAACCGCCGTTATTTCTGTTAAAGTCCCTGATCCAAAATTCTCATCTCAAACAAAAGACAAGCTGGTTTCATCAGAAGTAAAATCTGCAGTTGAAACCGCAATGAATGAAAAGCTGAGTGATTTCCTATTGGAAAACCCTGCGGATAGTAAGCTTATTGTTGGTAAAATCATTGATGCGGCACGCGCTCGTGAAGCTGCACGTAAAGCACGAGAAATGACTCGTCGAAAAGGCGCGTTAGATTTAGCGGGATTGCCTGGGAAATTAGCCGACTGCCAAGAAAAAGATCCTGGTTTGTCTGAACTTTACATAGTGGAGGGTGATTCAGCGGGCGGTTCTGCCAAGCAAGGCCGTAACCGTAAAAATCAAGCTATCTTGCCATTAAAAGGTAAAATTCTTAATGTTGAGAAAGCGCGTTTTGATAAGATGCTCTCATCGCAAGAAGTTGCAACTTTAATCACTGCTCTAGGTTGTGGTATTGGTCGTGATGAATATGACCCAGAAAAACTCCGTTATCATCACATCATCATTATGACGGATGCTGATGTTGATGGTTCTCATATCAGAACCCTACTACTGACTTTCTTTTACCGTCAAATGCCTGAAATTCTTGAGCGTGGTTACATTTATATTGCGCAACCACCTCTCTATAAAATTAAGAAGGGCAAGCAAGAACAATACTTGAAAGATGATCCGGCGTTAACTGAGTTTTTGACCTCTATTGCGTTAGAAAACGCCGAACTCCACGTCAATGCTGATGCTCCTGCGATCACCGGTGTTGCTCTTGAACAGATGGTTGTTGATTTCTACAAAACTCAAACAATGATTGAGCGTATCGCTCGCTTGTTCCCACTGTCTATCACCCGAAAATTAATATACTCATCAATTATTACTGACGAGACATTGCAAAATGAAGCGTTGACTAATCAATTCGCAAGTGAGTTTGTTGATAGTCTAAGTGATGCTGAAGTTGATGGAGCCCTCTATTCATATAGAGTCGAGAATGACGACGAGAGTAATGGATTCTCAATTGTTATCACCGTTCGTCAACATGGTATAGATACTAATTATACCCTCGACGCGAACTTCGTCATGTCACCTGAGTACAAACAAATTGCTAAGTTGAACGCGAGTATTAACAACTTAGTAGAAACGGATGGCTACATTAAACGCGGTGAAAAAGTTCGCCCTGTTGAAAACTTTGAAGCAGCGTTAGAGTGGTTAATGTCAGAGTCTAAGCGAGGCCTTTATATTCAGCGTTATAAAGGACTAGGCGAGATGAACCCAGGGCAACTATGGGAGACTACCATGGACCCTAATACTCGTCGTATGCTACAAGTGACCATTGAAGACGCTATCGCTGCTGATCAATTATTTAGTACGCTGATGGGTGACCAAGTAGAACCTAGACGTGAGTTCATTGAGACCAACGCCCTACGCGTAGTTAACTTAGATGTCTAACAAAGTCTAAGAATGAAAAAACCAGTGTTTATCACTGGTTTTTTTTTACTCCCCAAATATTTGATGGTTTACCGTACATGTTAAAACGACACATATCACTACCATTCTTTTTAATGACGTTACTATCATTTAGCATTCTTGCCGTCGGGCTTTCAATTAACTCATACGATTTAACCAGCCTAATATACCTCCCCTTAGGAATGCTCGGTGCTATATTTGCCAATGGAACGGGTGCGGGAGGCGGTGCTGTGTTCGTACCTGTATTTAATGGCTTTGGCTTTAGCAACGCGCAAATTATTGCTACGAGTTTTACAATTCAATGCTTTGGAATGGTTGCTGGATCACTAGCTTGGCTAAAACATTATCAAGCATCGCGCTTTATCAGTGATGCGTGGCGGCCACTTAAAACGATCGTTATCCTTTGCTCACTTTGTTCCATGAGTATCATTGGCAGTATCTACTATCTTGGCTTTTATCAAGATTCTCAGGCAGATCTGTATTTCAGTATATTTTCGATCGTAATGGGAATGCTTATTCTTGCAATAAGCCTCAAAAAGCGCTCTGACAAAAGCTATCGTGATAGAGTCAGAAGTATTGATGTTCTTTCTGTTTGTGCCATAGGCTTCATTGGAGGCGCTATTACCAGTTATATATCGATAGGTGTTGGTGAAATGCTGGCTGTCTACCTGATATTAAGAGGTTTTTCCATCAGCTTGAGTATTGCCAGTGCTGTGATGGTGACGGCTGCATCAGTGTGGGCAGCAAGTTATTATCATTGGGTCATCTCCCCAGAATATATGTTAGACGTTGTGACCATTGCCATACCGGGCGCTTTGCTTGGTGGTTATATGGCTAGTCATATTGTTGGTATGTTGTCACCTCTCTTTGTGAAGCGACTATTTGCAATTTGGATAATCATCAGTGGCGTTACAACCTTACTAATTTAGATAGACGAACACTGTATTTAATAGCCTAATTCTTTGTCTACAGCCTTCAATCAGTTGACCTAAAATCAATAAGCGTATTTCCGTATCAATAATGACCTATCTGTTAAATTGTATTGCTGTGGCCCGGAAGACTGAATATTCAAATATCGCTATACGTAATGGTTGCTTAAATAGCAAAATGCTTAGCATGATTCTATCGACGCTTGTGGCTTATTACGGCATTGATGGATTAGCTTGGAAATGATAAATGTTTAATAACATGACTCAATACTGAGCGCATATGCTGGCGCGCCAAGGGCTACACCAGTTACAGTTATTATGATGCGGGAGAATAAGGAAGGAGCATTAATAAAACAAAAGATACAGGGCAGCTTAAGCTTACCCCGTTTAATGACGGGTGTTTAACTTTGAAGGCTAATTAATACCGTCATATTATCCTGACCTTCAGCCTTTAGCCTAATGTTATAAACGCCAGAGCGACGTGGTAAGAAAGTCAAATTATGGGAGTTACCACCGCAGAATAACGCGGCTGTTTCCGCCACGGATATCTCTTTAGATGATTTTTTACTACCGCAGTTAAATTTCGCTGACCAATCATGGTCAGCAATTTTAAACTCGTAAGCTTGTCCATCAGCAAATAGTTCAATATTCACTGATAACGTATTACTTCCATCTCTTGCAAATCTGTATTCAGGCACAGCATCCCAAAAACTCATATTACCTCGAAGGTAAAGGGCTTTTGAAGGGAGGTGCCCGACACTAAAAACGCTAGTGATACTGCTTACGTTTAAAGACGATGAACAGCCGCTTATGATCAGCAATACACCGACACAAAGACTATTCAATTTATGTTTTACAGTTAAAAAGTCCATTAACTACGTTTCCTACGACAACTCTGAGATGTCAGCTATTTGCAAAAACATTCCGCGAATTTTCTTCAGCAACGCTAAACGATTTTGCTTCACTGCAATATCTTCAGCCATCACCATTACGTTGTCAAAAAAGCTATCTATCGGTACCTGCAATTTTGCTAATGTGGCTAATGCTTCGCCGTATTGGCTATCGGTTACCAGGTTTTTAACCACTGATTCAACGTCGGTAATTGCAGAAAACAAGTTACGTTCAACATCATTGTCAAACAGATTTTGATCAATACTTGCATCAGAATCGTCACTGTTCTTTGCCAATATATTTGCGACACGTTTATTTGCTGCTGCTAACGCGTCTGTTTCAGGTAATTGCCTGAAAGCACCCACACCGATAACTCGCGCATCAAAATCAGCCGGATACATCGGTCTTCTCACGAGTACTGATTGAATAATACTGCCGTCAATGCCTTTCTCTGTGTAAAGATTTTTGTAACGGCTAAATATAAAGTTAACCACGTCTTCTACCACAGTGTCATTGCTAAGCACGTCTGCGAAAAGCTCCGCACTGCGGCTAACCAAATTTTCAATTTGCAGTGGTAGATTGTGTTGTTGAATAATTCGTAGTAGACCAATAGCTGCCCTGCGCAATGCAAACGGATCACGGTCACCTTTTGGTATTTGGCCAATACCAAATATACCCGTTAGGGTGTCAAGCTTATCTGCAATAGCAACGGCACAGCTGACCATGCCTTGGGGTAATGTGTCACCAGAAAATCTAGGCTTATATTGTTCATCCATTGCTACTGCAACGGCCTCATCTTCGCCATCAATACGAGCATAATGCATACCCATAGTACCTTGAATGTCGGTAAATTCCATTACCATCTCAGTCATCAAGTCAGTTTTAGACAACAAGCCTGCACGTGCTGCAAGCTCAGCGTCAGCGCCAATTTGAGCCGCCACAAATGCAGACAAGGTGGCTATACGCTCAGATTTAGCTTTTAACGTGCCTAGTTGTTTTTGAAAAAGTACGGATTCTAAACTCGTGAGACGCGACTCGAGTGTTTGTTTTTTATCAGTATTAAAGAAAAATTCGGCATCGGCTAACCGCGGGCGAATAACCTTTTCATTCCCAGATACAATTTGTGCCGGGTCGGTGCTCTCAATGTTGGTCACAAATAAAAACAGTGGCAGTAACTGGCCATTGTTATCTAACAATGGGAAATACTTTTGGTCACCTTTCATGGTGTAAATAAGGGCTTCTTTAGGTACTTGTAAGAAACGTTCGTCGAAACTCGCCTGCAGTGTGACAGGCCACTCTACTAAGGCTGTCACTTCGTCTAGTAGCTCGGCATTGATATCTGCCACGGCATCAAGTTTGGTTAGGTGTGTTTGTACTTGCTGTTCGATCAACTGTTGACGTTTATTGTAATCAACCACTACGTATTCATTATGCATTGCTGTTTCGTAGTTCTTGGCCTCGTCGATTGTCAACTGTCCAGCACCGTGGAATCTATGGCCTTGTAACACCCGTGATGATTCAATATTAAATACTTTGCCAGGAATTAGATCATTACCATACAGCATGCAAATAGTTTTTACTGGGCGAATAAATTGTACATCACTGTTACCCCAGCGCATTGGTTTTGGAATAGGTAGCTTTTGTAAGGCAGACTCAACAACAGTGGCCAATATTTCGCTAATGGATTTACCCTTTATTAAGGCATTGTGGAGTAGCCATTCACCTTTATCGGTGACTAGGCGCTTCGCTTCAGTGATGTCTATACCATTGCCTCTTGCCCAACCTAGCGCTGCTTTAGTCGGATTACCGTCTTGATCGAATGCTGCACTAACCGCAGGTCCTCGTTTTTCAATGGTAACGTCGTCCTGTTGTCCCTGAGCAGCAGACAAATAAACGGCCAGCCTGCGTGGTGTAGCGAACCATTTAGCATCAGAAAACGAAATGTTAGACGCGGTTAAGCCTTGTTGAATATTGTCCGAAAATGCAATCGCAAGTGTTTTAAGTGCTGTAGGGGGTAATTCTTCAGTACCAATTTCAATTAATAGATCGTCGCGCTGCATTATACATTTTCCTTATCTTTACACATGGGGAAACCCAGTGTCTCTCTAGCTTGGTAATAACTTTCGGCACATGCCTTGGACATTGCACGAACGCGAAGAATGTAACGTTGACGTTCGGTCACTGATATCGCATGGCGAGCGTCTAACAGATTAAATGCATGTGACGCTTTCATAACTTGCTCATAGGCGGGTAATGGTAAATTAGCGGCTATGAGGCTTTGGCTGTCCTTCTCACACTGGTCAAATTGCACAAATAACGAGTCAACATCCGCATGCTCAAAGTTAAATGTGGATTGTTCTACTTCGTTTTGGTGAAATACATCACCATAGGTAACCCGACCCATAGGACCGTCTGTCCATACTAGGTCGTATATGCTATCTACTTCTTGAATATACATAGCTAAGCGCTCTAGACCGTAGGTAATTTCTCCCGTTACGGGTTTGCATTCAATACCGCCAACTTGTTGAAAATACGTGAATTGGGTGATTTCCATGCCATTCAGCCATACTTCCCAGCCGAGACCCCATGCCCCGAGTGTTGGCGACTCCCAATTGTCTTCGACGAAACGCACGTCGTGGACATTGAGATCAAGGCCCAATTCACGTAGTGAATCCAAATACAATTCTTGGATATTGTCAGGTGATGGTTTTAGCATTACTTGAAATTGGTAATAATGCTGTAGGCGATTTGGATTTTCGCCATAGCGGCCATCGGTAGGACGTCTACAAGGTTGAACATAAGCACTACTGATTGGCTCAGGACCAATTGAACGCAAAAATGTCATTGGGTGAAAGGTTCCTGCACCCACTTCCATATCTAGGGGCTGAATAATTACACAGCCCTGTCTAGCCCAATAATCTTGTAGCGCCAAGATTAACCCTTGAAATGTTTTGATATCATATTTTTGCATAGTCGTTACTTATCTTGCGTATAGCGGTGTCAAATGCCAACAATTATACCTCGACAAAAGCCAACACCCTAGTCATTATCGTAAAAAAAGCAATGCTTTGGGGGAAACATGACGGCGATTAACAGATGTGATTGGGTGACTGAGGATAAACTCTACCAAAACTATCATGATAACGAATGGGGACGACCCGTCACCTGCCCTAAAGCCTTATTTGCAGCAATGTGTTTAGAAACTCAACAGTCAGGACTTAATTGGTTAACGGTATTAAAAAAGCGTGCGGCATATTATCAATATTGCTATCAGCTTGATCCTGACCTCCTGTGTCACGGCACCTCAGATGATGTTGAAAACTGGCTAAAAAAGGTTGAGTTAATTCGCCATAAAGCAAAATTAAATGCATTGATTACTAATGCGCAGGTTTACCAATGTATCAAAAAGGATTTTGGCTGTTTCTCTACGTTTATTTGGCAATACAAACCAGATGTTACTGCAGGTGAGTCGCGGGAAATGATAGAAATGAAAACACAACAAGCCGCAACGCGTCTCAGTAAAACGCTGAAGGCTAACGGTGCAAGCTATATAGGGATTACCACGGTGAGGTCATGGATTGAAGCATGTGGTCTGGTTAATGCTCACCAGCCCACATGCTTTCTTTACAATCAGCCTTAATGGAAGGTAGTAAGAATTGCTACTTCAGTGAGAATTTTTTGTTCTAGTTCTTGTTCATATCGCTCACGGTCTTGATCCATCTGAAAGCGTTCTTGCTTGCTTAGGGCCTTTCGCGCTTGATGTGTCGGCATGTGCTTAATCCGAGCATACAAGTCGTGAAGGTGGGGAAACTGTTCAGCACCATTATCTACTCCAAACCGCTCAAGCAAAACACATAGCCTAATGGTACCTTCAGACAATTCACACTGACCTTGTGACACCGCTTTGGCGATAAGTTGAATACTCTCTAATGTATCGCTCAAATGTTGCTGTTTCATGGTGTTGTGTTTTTGCTTTTGTTGTCGAAGCAAAAATAACAACTTACCGGCGTAAATGCCCAAGCCAGCGATAATCGCAATGGCTAAAACCAAAAGAATTATGTTGCTACTCACCTTACTCGTCCTTTAACTGACCCAAATCACTGAAAAAGGAGTCAGTAAATATACTGTCTTCCTCTTCTTCAGGCTCTTCAACGGGCTCACTCTCTCCAATCAAATTACACAACACAAGGTGACGTGCCATTTTTCTATCAAAGAAGCGCTGATCTTCATCACTTAAACTGACATTGTTGTCTAACTTATCCATTAACTCTTGCAGTTTTTTATCGCCCTCTATCGCCATTAACTCGGCTTGAGGCGTTGAATATCGCTTAGCTGCGCTACGCACAGGTTTGTTCGTTGCGGTTAACGAGATAGGTTTCTTACTACCTACCCTTGGATCTTTGCTCTGGTTAGTCTGGCTTGAGTTTTTGCCTACTGATGCCAAGGAGTTTCGGTTGCCAGATGGCTTCCCTTTACGTCTCCTTGCTTTAGATTCTTCTCTAGTCTGTTGATTTGAAACAGATTTCTTTATTTCTTTCTTTGCCATTTTGTTTCTTTATAAGTAAATACTCATGTCGAGTATAGTAAATAAAAAGGCAATAGTATTGCGATTGCCTTATATTATATTATCTTTGATGTCGTTGCTGAGTCAGTCAATCAATAACACCGTTATCTAGCCAGCAATAATCCCTAGTAAAGACCTCTGAGATACTTTGACAACGCATCAATATCTTTATCAGTGAGCTTAATAGCAACCTTTCTCATCATCTCACTGTGATCATTGGCACGGGTGCCCGACCTAAACATTTCTAATTGTGCTTTGATATATCCTGCCTTTTGGCCACTCACATCAGGAAAATTAGCTAAGCCTAGCCCATTTCCCTGAGGCCCATGACACGCCGTGCAAGCTGTAATGCCGCGCTCCACATCACCACCGCGATACAACGCCTCGGCATATTCTACCACATCTACTGGCGTTTCACCCGACTCTGAATCAAGAGAGCTATAATAAGCTGCTAAATCAGCAATATCTTGGTCTGTTAGATTGGCTGACATACCATTCATTATAATATTGTTACGACCCTCGCTACCCGAGGTTTGACTGGCTAAACGATATGCTAGCAGTTGCTTTTCTAGATAGCGGGAATGTTGTCCAGCTAAGTTTGGATACATATCCACAAGACTGTTACCTTGAGGACCATGGCAGGCAGCGCATGTAAGTGATTTATTTTTACCTGCTTCAATATTTCCATCTGCAGCGTAAACCGTTTTACAACAAGTTAAAAAACCTAAAACAAATATCCATTTCATCATCATAGTACTCGCCGGTTAAAATAAACCACAATTAATGTACGTGAATATAACAATATTACACAAATACGCCGTAAGTAAAATATTAAATTATTAACATGTAACGGTAAAAACGGGATAATTTCTTTAAAAGCCATTATACTGCGCAGCGGAATAACGCAATCAGAGGTTCAGCAAGTGAGTCATTACAATCAAGCCACATTTACCATTAGCGCTCCAGACATTACCCACATGGGACCAGACGAAGGTATTGAAGTTGCATTTGCTGGGCGCTCAAACGCAGGTAAGTCTAGTGCTTTAAATCGTTTAACCCGTCAAAAGAACTTGGCTCGTACCAGTAAAACACCAGGAAGGACACAAATGATCAACGTGTTTAACTGGCAAGAAGATCGCAGATTGATTGATTTACCCGGCTACGGATTCGCTCAGGTACCCCTTGCGATGAAGAAAAAGTGGCAAAAATCATTAAGTGAATATTTACAGAAGCGAGACTGCTTAAAAGGGCTTGTGGTGTTGATGGATATACGCCACCCGTTTAAAGATTTAGACCAAGAACTCATTCGTTGGGCGGTAGGCTCTAAATTACCTGTGTTAGTGTTGTTAACGAAAGCTGACAAACTAAAATCAGGCAAACGCAATGAACAATTAATGATGTGTCGCGAGGCGAGTATGGCATTTTGTGGTGATGTAACGGTACATACATTCTCATCCCTGAATGGATTGGGCTTGGACAATCTACAGACTATTTTGGATGACTGGTTTCAAGTGAGTAAAGACTAGACAAAAAAAACCCGCGGTAAACGCGGGTTAATTCAACAACAACAAAAAGGAACGGTAATAAAGAGTCGCCTTTTCTAATTAAGTTCAACCTTTTTTCATTTTATTGAATCTTTTTTATTATCCACCTGTTTTGTCGTCATTTAATGGGCTTGTTGCCAATTATCTCCAGTGCCGACTTCCACGTCCAATGGCACAGATAGACCGCCAGCATTTTGCATACATTGCTGTACTCCAGCTACCACCTCAGCTACCAAGTCTTCTCTAACTTCAAATACTAGTTCATCGTGTACTTGCATAATCATTTGGACATTATCTTGATAGCCCTGCTGAGTTAACCAACTATCCACATCTAACATGGCCTGTTTAATTATATCCGCTGCCGTGCCCTGCATTGGCGCGTTAATCGCAGCTCGCTCAGCGGCTTTTTTACGTGCGCCATTACGGGATTTTATTTCCGGTAGATATAATCGTCTTCCTCTAACCGTCTCAACATAGCCATTGTCACTAGCAAATTGTCTTGCTGTATCCATATAATTTAATACACCAGGATAACGACTAAAATATAGATCCATATAGCGTTGTGCTTCATGTCGAGGGATATTCAGTTGTTTAGCCAAGCCAAATGCTGACATACCGTAAATGAGGCCAAAATTAATCGCTTTAGCACTTCTACGTTGGTCAATGGTAACCTCAGTCAGTGGAGTGGCAAACACTTCTGACGCTGTTGCACTATGTACGTCAATCCCCTCTGAAAACGCATGCTTGAGGCCAGCGTCGTCGGATAGGTGAGCCATGATACGCAATTCTACTTGAGAATAATCGGCCGCGACTATTTTGAATCCTGGACGCGGAATAAATGCTTGTCTTATTTTTTGCCCTTCGGCCGTTCTAATGGGAATGTTTTGCAAGTTTGGATCAGATGATGATAAACGTCCCGTTGCTGTCACTGCTTGATGGTAAGAGGTATGTATTCTACCCGTTCTTGCATTGATCATTGTTGGCAGTTTATCAGTGTAGGTTGATATCAATTTAGATAGGCCCCTAAACTCCATAATCAACTTTGGTAGTTCGTAGCTTTCTGCTAGCTCTGACAGAACCTCTTCAGCGGTTGATGGCGCACCCTTTGGTGTCTTTTTGACCACTGGTAGAGCCATCTTCTCGAACAAAATATGTTGTAGTTGCTTGGGAGAACCCAAGTTGAACGCTTCACCGGCAAGCTCATGAACTTGCTGCTCAATTTCAATTACACGAGATGCTAGATGTTGACTTTGTTGTGCCAATTGCTGACTGTCAATCAGTACACCGTTGCGCTCAATTTTTGCCAATACAGATAATAAGGGGACTTCTAAACTCAATAATAGCTGAGAAAGTTGTTCGGTTTCGCTCAGAGCAGGCCATAAGTGTTGGTGTAATTGCAATGTGATATCTGCATCTTCTGCGGCATAGGGTGCTGCTTGCTCTAATGCGATTTGATTGAAGGTCAGTTGTTTAGCGCCCTTCCCGGCAATATCAACAAACTGAATCGTTTGCCGCTCTAGGTAATGACTGGCAAGGCTGTCCATATTATGTTTACTAGCAGTACTGTTGAGCACATAAGATTCAAGCATGGTATCAAAGGCAACGCCTTGCATTAAGATGTCGTATTGTGCCAACACGTTAATGTCATATTTGAGATGCTGACCTACTTTTTTGATACTTGGCTCTTCCAATATGGGCTTGAGTGCCGATAGCACAAAGTCTCTATCAAGTTGTTCCGGTGCACCTGGGTAGTCATGGCATAACGGAATATACACAGCACTATTAGCGGCAGTCGAAAATGACAGCCCAACGATATCAGCGACCATTGCGTCGACACTGGTGGTTTCTGTATCAATACAAATTAAGGGCGCACTTTTGAGTTGTTCTAGTAATTCAGAAAAAGCCAATTTTTCAGTAATAGTGGTGTAATCGACAGCCACGGGTATTGGCTTCTCTACTTCAACTTGTATCTTATCAGTCTTGTTGACTGATGACGTTTTGACCGTCGTCGCAACCGCAAAAAATTGCTTACCGTTTTCAATGTCGTCACGCCAACGTTTGAATTCACACTCAGAAAAATGTTCTAGTAACCGTTCATTGTCTTGTGGCAAGGCTTGCATGTCATTGCAGTCAAAGCCCAATTCACAATCTAACTTTATTGTTGCGAGGTCATAGCTCAGCCTTGCTTGATGTTCAAACTCTTGCATTTTTTTGGCGAGTGTTTTCGCTCCTCTAAACGACAACCCAGCAATGTCGTCCAGCTGTTGATAAATCTTTTCGATACTGCCAATACCCTGCAATAAGCCAACCGCTGATTTATCACCTACACCTGGCACACCTGGAATGTTATCCACTTTGTCACCTTTTAAGGCGAGATAATCAATAATTAACTCTGGCCCAACACCGAACTTCTCAACTACCATATCGTGATCCATAATTACGTTGGTCATGGTGTTAATAAGTTGCGTGTTGTGATTGACTAGTTGTGCCATGTCTTTATCGCCGGTACTGATTAGGGTGAATTTACCCTGCTCAGAGGCTTGTTTAGCCAAGGTACCAATGACATCATCGGCCTCTACCCCAGGTACTGAATACAAGGGTAATCCCAGCGCTTTAATGATGTCATGGAGAGGCTCAATCTGGCATCGTAAATCGTCATCCATTGGCGGCCTATTTGCTTTGTATTCAGAATACATATCATCGCGGAAGGTCTTTCCTTTGGCGTCAAAGATAACGCCAATGTCACTCGGTTTATACTGCATCATCAGAGATTTGAGCATATTAACCACGCCGTAGATTGCACCCGTGGGCATACCCTTACTATTCGTCAGAGGCGGCATTCCATGAAACGCGCGAAATAAATAAGAAGAGCCATCGACAAGAATGTAGGGATTTTCTGGAATATTGGACATGGATGCTCCTGAGGCATGAAGATGAGCAAATATAGTAGTGGATTTACAACACTGACGCTAGAACTTGGTTGATTTATATCTATAAAATGACAAACTTTTTCTGTGGATAAGTTTGTGAATAAAAATAAAAAAAATGCCAACATATTGTCTATGTTAGCATTTGTTTTTGTAAGTTCATGAATATATAGGTTATTTTATTATTATATTTTATTTGTTTATTATTCTATTTATAAACCCTTGTGAATTATTTTCACTTGCCACCATCCATGACCGCTAAGAAATCTCTTGTTAAGAATGTTAACAGGATGTTACTCAACGATGCCTTATTCTATTCACGTGAGTTTATAAGTCAATAGTTTAATATAACTTATTTTAATTTATTTACATTAAAGTGATGGCCTAGTTTTTCGGTCTTTGTTTTTAAATAATTTTTATTTTCTTTGGTAACCCCGTGGTCAATGGCACGTCTACTCTGTACTTTAACGCCAATGTTTGTCAATGCGGCTAATTTCTTGGGGTTATTGGTCATTAGGGAAATGCTGTGGATATTTAATGCGTCCAACATGAACTTACAAATGGTATACTCTCGCAGGTCTGCGTCAAAGCCTAAGTGCTCATTCGCCTCCACGGTATCAAATCCCTGATCTTGTAAATTATACGCTTTGATTTTGTTGAGTAGCCCAATACCTCGCCCTTCTTGCCTGAGGTAAAGTAGTACGCCCTTACCTTGCTCAACAATATTTTGCAGTCCACGCTCTAACTGAAATCCGCAATCACATTTAAGGCTGAATAAAGCGTCACCCGTTAAACATTCTGAATGCACTCTCGCTAATAGTGTGTCGGACTCTGACCAACTGCCATACGTTAACGCTATGTGTTCTTGATCGGCTATGACGTCTTGAAAGCCATGAATAGTAAACACCCCCCACTGCGTGGGTAACTGGGCTGAACTAACGTATTCGTATTGTGGTGCTTGCTCTGTCATTACTGCTCGTCTGTGTGGTATGTCTTCACAACCTAATAATAGAATGCACTATTATACACTGAACTACTGGATTTGTATCATTTGGCATTATCGTTATTGACTATCTCATCCAATGGTGAGGGCACACTAAACTCGTAGCCTTGGGCATATTGAATACCCATACCGGCGAGTTGTTTAGCAATGGCTTTGTTTTCAACAAATTCACCAACACAGGCTATGCCCATGGAAGTAGCAACTTGGTAGATGGAGTCAACCAATGCTCTATCAATTTTACTATACACAATGTGTTTAACGAATTGGCCGTCAACTTTTACATAGTTCACGGGTAATTGACGCAAGTTAACGTAGGAAGAAAAGCCGGTACCAAAGTCGTCCAGGGCAAATTTACAGCCACGCTCTTTTAATGCCAAAATAAAGTTTAAGGTATCTTCCTCATTACTGATTGCCTGGCTTTCTGTAATTTCGAAACATATCTTGTCAAAAGGCACCTTGGCCCGTTCAAATTGGTCAATAATAAACTGTTTGAAGTTTGCATCTATCAGTGAATTAGCGGTCAAATTTATATTACATTGAAATAGATTTTGGTGAGCACTGGCATTTAATTGGTACCAATCACAGTAAGCTTTTATCACCCAACGATCAATTCTACCCATGAGGTTGAACCTTTCAGCAATAGGCAGAAAGACCCCAGGACCAACTATACAACCGTCGTGGTCCTGCAACCTCAGTAACAACTCATAATGAGCACCCGTTGAATCTTGGTGCATTGATTCGATACACTGGTGATACAATTTAAACTGATTGTTATCTATCGCGTCATTGATTTTTCTCAACCATTGGATGTCGTCTTGATACTTCAGTAGGCTTTGGTCTTTTCGAGAATACACATGAAATTGATTACGGCCTTGCTCCTTGGCCATGTAGCAAGCAGCATCTGCCATGTTAATCATTTTTGTCGCATCTGCCATGTAACTGCGGTATTCAACTAAGCCTATACTGACTGTTGGGTTGAGCACATTTTCATTCCAATTGAATTGAATTGAGCCAATAATGTTGATTAATTTATTGGCAAGTCGATGGGCCGTTGTTGTATCGCATTCAATTGCCACTGCAAATTCGTCACCGGCTATTCTTGCCAACTTGCCAGCGCTGCCTATAGTTTTCTGTATTTTGTCAGCGATGTCTTGCAGTAACTCATCACCAGCTTCATGCCCTAACATATCATTTACCAGTTTAAATTGATCAACGTCAAGATACAGAATCGTAAATTTCTTCGTATCCAGTTGCTGTATCCATTGATTAACTAAGCCTTCAAAGGTCTGTCTATTAAGGCTGTCGGTCAGGGTGTCATGTTCATTGATGTAGTGTAAATTATTCGCATTTTCGATTTTCTGGCTGATATCAAAAATAGATCCGTAGAGGAATTGGCGACCATTATGGCTGTGTACTTGAACGGATAGTGAAAACCAAAATTCGCTACCATCTCGTTTTAGGCCTTTAAGCTCTTTACCTATAACGGCTCCGGTCGCGTTCAACTGTTGTAGTAATTCATTGCGTTGATGTTTATTGGCGTAGAGTTGTTCGGTATTTGTTATCTCTGATAAAAACTGCTCTTCAGATTCATAGCCAAACAGTTGATAAATCGCCGCATTTACCGTTTCTATCTGACCCTCAAAGGTAGATGTGTAGAGGCCTTCGGCAGAACTCTTAAACAGTTGATAAAAATAATTAAGATTATCGATGTTACGTTCATCGTCTTTTCTTCGTAGTATATCAGCGACACGGTCAAATAGTTCTATGCCTAACACCTGTAAGATGATTCCCAATGTAAAAAACACAAAGATCACGGTATGCCAAACATTACTGATACCAAGCCAAGATGAACCGATACCGATGGAGGTCAGGTTAATCAGACTTATACAGCCCCAGCCAAGCAATAAATAACGCGCTGCGCTGGTTGATAACAAGGATTGCCAAAAGGTCGCTTGATATAGCGACATACTGATATAGCCAACCACTAACAACAAGGTCACCAAATTAGTATATTGTTCAGGCAACACTAAGCCCAAAACTAACGCTGAACTACAGGCTAGTATGATTCTTTTTTGCTGCCATTTACCGGTGTTTTTGTGTAAATGGCTCAATAGCTTGTGTGTCGACAAAATCATCAGTGTGCTGAATACCAGCATCCACTGACTGTAAGTTGCAGACAGTAGTTGAGTAAATGACAGCATATTTTTGTCATTTAGAAACATTAGCAAATGGCTCGACAGCAGTAGCGCAAACCAATAGCGAACCGGGTCGTGGAAATTAACATAAGTGATGAAATACAATAGAATTAAAATGCCTAGCGCGCCGATATAAAGGGCTATCAAAGACATCTGAAAACTACTCCAATGCTCAAGTAACGACGGTTCCGCTAAACTAATGAACAATGCTTGATGGTTTTTGTTTAGGTAGCGTATGTAAACGTCTACCGTTTCTTGCGTGTAAAACCGCAGCGGAATGGCACTCAGATGACTAGCAAATAAGGCGTCGGCATTGTCTGATGAAAATGTGCGATGAAGATGTTGATACTGGTCTAACATAAAGACTTCAACACGTTCTTGTTGAGCAATATTGACTAGCAGTGTGCTGTCTGTGGCTGCGTTTTCGCTCCGGCTAATACTAAATTTAACCCACAGTGCGGTATCGTCTGTTGGGGTAAACACCTGCTTTAATGATGCCCATTGGGAGTCATCAATATTAGCTATGTCGGCTATTCTGAGGGTTTCATTGGTGATGATCCACTGCGCCTGCGGTAATACACTGCGCGACGGCATGTTTTCTTCAAGGAAGACGGTATTCGGCTGTGCGTATGTCATACCGCACCAAAAAAATACTGCAATAAGCCGTAAGTAATGCATTGCTTTTGAGGTTCCAACTAAAACGTGAAGCTTCGCTGAAACTAACATTTTTTTAGCATAAGTCTATATAAATCTTCAATATCACAGGACTTTTTTGTCATAGCTTCAATCCACAAACTATTAGATAGCGCTTCAAAAAACAGTACATAATCTTGGCTTTTATAACTAAAATAACACTGCCCTCGATCAGCTCCCCACTGATTATCTCTCAACGTACACGAAGCATCCTTAAGCTTAGACTGCAGCCATTCAAATTCCTGCGATGTAATGCCTTGGACATTTTCAATAATGATAATATCACCGTTTAATTGATATCTTAACTGCTGCACGATATTTCTAAGCCTTTGCCTGATTCTGGCGGTAATTGGGTAAACGGTGAGCCTTTTGAGGGTATTTCAAACGGCTTGGTTACCGCCTCCAATAATTCATTAAAGGTTGAAAAGTCTCCACTTTCAGCATCTTGTATGGCCAGCTGTGCATAATGATTTCTCAACACCACGGTTGGATTGTGTAAGCTCATGACATTTACTTGTTGGGTTTTATCGCTGTCTTGTAACCTCACCGCATATTGTTCCAACCACGCTTTGGCTTTATCGCGATAGACAAAGCTATCATAAAAATGCTTGCCGTCACCGTGTTTAACCAGATCCGTAAGTTGTCTAAAGGTATTGTGATAATCCGCCTTGTCCTGAGCCATCAGAGTAAATAGATTCTGCAACAGCAGGTGGTCATCCTTGTCATCATTGAGCAAGCCCAGCTTTTGTCGCATCAGCCTGCCGTATTCATCTGACAATAAGTCCTCAAATGCTGATAATGCAGTGACGATTTGTTGGTGATTGAGATAAGGCGTAAAACCGTGAGCTAATGCGTTTAGATTCCACAGGGCGACACCCGGTTGTTGGCTGAAGCGATATCGACCACTGTGATCCGAGTGATTGGGAATAAATTCCGGTTGATAGTCATCCAAGAAACCGTAAGGGCCAAAGTCAAAGGTAATGCCGTGAATTGACATGTTGTCGGTATTCATGACCCCGTGAGCAAAGCCTTGAGCCTGCCACTGTGCAACCATCAACGCCGTTGACTTTACAACCTCTTGCAACATGTGAAAATAGGGATTGTCTGCGTTAATAGCATCAGTGAAATAGTGCTCAAAACAAAATTCAAACAATTGGTCTAGTGCAGCAGTTTGGCCACTGTGATAAAAATATTCAAAATGACCAAAACGGATATGACTAGGTGCTGTACGCACCATCATTGCTGCGGTTTCTATACTTTCACGCATCACCGATTCATCACTAGACAACAAGCACAGCGCTCTGGATGTTGGAATGTTAAGGCCATGCAAGGCTTCGCTGGCTAGGTACTCTCGCAGTGTTGAGCGCAGCACTGCCCTGCCATCACCAAAGCGTGAAAAGGGTGTCTTACCCGCTCCCTTTAAGTGTAAATCAATCGGCTTACCTGCTTTATCTACGGCATTACCCAGTAACAGCCCCCGTCCATCGCCTAAATCTGGATTCCATTGGCCAAATTGATGGCCGCCGTATTTTTGTGCCACGCTTGATTGGCACAATTGACCTTGGTGTGATGTCAACGCCGCAACCAGACTATCATCATTGAACATGTCTTTTGCTAGCCCCAGTTCCTGTCGGAGTTGATGGTTGACATGGCGAACGGTCGCGCCGGCCATTGGCGTGGGTGATGTGGCAGTAACCAGTGTTGGTAGTTGGTCTGCATACAGGTGATTAAGGGGCACGTGATGAGTTCCTTAGGTCAATAATGTGCTATCAGTATAATTAACAGCGCGTGGTTACGACAAGGGATAATGCACAATCAATGGGTAGTAGAATAGCACTACTACCCATTTCTATCAGCTTACAGCGAGTAGGTTACCCCTAGGGATAGTGTTCGGCCTCTTCCTTGATAACCCAATACATCTTGATAATCATTGCCTAATAAATTAAAGGCCTTGAAATACGCACTTACCTCAGGTGTAAAGTTGTAAGTTAACGTACTATTTAGCAGTGTATAGCTAGACAAGGTAACCACTTCGTACGGCCAAACATTGAAGTTATTATTGCGTTGGCTACCTTGATACGTGCCCTGTAAAAAAACTGACAGTTTATCGTCGTAAAAGATTCTACTCAGCTGCACTTGTCCGGCATTTTCAGGGCGTCTGAACTCTGCTGTATTGTCGCTCTGCAATGACTTGCTATGGGCATAGCTAGCGTTGACCGACCAATCCATGAGTTCACCTTGTAGTGATAACTCGGTACCTCGTCTATCGCTATCATTGACGGCATTAAATGACGTGGAGGTAAAATCTGCATTGTACTGTGTGCCAATCTCTTGCTCTAGCGCACTGTCGTACCGACTGATTGATAGGGTCCAGTTTTCTAAGTAAAGATTCGCCCCCACTTCCACCGTTGTTGATGATTCAGGCTTTAAATTTGGGTTGCCAATAAAGCTAGCAGGCGTGTAGCCAAAAATTTCTGTGAAGGTTGGGTTTTTCACCGCTTCTGAATAAGATGAGAACACTGACACGGTTGGCATAACTTGCCAAACGCCACCAAGGTTAATACTGCTAGCATCATCAAATAACTTGTTGTCATCAAAGCGCGCACTGGCATTGATTGTTAGGCTGTCTGACAGGTCGTAAGCGGTGTCAATAATAGCCGATACAATACGGTTATCTTGACGCTGATTTGGATCTCCCCACTGGGTATCAACCACGTCATTTTCAAATTCCTG
Organism: Alteromonadaceae bacterium; assembly: GCA_042091475.1. GTDB lineage: Bacteria > Pseudomonadota > Gammaproteobacteria > Enterobacterales > Alteromonadaceae > CAXRGH01. The sequence continues at coordinate 34,245 of JBELHI010000007.1, forward strand.
ATGCAGATACTCGCCTTGTAAATTAATGTGCCCACGCGTCAGCGGCAGATGGCTTAACCATGATGCGGTTTGCACCGAGCTAGTGGCCTCAGAAGCAAACACATTAGCATTGTATGAGGCACTTTTTTGGGCATTGTGATTGACGCCTACTGTGTGTTTAATGGCTCCTTGTTGCCATGCCCATTGCAGTTGCAGTTGTTGCTGTTGTACATCGCTGTAATTATCAGCATCCACTGGCCCGGCAGCGTCGTATTCGTTCTTGGCATCAGTCACTAGGGCGCTGTAGCTAAGCTCACTGTCACTGGACAACTGTATTGAACCACGAGAGTTAAGCTGCAAGTTATCATAGCCATCATTTTCATCGCCAGTCACAGAAATGTTTTCGCCTGCGGTGGTTTGATAGGCAAGCCCAACACTAAATTTGATATTGCCGCTATTTTGCTGGTGGTTGGCGGAAACCCTAGCACCATTGTGCTCACTGATTTCAGCTGACAATTGACTGCTATTGTCGTCACCGGCGGTGGTAATGATGTTGATTACACCACCAATCGCGCCACTGCCCCATAAAGCGCTTTGACCGCCTTTGATTATTTCGATTCGGGCAATGTTATTAACTGCTAAATGAGCAAGATTGGCTACGCCACCCTGACCCAAATCATTCAGCGGGATACCATTGAGCATAATAAGGGTATGGTTAGACTCACTGCCACGCATCCGTAATTCACTGAGTGCTCCCAAGCCGCCAGATTGACTGATAGCAATGCCGGCAACACCCTTAAGTAATTCACTCAAGGATACGGCTTTTGATTGATGTATGGTTGCTGCGTCAATGACAATCGCTTGACCCGCAAATTTGGCTTGTGTAATAGGCGTTTTTGCGCCCGTGACAATAATAGTTTCAATGGGCTCTGCTAATGCAGTCCCAGCAAATGCAAGGCCCATAGCGCCTGCGATAAGATGCTTCTTCATATTAGATTCCTTAAAACACTCCACCCGAGTGCTGTGGTTAACATAGGCTGTGAGGATCACAGTAGTGAATTAGGCCGGTCTCCGGGCTTACAATATGGATGTCTTGCCTTCCCACTCCAGATTGAGAGCAGTGGCTAACAAAGACATTAACTTGATTTACCGTTGCGGGGGCAGCGTTGGATTGTTGCTAAATGGCAGATCACCAAACTTCCCGATTATCCACGACTAAGTGGCACCTAACACTCGCCCGAGTATACGTGACTGGGAAATTGAACCCTAGGTATTATTTGTAATATTACAGATTAAAATTATAACTGGCTTGATTTTGCTGAAGGCTAGCAAGTTGTTCTTTTAACGCCAGAATTTGTTGCTCCCAGTACTTGTCAGTGGCAAACCATGGGAAATTTCTTGGAAATGCTGGGTCTGCCCACCGGCGGGTTAGCCAACCCATGTAATGTACCATTCGCATGGCTCTTAGGGGTTCAATGAGGGCAAACTCGCTGTCGTCAATTTCACTAAACTCTTCATAGCCCGAGAGTAAAGTGTTGAGTTGTAATTGCTGTTGCTGAGGATCACCGGATAGCATCATCCAAACATCTTGAATGGCAGGTCCCGTGCGGCAGTCATCTAAATCGACAAATGATGGCCCATCATTCCACAAAATATTACCGGCATGACAATCACCGTGCAGACGCTGTAATTGCGTGGGTTGATATTGCTTATTTGCCTCATCTATGACTTGGTCTAGTACGGTGAAAAACGGTAGTGTTAGATGTTGCGGTACAAAATCACTATCAACAATGACCTGTCGAGCGTGAAACAGATAATCATCACAGCTCATGGTTGGACGGTGATCAAAGACCTCTTGTTTGGCCACTTGGTGGATGCGCCCTAAGAAGCGCCCCATCCATTCTAGTTGCTCTAAATTATCCACTTCAAACTGTCTACCGCCAACAGATGGATAAAGGGCAAAGGTATATCCTTGGTAATGGTGTAATGACGTACCCTTTAAAGTCAAGGGTGCGACAACGGGGATTTCGTCGGCGACTAAGGCATGAGAAAAACTATGCTCTTCTTGTAGTTGCGCTAATGACCACCGCTCTGGACGATAAAACTTAACGACCAAACGCACGGACTCATCGGTGATGAATTGGTATACCCTATTTTCATAACTATTAAGCGCTAGCAGACCAGATTCTACGCGAATACCGGTTGACTCAATGGCATCCAGAATTAAATCTGGTGTAAGGTTAGCAAAATGAAAGGCTGTCATTATGGATAAGTAACCGTGATTGGACGTGGTTATATGATACTAAGTTTTATCACCGGATGTGAGAAAAATTAGACATTACTCAAAATACTCGGCCAATTAGCCTAATATCCCTAAAAAGATAAGGCGTTTGGCTGGCCTGTGGTTAGTTTAACAACGGCATCAATTTCGCGGTTTTTTTATCAGCAGCTTTCTACTGAGGGCACCCACACAACCACCAACCAGCACACCGGCGGTATTTGCTAATAAATCAAGCCATTCACCGTATCGATTCACCCAAGGTTGAATCAGTTCTATTAAGCCACTGAGCAGTATGATCACAAACCCAATACGCAACCAATACCTTGGTTGATGCAATGCAATGGGGAAAAACAATAGCGCATAAGCAATGAAGTGGTGACTTTTATCTGTACCGGGGATATTAGGTAATTGAGGTAATGGATAGAGTGACAAGATCACCACCGCAGTGGCAGTAATGACGGAAAGGGCTTTCCAGTGAGTGAAAATCCATTTGAATACTTGTTGCATGTTGTCCTCTAACCAGGGCAAACCCAGATACTGTATAACTTAGCTTATGTGTAATCGGTGCAAAGTGTAACAACTAAGACATAAAGGCAACAGGTTTTTGTCCATATTAATCTCTACATGTAAGTCGGTTAAGGAATAAAGTTATCGACTTTGTCAATTAAACTTCGTAAGGTTACGGTGTAAGTCTACGGTGTTGTAGTGATTATGCCTTGGATAATAATGAAATATTTCAGGGATGAATAAACCATGTTCCAATACACTGTTAAACCACTGATGGCATTTCTGTGGGCATCAATGGAGTTTATTTTTTTACATATTTGTTTCTACTTATCTGCACTGCCTTGCTGGTTTATTACCTTAGGTAAAAAGCCAAGCTCCCTTCATTTTAATTCGCCCTTAAAAGAACGCGTGTTGTTTAGTGTGGTTGGTGTTCAGCTTTTCGCCATTGCCATAGCGATTACTACCGTTATTTTCTACACCTAAAACAATCGATATTCATTAAAAATCATTAACCTAAATGGCATACGTCGTTTGAAAAAGGCGGCTTATCGCATTTATTAGGATTTATGTATACTCGTCAACAATAGGCATGTTATAACAATGTTATCAATATGATGTGAATTTGTTTGCAGCGTATAACGACAACATCAGACATGACTGTATTGGCGTTACTCGTTACCCCCATGGTTGCTTAATAATAAAAATGAATAAGGATTTACAATGAACTTGTCAACCCTAGATATTACAGTCTTTGTACTGTACGTACTCGCCCTGATTGGCATTGCCGGTTGGGTTTCGCGAGAAAAGCCAGGCCACGATAAAACCACTAACGACTACTTTCTTGCGGGTAATAGTCTGCCTTGGTGGGCGATTGGTGCATCGTTAATTGCAGCAAATATCTCGGCAGAACAAATTATTGGCATGTCGGGTTCGGGTTATAAGATTGGTCTTGCCATTGCATCCTATGAATGGATGGCCGCGATTACACTCATTTTGGTTGGTAAGTACTGTTTACCTATTTTCTTAAAACGCGAAATATACACCATGCCACAATTTCTAGAGCAGCGTTTTGACCATAGAGTAAGAACCACCATGGCAGTATTCTGGTTGGGTGTTTATGTGTTTGTAAATTTAACAGCCATTCTTTGGTTAGGGGCGTTAGCTATTAACACCATCGCCGGTGTTGATATGCTGACAGGAATGATTTTTCTTGGTTTATTCTCCCTTGCCTACTCCTTGTATGGTGGTCTTAAAGCCGTTGCTTTTACTGATATTATCCAAGTTGTGCTGCTAGTATTTGGGGGCTTATTCCTATCTTATATGGCGTTGGACTTAATTGGTGGCCAACAAGGTTTTGTCGCCGGCTTTACTGAGCTCAGCCGTCAGGCTCCAGAGAAGTTTGACATGATACTGGCACCGACCAGTCCGCACTATGTGGACTTACCTGGATTATCGGTATTGGTCGGTGGTATGTGGATAATGAACCTGTCTTATTGGGGCTTCAACCAATACATTATTCAGCGTACATTGGCAGCTAAAAATTTACGCGAAGGTCAAAAAGGCATAGCCTTTGCTGCATTTCTAAAACTATTGATGCCGCTTATTGTGGTATTACCCGGTATTGCGGCTTATCTGCTGGTGCCTGACCTTGAACGTCCTGACCGAGCATATCCAGAATTGATGAATATGATGCCATCGGGTTTGAAGGGGTTAATATTTGCTGCTCTAATTGCAGCCATTGTGTCATCCGTGGCGTCAATGACTAACAGTATTTCCACTATCTTCACCATGGATCTTTACGCTGGCAAATACAAAGATAAGCCACAGCAACATTATGTTACCGTAGGTCGTATTGTCAGTGTTGTAGCTTTAGTTATTGCCATGTTGACAGCTAAGCCATTGCTGGGTCAGTTTGATCAAGCATTCCAATACATTCAAGAATTTACGGGTTTCTTTACGCCTGGTATTGTTGCCTTGTTCTTGTTGGGAATGTTCTGGAAGCGAACCACGGCCAATGCCGGATTATTGGCCGCCCTTGGCTCATTTGTATTTTCTATTTTATTTAGAACCTTTGTACCAGAGCTACCCTTTATGGACAGAGTTGGCTTAGTGTTTGTTATGTGTGTGGCGTTGGCCGTGGTGGTGTCGCTGGTGGAGAGCAAGCAGGATCACAAAGATGCCGTTGACCTGAGTGACATCACCTTTAAAACTACTAACGGTTTCAATGCTGCCGGTGTTGCGGTTGCTATGATCCTTGTCGCATTTTATTACACCTGGTGGTAACACCTGTGATTACAAAATAAGCGCTGCTCTGAGCAGGTATTAATTCTAACAAGGGACATCAAAATGGCGTCGATTATTATTTACAAGGCGCTACCCTTTGTGTGAATGCTTTACTGAAGCGACCCATTGGGTCGTTTGTTATTTAAACTCGTTACTATTGGACCTTTGGTCATTTCGCCAAGTCGCTTCGGGTCTTGATGTGCGATAAAGAGCCCCTCATCAACGTACATGTTAATTGGATATTTTAAGTAATAGTTATTGTTAACTGTAATAACAAACTAAATTATTTGAGGTATATGATAAATTGAAGAAATATTTAAGCGAGCTTGACGGCTCGCTTTTTCATGTCTGATATTTGTGTTCTAATCATAAAAAGATAAATGGTTGTCTTAATGATTAGATAAATCTATTTTAATCAGCACTTCATTTCGTCGATAAATGGGTAGTGTCATGGGGCCATTGTACCCTGCAGTAATCGGATTTCCCGCGACTGTAAATCCTCTTTTGTCTATCCATTCAGAAAGTTGAGCTGTATATTTTTTGACGTTGCTATCACTAAGTAAACCATTAAATTGTATCGCAACCACTGCTAAGCCTTTTATCTCACTGACCCAAAGTTCAGGGTCTGAAGGCTGCGGTGTTGTCTCAAGGGTAAAGTGATTGGGCATAACGAATGACATTGTGGGCTCACCTCCTCGCTCGTCCATAAAAACAGGTGCGGTCATAGGTATATCAATGCCTTGATTAAACTCGCTGTTTCCCATGAAAACCGGCGCGGTCATGGCTATCTCTGCCGTGCCTTGGTTACTCCCAGTGATGTAGCGAAATAGTTTTCGAAAAGCGCCATTTTGACCCGAAGAAGACATCTTAGCGGATACCAAAATCATGGGAGCATACTGTCTTACCTCTATTTTGCTATCAATATCAGCATCAATAACGCTATAAGGCGCATTTTCTACCCCACTATCACCAAAAACAGAGCAACCTGACAAAAAAACACCTAATGCAATTACGTAACGCTTCACGACAGACCTCTTATTATTTCATAGAATATTCATTACAAGACCATACAGCGTATGTTCATTAGCATATCTCGGACTGTAATCTAATGTGTGGTATGCGTGATAGGTGTAAATCGATCACATTTTTATAATTTCGGAGCCCGGTAGAATATTCAAGACATCCACAAATAAAGAACCGTTAGATTATTGTTTTGCTTCATTATTTGGCTGGTGGCCTAATTTGAGTGAGCTTGACAGCTCGCTTTTTATCTCTGAGATTTGTGTTCTAATCATAAAAAGATAAATGGATGTCCTGTATTTACTCGTAGCTGTATTTACTGTTGCTCTGTATTTACTGTTTATGGCGCTGTATTTATGCTGTAT
>JBELHI010000007.1:40779-55106 GCA_042091475.1 Alteromonadaceae bacterium
CCTCCCATGGCGGTAGTGAAGAAGAATCCCATGGTCACTTTATATTAGCCTGTAGCGGGGGTGGTTACCTGCAGGTAGGTGAGACTGGTTATGTATTAGAAACCAACTCATCAGCAAAAATATTGATTGTGAAAGTTGACAGCCAAGGTAATCAGCAGTGGAAAACGGAAATTGGCGAACGGGGTGAGAATATGGGTAACTCTGCCATTGAGGTGGCTGATGGTTACTTAATCGCGGGGGCTCTGAATCGCCAAAGTGCGCTGATAAAAGTAAACAAGAATACCGGCGATATTATATTCACCCGGACTTATCAAAAATCCGGTACTCATGCTATTGAACATGTTGCTCCGGTAAGTAATGGCTATGCGCTGGTGGGTTATACGGATGCTGAAGATGGCACCAACACGTTTTACACAGAAGGCAAAGGACAATTATTTTTAGTAGACAATGACGGGCGAGAAAATGCTGGGGTTGCAACCGTAGATCTAAACCAATATATGTCACACGGCTACCGACTGTTTCAGCACAATGGCTCTTTGCTGGTGGCTGGCTTAACCACCGGTGCAGAAGACTATGCAGTCGCCAAATTCAATCAGGATACCCTTGCCCTTGTGTGGTCAAATACCTATGGTGGCAATCAGCCTGATCATTTATTTGCTATGGATATTGATAGCTCTGGGAATATCTATGTAAGTGGTCACACGCTCTCCAATACGCAAAATTGGGACACATTAACCATCAAAATTGATAATGACGGTAATCAGCTCTGGCAACAGGTACACGGTAACCCCAGGGGATACGACCCAGTGTACATTCACGACGAAGCTTGGGGGTTACGAGTAACGCCTGATGGCGGAGCAATTGTCGCGGTGGGAACCGGTGATGAGTATGACGCATATTCAGCGTGCAATACCCCGAGTACAGACTGTTCTGATACTTGGCAGGTATACGTACTTAAATTCTCTGCTACGGGCACGTTAGAATGGCAAACCACATATGGCGATCCCCAAGGCGGTGATTGGGCGGGAGAGGATATTGCCCTCTCAGCAGATGGCGGTGCCGTGGTGGCGGTGGATAATGGCGGTTTTGGCTTTTTGAAACTAACACCTTTTTAATCTAACTCTCAATACCTTGTGCAAAAATACATCATTTATTAGGGTTTATGCATAGTAAACGCTGCGCCATAGGGGTAGAATACGCCGCTAATTTACAGCACCCTGTATAACCGTATTCTATCACGAGGCACTTTACATTGATCACCACCGCAAATATCACCATGCAATTCGGCGCCAAGCCGCTATTTGAAAATATCTCGGTTAAATTTGGTAACGGCAACCGTTACGGCTTAATTGGTGCCAACGGCTGTGGTAAATCCACCTTCATGAAAATACTCAGTGGTGAACTTGAGCCTTCCGGTGGCAACGTTTCCGTTGATGTTAATGAACGCGTGGGTAAACTACACCAAGACCAATTTGCCTTTGAGCAATATTCGGTGGTGGATACTGTGGTTATGGGTCACAAAGAAATGTGGGCGGTCAAGGAAGAGCGTGATCGTATTTACGCTAATCCTGAAATGAGTGAAGCTGATGGCATGCGAGCGGCAGAGCTAGAAAGCCAATACGCGGAAATGGACGGATACAGTGCTGAGTCTCGTGCTGCAGAGTTGCTATTGGGTGCGGGTATTCCCCTTGAGCAACATTACGGCTTAATGTCAGAAGTTGCTCCAGGTTGGAAATTGCGTGTGCTACTTGCCCAAGCCTTGTTTTCTGAGCCAGACATTTTGTTACTGGATGAGCCAACCAACAACTTGGATATTGATACTATCTCTTGGTTGGAAGAGCTGTTGAATCAACGTCAGTCCACCATGGTTATTATTTCTCACGATCGTCATTTCCTTAACTCTGTATGTAGTCACATGGCCGACCTAGACTACGGTGAACTGCGTGTCTACCCGGGTAATTATGATGAGTATATGACTGCTGCCACGCAAACACGTGAACGTTTGCTCTCTGACAATGCCAAAAAGAAGGCTCAGATTTCTGAATTGCAACAGTTTGTTAGCCGCTTCTCTGCTAACGCATCAAAAGCCAAACAGGCCACATCACGAGCCAAACAGATTGATAAAATACAATTGGCAGAGGTTAAAGCGTCTAGCCGAGTGAGTCCTTATATCCGCTTCAACCAAGAAAAGAAGCTTTATCGCAACGTATTAGAGATTGAAAAGCTAACCAAAGGGTTTGACGAAGGTCCGGTATTTTCTGATGTGTCGAGCATTATTGAAGTAGGTGAGCGAGTTGCCATTATTGGTCAAAACGGTGCGGGTAAGACAACCTTATTGCGTACATTATTATCAGAATACACCGCAGACAGCGGTGACATTAAATGGTCAGACAATGTTAAATTTGGTTACTATGCGCAAGATCACTCCGCTGATTTTGAACAGGATGTCACCTTATTTGATTGGATGACCCAATGGCGTCAGCCACAACATGACGATCAAACGGTACGCAGTATCCTAGGCCGTTTACTGTTTTCTCAATCTGATATTGGTAAGTCAGTAAAAGTACTTTCTGGTGGAGAGCAAGGACGTATGTTGTTTGGTAAGATCATGATGGCAGATGCTAACGTGATTTTGATGGATGAGCCCACTAACCACTTGGATATGGAATCCATTGAAAGTCTGAACTTGGCATTAGAGCACTACCCAGGCACGTTGTTTTTTGTTAGTCATGACCGCGAGTTTGTCAGTTCATTAGCCAACCGTATTATAGATATGACACCAGAGGGCATTGTTGACTTCAAAGGCTCATACGAAGAATATTTGCAAACCAAAGCGTTAAAAGCTTAATAACCCTGAGTGGATAAGATGATCAAACGATAGTAAAGCGCTATCGTTTGATCTGTTCTATGGTTTTGACCGCCGTTATTGAGGTTGTTCAGGTTTGAATAGAGACTCAATGGCAACAACGCCACGTTCAGCTTCAGATGCACAATCAGTAATAAATTCTAAGCGTGAATCAAGGGCATCATCCATTTCAGTAATGGTGACTTCGTCGTCCTGACGATTAATACTAAAAATGCCATTTTCGGTGATAATCACTGCTTTTAACCGATTTACCTTAATATTTTTAGTGATATCAATCACTTCATCGTAGTTAAACCAATGGCATGGTGGCCAAATCCAGCCTTTCGCATAAAAACCTTCGCCTTGATTAGATTTTCGCACCACACCATTTGTGTCAGTGTTGGGTTGTTCATTGCTTACATTACTTTCTGGTGTTTGCTGCCTTAATCCCAGTTTTATTGGCTGCACAGAATGAGAAGATTTTGACGTCAGTAGCTGCCGTGAAATCTTGCCCTTATCGGCAATGGTTATTGGTGTATTAGATAACTCTAGTTCGGCCAAATAATGTTCTAGAGCTTGCATTTCATCGGTTGCGTAGAGATCCGCTTTAGTGACAATAATATGGTCTGCTACCTTGCATTGTTCGCGGAATGTTTGGTGGGCTCGCCAGCGGGGTTGTTCCACTTTACGTGCATCCACCAAGGTTAAGGTGGCACGCATGTCCAACACGGGACGATAATGTTCTGCGCACAGTATATCCAGTACTTCCTTGGGGTGACCCAGCCCCGTTGGTTCAATCAATAAGCGGTCAGGTTTGGCTTTGGCAAGCAATTGATTTAGGGCTATTTGCATGGGCAAACTGGACGCACAACACATGCATCCCCCTGGCACCTCACGAATAAATATCCCTTGTTGTTCATTGCTATCAATTAGAGCGGCGTCAATACCCACTTCACCAAACTCATTGACTAAAATTGCCCAGCGTTCAGCTTTTGGTTTGATTTTTAACAGATGCTGAATGAGTGTGGTTTTACCTACCCCCAATGCACCCGTGATAACGTTGGTAGGCACAGCCTGAATGAATTTCAATGGGGTTACCTCTTATGCCACGTTGGCGTGTTGAATAAATGATAGCGCATACTGCGTAAGCCAATCAATTTCTGCTGCTACAACCATAGTTTGGCTAGCGGTGACAGGTTATACCATGAGTATTTACCAGGGTAAATAAGACCCCGTATGATTAGCTTTTAGTGTTATCACCGTATCTGCGATTACCGCGGCTAATGTTGACGGCTATCGGTACATTTATTGATATTGGGCGGCGGTAATGAACTCGCCAAAGGTCTCACACCAAACCACCACACTAGTGTAATTTGACGGTGTGATATGGGCTGGTAATGGAATAGCAAAGTTCTCAAAGGTCTTGATATCACCAACTCGCACCATAGAAGCCTTTAAGCGGTTAAAGTCAGCTTCTGTTTCTACAAAGTGTGGCGATAAATACAGTTTGTAGTCTGGACCCGGTGCAAGGCTTCCTTGTAGTGTAATCGCCGTTTGCGTAATGGATACAGTGCCCTGCCCCCAATGAAAGGTATCACTTCCCAGTAAATCTTTTTTAAACGTACCGCTGAACTGCGCTGTTGCGGATAACTCAGTGATCTTCTGAGCAGACGGAGCGGCAGGCGCAATCAGAATAGGTAATATGTAAATACCCAGCATAAAACCCAGTAAAGCGGTAGCTAAATGACTGACAGTTAGCATGGCAAGTTTACGGTTAGGCATGGCATTATTCCTGTAAGTGAGAGGGGGTAATTAATACGTATTGAAATGCAAGGCTACAATAATGACACATGGTACGGGCTGAAGCTAATATCCCATGGCTTTTACTAGCAAAAAAGTAAACAGCCCACCAAGGGTGGGCTGGGGAAAGGGGGTGAGTAACATGACTTCACGCTCACTCACAGCTTATGTTATTTTAAATAAGCTTGGTGTTTCTTGTCTTTGGAGACTGAATTACCATTAACATAAACACTGCCGCTTCCATCACTGGCAATAATGGCATAACGGTCATCGTCTAGATAAATATCGCCGCTGCCATCATTAATACTCAGCATGTCACGGTTGTTTTCCACACGAATATTACCGCTACCGTCATTGATTGAACCGCCCTTGAGCCCCGTCAAGGTAATATTACCGGAGCCATCGTTAATGTTGGCTGTACCGTTAATGTTCGTCGCATTAATATTACCGGAGCCATCGTTTATCACGATATTTTGCGCGCCTGTGATTTGTATATTACCAGAGCCATCATCAACACTAACATCAGCCTGTGTTGCATCAATTGCGATGTTGCCTGAGCCGTCGTTAATGCTAATGGGTTGGGATGTGCCTGAAACCGCAATATTACCAGAACCATCATTGATGCTGATGGAATTTGTGGTGCCTGATATCTTGATATCGCCAGAACCGTCATCAAGCTTCAATGCGGTTGCTGCTGGTAATACAATTTTTAGATTAATAGACATGGAGTCATTGCCACTCCAACCGGAGCGGTCATAATCTGCTTTAAGGAAAGCCTCTCCATTCCGTTGTTTTAAAAACAACACAACCTTGTCCTTGTCATCCTCTTTATATTGTAAGTCTGCGAAAACTTTTATTTCTGATACATTCTTGTCGCCTTGGATGACTAATTGACCTGCGCCAACTTCAGCTTTCAGGGTTGACAGCTCTGCCATATCTAGTGTCAGCACTCTTGACTCTTGAATTGTTTTTGAGCTGCCAAATGAGAATAGAGAGCCAATGGCTTGGTTTGCCGCTAGCGCTAGTCCGGCAATGATTATAATTACCACTGTTTTTTTCATTGTGAATTCCGTTTGTTTACCGAGTTAAAATACCATATCATGGATACACACTAAGCAAAATGAGTGCCAAATACAAACCCCTGATTATTTGTAATAAACTATTTCATTGTCTGGGGTTATGCGGTTAAAACCGCTAATGTATCGTTAATATCACTAAAAATGAATTATCTGACCAAACTCAACACCAGTGACAACAAAACGTCTATTGACCTCGGTGAGTTGGCACAATATTCAAATCTTAAAGGCATAAAATGAAAAAAATATCTCTGATTTTCCTGATGATTGTGTGTAGTGCTTGTGCAACGGTAAAAACCGTGGACCCACAAAGGAATAGGATAACGGTTGAATACCGCGGTGCAAAAACCTATTGTGAAACGATTCCAAGAATATACAGTGGCGTCACCTATAATCTCTGTATGTTTTACGGTGAACCCAACAGACAAGTGACACCCGCCATGTCAGCCATTTTAATTCCATATCGCATAACAGATACCGTATTGTCCGCGGTTGCAGATACCATTGTCTTGCCTTATACCCTTTTCCTACAACATGAAAAGGGCTCTATGCTTGTGAATTAGTGCGCCTTAATACCAACTGTAGGATATAGGGCGGCTTGCACGGTGTTAATATCCCACCAGTTCTGCATAGCCTTTACCCTCGATACCGCCACTCACTTTCACTCTGCCCTCCCAGTAGGGAATGGTTAATTGATTGCGCGAGTCGGTTGTGACAGTTTCAATGGTAATAGTTGATACGTCTGGCAGTGTCGCTTGCCACTTCTTAGGGTAAACCGTGCCATCGATAGCGATGGTTTCCAATACAGATAAACTTATTTGTTCAGATGGATAAGTTAACACTGAGCCATCAGCGGTAATTTTTGATGCGCTACAATAATCATAAACTTGCTGTTTTTTACGTATGCAAAACAACATCAGTCCTTGTTTATTTGATGGACTGTCATCCACCACACTGAACCAATCCCAACCTAACTTATCTTTGTCTAATAAACTGGCAGACCACTCCCTGTCATACCAAGCGTGACCTCTCACGGTTCGGCTTTTTCCATCAAACTTAATAGTCCCTGATACCTCTAAAAACGGATAACTGTAATAATAAGAGGCATGTCCACTCTGGGTCTTTTGACTAAAACCCTTGTCTCCGTGTAACACCCTAACGCTATTGGTCAAGGAAATATCAATGGCATAATCGTCTTGTTTAGCAGTTAAACGCAAGGGTAAAAAATCGGCGCTCTCGCTGGCTAACACCCAGTCATCAATACGTGCACTGAATGGCTCTGACGAGACGTTAGCTTGGCCAAAGCGTGCAAAGCGTTCAAATGAGACATGTTGTTGCTCATGCTGCAGAGCAAAATGAGCAAAATAAAGATTTTCGTCCCACCAAGCCGACGATACGCCTTGGGGCATCAAGGTACGAAACAGCGTCCATTGCACCCCATAGGTTTCACCTGCTTCAGTCTCTAAATTGGTGGTTAAATACCACCATTCAATACCCTGTTGCTGGTGGATGCCGTGATCTTTGGGGAATACTAAGGGTGTACCTGGTTTTACACCTTGTCCGCTGACCGTTGTAAATGTGGTTGGTTGATCCTGATGGGGTGCAGGGTTATCACTACACCAAAGTAAGGCTATTGATAAAAACACTATGGATGAAAGTACTAGCCACAAGGGGAGAAATTTATTCATCATGGGTGCTCCTAGGTATCATGCTGTGTGATTTTGCGTATGGGTAGGTAAGCGCAAAAGACAGAGACTAAAATCAGTGTTACACACAGGGTAACTAGGGTGAGTAAATCTAAGTTAAAATGAATGGTCCAGCCAAACGCAATGGGCATGACAAACTTCAACAACGCCAGACCTAGCGAAAATCCAAGGGGCACGGCAAACGCCGTGGTAAAACCAACAAGGGTCGCGGTTTGAGTCAGTTTTAACCATAATAACTGGGTTTGCGTAACACCTAAGTTTTTCAATATCACTAATTGCTTTAATTGGTTTTCACTTAAACTGAGTAAACTGGTGAACAAACTAATTAATGCGATGGCTAAAATGAATCCATTTAATGCCTTAGTCACCACGAACGTGTCATCGAACAGTTGATTGGCATAGTCTTTAAAGATTTGGTTGGGCATTATTTGCTCGCTGTTTTGCCGGTACTTTTCAACCAAGACTTCGGAAAAATAGGCAACGGATGTGTTGGGTGACAGACGAATACTGTAACCGAAAAAGTCACTATTGAAGGCTGACAAGCCCGGCCTCATCGCAACGGTCAATAGACTGATAGAGGGGTTGCCATAATCGTAGAAAAACCCGGAGATACGACAGGTAATGTGTGTCTGACCTTGTTGAAATGACACATCTTGTCCCAAGGATAGGGAAAATTTAATCTTGCTTTGTTCATTGGCAAGGCATCCAGACTGAGTGAATTCTTGCGGCGTTACTGGCTTGCCTGATGTGAGGCTGATATGTTGATAGTGACTGGCGTCTTCGCCAAACCGTCCAAGGGTTGCAGGCAGCCCGTTGACATGCCCATCACTTTGCAAATACAGGCTGACTAAGGTTGTTTGTGGGTCGTCTTCTAAGCGTTTTCTAAGGGCGTGCTCAGGCGTTTCTATTTTAAGGTAAATGTCTGCACTGAGTTGCTTTTCTAAATGATTATTCAAGGTTTTACTGAAACTTTGAACCATGATTTGCATCCCGATGGCACTGCCCATGGCCACTAATATTGCGATGATGGCGATGTGCAAATCTTTGATGTGATAACGGGTGTCACTATACATCCATAGGGCTAACGGATGCTTAAAAACTATGGGTAATCTCATCAGCAAAGCTAAAATTTTTGGCACCACAAGCACAAACATCATTAACAGTGTGAAACACAGGAGTAATGCTTGGAATTTGGTGGTTGCGAACATCAATAGCCAAACTAATAGGGATAACGTTGTTGCCAGTACGATGGGATAAACCCGTGTTGAACGTGTCGCCATGGTATTAAGTTGACTGGCTAAGATCACACCCAAGGCAGTCAGGTTAAGACCCAAGCCCGTCACAACATGTTGCCATTGCCAATGGATGATTAATGCTTTGTCTAGTTGATATAGACTCATCAGAGTGCGATTGACATCCACAACCAAGGCGTTGGCAATAAGGTATCCACCCAAGCATCCCAACAAGGCGGTGAGCAAACTGACTATCCCCAGCTCAATCATCAATGCCAATTGAATACCTGCTTTAGAACAGCCCAACAAATGCATCTGATTTAACAGTTTTTTACGCGCTGCTAGGGTCAGTTTGATTGCGTTAAAACTCAAAAATGCAGCAACAATGTAGCCAAGTAATGCCAGTGCGGTTAAATTAAAGAAAAAGGCGTCAGACAGTACATCAAACGTTTGTTGGTCTGCTGCCACTAACACAGCTTGATTGGCAATGATGTTACGGATGACATCAAGCTGCGTATCGTCAACATAAGACAGCTCAATAAAACTGATTTGTCCATTAGCTTGTAACACCTGATCGGCGTAGGCAATATCCGTGAGTCCACCGTAACCGATGTTTTCCACAAACGACAGCCTTGGTTGTACAACCCCATCTGGAAGTGTAAAGATGACGTCTGAGTCAGAAAGTTGAGAAAAACGCGCCTTGAATTGTTTATCAATGAGGACGTTATTCAATGACAAACCCGTGTTGGGTATTTGTTTTTTCTGGGGTCTTGATGTGGCGCTGTAATCAGCGTTTAGGGCTAACCACTGCAGGGTATCTACCCCTTTAATTGCCATGTGTTTTCCCGTGCCTAGCTTCACCTTACCATTGAGAACAGGAAAGGCACGGGTGAACCCATGGCGGCGTAATTTTACCCAGAGGTCACCTGAAAAATACTCCTGCCCAGGTAATGGACGGATTAAGTGAGACACGGGATCATCAATCAGTGCGGATGATTGTTGATAGCGTGACTTTGCTTCTTGGTTTAGTCCGCTAATGGCGGTTAACAGTGCACTGCCCAAACTGAGGCCAAGAAAAAATAACACAATTAGCCAAGGGTGACGCCGGTAAAAAGCCAGGTGGGTAACGAGAACTAAACGGACTTCCCTATTCAAAACAACCATCTTTTAACACCTTAACCACATCAAAATAGTCTGTCAGTTGTTGACTGTGGGTAACCATAATAAGATTAATGTCTCGCTCTCGGCACAATGAGGTCAGTAATTTAACTACTTGATGAGAGCGCTTGCGGTCAAGGTTACCAGTGGGCTCATCTGCCAGAATAAGTTGAGGTTGATTGAGTAACGCTCGGGCAATGCCGACACGCTGCTGCTCACCGCCAGATAACTGATGGGGCAAACGGTTGAGCTTAGACTCAAGGCCTAATGAATGTACCAGTTCATCAAATTGGGTAACGTCCTCACCAGGATAATTGAGTTGATGTTGGAATAAAATATTTTGTTTTACCGTTAAACAGTCAAGTAGCTGATAATGCTGAAAGATAAGGCCAATTTTACGGCGATATAGGGCCAGTTCTCTATCAGTTAAGTGTGTTAATGACTGGTTATTTACCGTCACACAGCCACTTTTCGCAGATAACAAGCCGGCTAAAATATGTAGTAACGTTGTTTTACCTGAGCCACTGTCTCCTAATAAAGCCAGGTGTTGTCCAGCGGGAACGGATAAATTGAGACGGTTCAAAATGGCATGTGTGTTGCCACCATCTACTCGACTAAAACAAAGATCTTTTACAGCAATCATAGTTTCACCTGACTCCCTCACGTTCAATTTAGTTTACCTAGGCATACGTCATTTAGCTAGGCATATCAGGGACCATATGCACTTGAATCGTTAACACATAGTCATCAGAAATATTACATAACATGGATAACACCAAATATCGGACACCTACACATAAAGACCAGTTAGGTTATTGTTTTACTTTGTTATTTGTTGATTGGTTTAACTTAAGGGATGGTAACAGCTGGCTTTTTTATGTCTAAAATTGACGTAAACCAAAGCCAGTTCTTAATTGATTACCGATTATCCAGTGGATTGATTTTAATAAAAATCAATGGATTACTTTGTTTTCTTCAACCCCAATTCCCCCACTCTACCAACTGTGATTAAACGTAATGAGTAGGATGTGATAGCACAAATATGAATACCCTCGTTGACATGTCAGTAAATAATCTGGCGATATCTAAATTCAATTACAATGGGTTTTAGTTAATTCGGTAGCTTCCCGATACATACCTGTTGCACATGTTTCATTGCTTAAAAAAGTACCATTATAAAGTGGTAATTAACCAAAAAAGGCGATGACTATGAGTAGATTTAAACAATTACAGTACTTAGTGTTTGGTTTAGTCTCTGCAATCCTTTTGTCAGGGTGTATCAAATCACATCAAATACAGGTCGATGACAAAACCCACAAAGCCACAATCAACTTAAAATATTTTTGGCCACTTGACATCAGTACTATTAACAAGCAAACCCTTTTTATTATTGGGCCTCACGGTGGAAATAATATTGAAAACATTGGAACAAAGGTAAAAAACAAATTTGTGGAAGTCGTGATTACAACCCACCCACTGACTCATGGCAGAAATTATAAACTGGTATCGAGTCGGGGTATCAAATGGATTAACGGAACGTTTCTTCCAAGACAAGCCTTCATTATCACACATTCTGCATTAGTTGATGCTGATTAGTTAAAGGAGCGGATTATGAAATATATAATATTGTTAGTATCAGTACTTTTTATGTCTTTTCCAGCCTATACCTATGCTTCAAATGACGCAAATCTGAATATGCCACCGAAACCACGGATCCTGAAGACGCCAACGGCACCATCAAAGGTAGCAAAGAAAAAAGTGATGTATTTTATATGGGTAGGAAAAACAGATAACCATCGAGAGCAAGAGATCATCAACGCTATGAGCGCGTGGCGAAAACTAAATACGCAGTGGGGTTTCAGAATTTATAGTACTCACCCATTTGAGCATAAAAAATTAAAGTCAGTTAGAGATAATTTATTTGACTTGGACGCGCTAGGCGTTATTCCTGAACATCAAATGCATTATGTCAATACGTTGAAAGATAGGGCGCAATTGGATACTGATGACTTCACACCCAAGGACGCCACTATTCGCACCGCTCGCCAAATACTTGCAGATCTTTATCGTTTTTTAATGTTCAAAGCGGCATATGATGACAGAACCCATATTTTTTTTAGTGAAGTAAACAACGAACCGTTTAAAATTAAGGATTCTTACTTAAAAGATCGCAACCTTTACCTTATTCGCCGAACAATTATTGCATTCTTTGGTAAGGCAAATGTTAATGCAAGCTATGATGATATTAAAGCAGCCTATGCTGACATATTTTTTGATAACACGATACAGACTTATCTTAAAAATATCAGATGGTATGTCAATAACCTCGATCTTTTTTCAATGGCTAAGCAAGACCTAGACCTTTTATTCACAGGCATTCTTGAACTTAACAACCCATATGAACCAAGCTTTAAGTTTTCTAATATTGGGTGGGAGAGGCATGAATTGGGTGAAGCATTAGAAAATATTTTTAACAGCTTGGCTAATGTCTCTCCCAAGAATAATCCCTATTGGCTTGAGTTTACAGATAATGTTGTACATTTTGAGTTTTCAACCACGCAAATAAAGAATAGTTTGACCGTGCCTGATGGTAGGGATAGCTTAATGGCAATCAAGAATTGGATTGAGTACTTTGAGGACCCAATACGATTCGACTTGCCTCCCCATATCGATCCTAAAGATGTAAAAGTAAGCCGATGGATGTCGAGATATGGCAAAGTGTATGTAACAGCGAGGAGATACGATTTGATCGATAAAGCTGTTGCATTTGTAAACAAAAAAATTCGAGAAGGTGACGTTCATTTCAAGAGAACATTTGAAAATACAGTTTATGTTGACAATGTCGCTCTTAAGAAAAGGTTCAAGTCTATCTATGAGGCTTATTTAAACCGACTAAAAGCTTTAAAAGTCAGCGATCTTGATCTCGAACAAACATTTAAAGTAGCGGAGTTTTTCAGGACAGTAGTGATTGAAACACCACATTACACGGCTCATGACCTGATGAAAAAAGATAAAAAAACATTTCAGAATTTGCAAGCCACATCAGCTGCACGCCTTTTTCGTTTGGGGGGTAGGGAAAATTAGTGAACTCACTATGATCAATAATTAAGCGAGCGTTTCAGCTCGCTTTTTTATGTTTTAGATTTATGTAGTAATCATAGAAAGATAAATCGGTGGCCTATATTTTTGTCTCTTGTATTTTCCCCAGTTGCTAGCTTGTTATCGCAGTTAGATAACAAGCTAATTACTTACAGCTCAACACATTAACCAAAAGGCTTGAGTCAGGGACAGTTTACTCTGCTGTATTTTCACTAATGGCAACAAGACGTTTGGCTGAACGATGAAACAATACACCCTCGGAGAAACTCACGGAATTCGCGGACCAAGTTTTACCCACGGGACCTAGATCGTTGACCCCAAGGAGTGCGGATTCGTCAAGTACGTTTGCATGTGCATCAATGACATAGGTTAGGCCGCCAAGGGTGGTGTAATAGAGTTTGCCATTGATTGCTGTTGGGCTGCCCCAAAAGGCTGCAATTGTCCAGCCATCGCTTTTGGTGCGATTGTCTTGCGCGACATCAACACCATCACTGTTGGTGGGTTCAGAGCGTAATTCTTCACCGTAAACATATTCACCTGTTGCAGTTAACTGAGAAGGCAATTCTAAGTATTCCACCTTACCTGTTTGGGTATTTAATCGCCCTAGTGAATGTGATGGTCCAGCCAATAATCCGCGCTTAGTCAGCTCTTTATTGCGAAAATGCGAGGTGCCCGTAAGAAAATAGAGGTAATCACCTACGTTAATATTGGAATGCCATGCTGGGAATACATACATACCTAACTTGTTAAGATCATGACCTTTCAAGAAATGTTGCGCTCGTTTGTTAGTGGTCATTTTTTGGGTGCGCGGCGACCAATCTTTGATTTCGTGTAGATTGACGTTAGAAAACCACTGGTGTTGCTGTTTAACGGGATCCCAAGGACGATAGTCTACAGCCTGGCTTAGGGGATATTCCCTCATCAGCTCACCGGTTTGGGTATTGATTTCAACCACGGCCTCCATTGGGGTGCCTTTAAACAAGTAGGTGGATTGGCTATCCCAATGCATGTTAAACAAGGCTTGCCAAGTGGGGTAGCCTACAGTACCTGCCATCTCCAATGCCTTTCCTTGACGGTCTGTGTTGCCAGAAAAACGCCAGATTGTATCGCCTGCTTGTTGGCCCTCTAAACGGATCAAGCTAATACCTACGGGCTTTTCTGGCACACCGTGGGGGCCACCTCTTCCGGTTAAAACCGCCGCTTCACCGTCCTGCGTAAAGCCCATTACTGAGGTGGTATAGGTGGTGGACGCATCTTTCGCAATCCACTCGGTTTTACCTGTGTATTTGTTAATGGCGCGGAGAAAATTCCAGCCAAAGTACGCCTTGTTTTCTGGAGCTCGTGGATCATCTAATGGCTCAACATGGAGAACAATATCACCGTAAATAATGGGTTCGTGTTGTTTATTGAA
>JBELHI010000008.1:0-13760 GCA_042091475.1 Alteromonadaceae bacterium
GCGCATTATTTTTATCTAGGTGTTTAATTAGCTTCTGGTAGTGTTTGTAGGTTCTGGCGTGATGGAATGATGCAATGGTTTTTAGTCCGCGAGCTTCAAGAGCAGTAAAAACCTCACCCAACAAATCCCGCTTTGGCCCCAATTTACCAACACTAAAATCAGTAACATCGCTGTCCCATAAAGCATAACCATCGTGATGCATAGCAGCTATACCGGCATATTTTGCCCCCGAAGCATAAATCAGGTCAGCCCAATAGTCAGCATCAAAGTTTTCTGCGGTAAATTGTTTGGCTAGATCTTTGTAGCCATAACCGTCTGCCACACGCCCCACATTTTTCTCAAACAGTCTGCGTGCTTCGTTATTGACGTCATGACTATAGATACCTTTATAGGGAGTGATATAGGCGTTTCCCCAATTTGCTTTCGAATAGTCCCAACGCCCCGACACAGAATACGCGCCCCAATGGGCATAAATACCAAATTTGGCGTCCTTCGCCCATTGTGGCAGTGGATATTCACTTAACGATTGCCAATTTGCTTCATAATGTGTCTTTTCCATTGCCACTGAACTGCCCACGGTGGCAAAATTTACAGTAGTCAACATGAACACTATAATCACTATGCGAATTTTCATTGTCGCTCCTTCCCCATTTGCATGGGTTCACAATAACTTAATCGACAGCAAAAAATGTAACATTTACGAAGTTTTACATTCCCTTAACATAGCCACCGACATATACTCAATACATTCATGGAAAACGAAAAATCTCCCTCTGTAATATTGGTAGCCGTAAGCTTATCTGCAAACGAATGAGGCCAACCAAAAACGCCAGACCAATACAGTGATGAGTAACAAAATAGGATCAAAATCAAGATGATGTTAAAGCATATTAAATGGCTGTTATTGAGTATTTTTATACTGATTTTTTTCACTGTCGTTGCCTTGTACATCTGGTTGCAAGGAAGTTTACCGCGCTTAGACGGACAACAGTCATTACCCCAACTCCAAGGGGCAGTGACCGTCAGTCGCGACCAGCAGGGTACTGCTACCATTGACGGAAAATATGCTAATGATATCGCTCAAGCATTGGGCTACGTGCATGGGCAAGAACGTTTTTTCCAGATGGATTTGTCTCGACGACTCGCAGCGGGCGAAGTCTCCGCCTTATTCGGTAGCGTCGCTATTGATTTAGACAAACGCAATCGGTTACACCGTTTTCGACATCATGCGAGACGCTTATTGGCATCCTTACCCAAGGCTTCGCGTCATCACTTAGAGCGTTATGTGATGGGGGTTAATCAGGGACTCAATGCTCTCTCGGATTCACCGTTTGAGTATACCCTTCTCGGGCAGCCCCCTCAGCCTTGGCTGGCTGAAGATTCATTATTAGTCATCTTCAGTATGTATTTTACGCTACAAGAAAATACCATTGAAGAAGATGATCATCGCACGCAATTGCGCGCTCTGCTCCAAGACGATCTATTTGAATTTTTGACTGCCTTTCACAGTCCATGGCAGGCGACATTAGATGGCCAAACAACTCAACCTCCGGCGTTACCACACAGTGCTTGGCCAGCAGCGTCCACGGAAAATGAGCGCACAGCAGTTATCCCAGTTGACAACAATAACGTAAATCACGACTTTGGTAGCAATAACTGGGCTATTGGTGGCCAATTGACGCCCTATAAAAGCGCTATGCTGGCTAATGATATGCATCTATCCATCCGCGTGCCAAATACTTGGTATCGTGCCTCTTTACATTGGCAGGAACCCAGTGTTGTTTCGCTACATGGGCTGACATTACCGGGAATACCGGGCTTGGTGGTTGGCAGTAACACCTATATCGCATGGGGGTTCACCAATAGTTACGCAGATCTTACCGACACCATCTATTTAGATACCACGGCTGACGGTGCACACTACATTACCGCGGACGGTAAAAAGCCATTTATTGAACATAAGGAAATCATTCAGGTAAATGACCAAGATGATGTTGAACTAATTATCAAAAGCACTGAATGGGGGCCGGTGATAAATCCCGAACAAGAACAACACAAAGTAATACATTGGGTCGCCTATTCTGATGCCGCCATTAATTTTGAGTTAACTAAATTAGCCACCACAACCACAGTAGCAGCCGCCCTTAAGCTAGCGCCCACTGTTGGCATGCCCACACAGAATTTAGTGGTTGCGGACGCACAAGGTAACATCGGCTGGACATTAGCGGGCCCGTTACTCGCGCGCAATGCCAAACAAGGGTTGTTTGCTCAACAGAGTACTGATTTATCCGCTAATTACGGAGATTTGCTAGGAGCCGCCGACTACCCCTTGGTAATGAACCCAAATAATCAACGTATTTGGACCGCCAATGCGCCTGTATTAGGTGGTACGGAAATTGAAAAAATTGGTTTAGGCCCTTACGCTCACAGTGCCAGAAGCCAACGTATACAGCAGCGTTTATTGGACAAATCCCAATTTTCTGAATCTGATCTTCTGTCCATTCAACTGGATAGTGATAACCGCTATCTCCAAGCGTGGAATAGATTTATTCAGCAACAGCTGATAACACTTGGATTATATCGTGAGCACCCTATCAGCAATATATTGAGCAATTGGTCCGGCCATAATGGTGATGCTGCCAGCGCTGCACTGACCATTATCAGCCAAGAATATAAACAGGCTTTATTGGAACAAACGGTTGGCTATTTAAAACAGCATGATGATACGTTTTACAGCTACAGTCTTAGTCAATATCGGGACATACCTTGGATGGACATTTTATCCAGTCAACCAGCCAACTTACTTCCTACTAAATACAAGTCTTGGCAGGCTTTTCACCGCTCAGTACTGAACACAGCGATTGAAAAAATAGACGAGCAAGCGCTATTAACGGATAACAACGTCGTCAGCGCTTGGTACGCCTCACGCCACCGCCATCCTTTAAGTGGTAATATCCCACTATTTGGCCACTTGCTGAATATGCCGTCAGTGCCGCTCACAGGCAGTAAATACACACCTAATGTGGATACTGGCGGTTTCGGTGCGTCGCAGCGCCTCGTCGTATCACCGGGACACGAAGCTAACGCTATTTTACACATGCCGAGCAGTCAATCAGGTCATCCCTTAAGTCCCTATTACGGAGAGGCACATAAGGCTTGGGCAACAGGTATAGCAAGCCCATTGCTGCCTGGAGAGACGGTAAATCAGCTTACCTTAACACCATAGACTTAGGGTTTGCCAAAAGGCGGTGATTACAGCACCGCTTTGTGGCTCAATGATACATGGTCTGCAGATGCTCAAGATAGCATTGAATATTCAGAAAAAAAGTGAATTATTGGGTTCGGCTTGTTTGCAACAATGTCTTAATCCTTGACAGTAACTGTTCGCTAACAAACGGTTTGCTAATGAGGTTGACACTGGGATCAATTACCCCGTGTTGCGCAATAATATCGTCGGTATAACCCGAGCAATAAAGAATGGGGATATCGGGATATAAACCCTGCACTTCCTGAGCTAACTGGTGACCACTTTTTTCTGGCAATACCACATCGGTTAGCAACAGATCAGGCTTGTTACCATCAATAATCAGGTGCATCACTTCCTCTGCACTACTCGCAAGAGTGACTTTATAATTGAATCTAGTCAGCATTTGCTGACAATAATTGCGTATATCTAGTTCGTCTTCAACCACATAAATTACCTCACCATCGCCAAATAAATGAGAATGTTCTGCCTCCGTATTTTCATTACTGACTTGTTGTTCAGTGACGGGCCAATAAACAGTAAAAGACGTCCCCAGATTAACTTCACTTTCAACCTCAATAAAACCATTATTCTGCTCTAGAATTCCAAATACCATGGCTAATCCTAAGCCCGTACCCTTTGACAATCCCTTGGTAGAAAAGAACGGTTCAAAAATATTCTCTTTGACGTCTTCGGTCATACCCACGCCATTGTCAGTGACTGTCAGGCAGACATATTGTTGATTATCATTACCGCTATGAACGCCAGTATTAAAGTGTACTAAATGTGTGGATATTTGAATATTTGGCTTGTGATCAGGATCAGTCACTTGTTGTACCGCGTCACGTGCATTCACTAACAGATTGGCGAGCACTTGATCCAATTGTTGCGAGTCAGCCAGAATATTGGGTAATGATTCACTAATTTCAAAACGCACATCAATATTTTCTTCAATAAGCCGACTATACACATTAAGAGACGACATAATTGATTGATTCCAGTCCACAACCCTGGGCTGAATGGTTTGTTTTCTACTTAACATAAGCAATTGAGTGGTGAGACCTTTAGCTTTGTCGCAAGCCTCTTTAATAATTTGTAACTTATCTTTGGTTGCACTGTCGTGATGGTCCATTAAAAGTAGGTCGGAGAACCCCATAATCACGCTCAATAAATTATTAAAATCGTGGGCAACACCGCCGGCAAGACGGCCAATAGACTCTAACTTTTGGGATTGTAATAATTGATTTTGTAACACTGTTTGTTCTTGTTCGGCTTGTTTACGCGCGCTGATGTCACCTTGTGTGCCACATAAAATGATTGCTTCGCCATCATCACTCCATTCAATCACTCGTCCGCGATCAATCACCCAAATCCACTGCCCAGTGGCACTGATAATACGGTACTCAATGTTATAAGATGATGACTCCCCTGCAATATGCGCTTCAATGGCAGACCAAGCTACACCCACGTCTTCTGGATGCACATTGGCTTGCCATTGTTGTTTGGTGAAACGCTGTGACTTCGCTCCATAACCTAAAAATCTAGAAATATGTTCACTGCGGGAGCCGATATTTTTTGATAAATCAAAGGTCCAAGTACCAATATCTGCAGCATCTAAAATAAGTTTCAATTCTAGTTCTTGTGTGCGATGAGAGACTTCTCGTCGACGTGTATGTACAGCAAAGCCCAATTCGGTCGATATATCATCCAACAGATCATAGATATCTTGGTCAATCGAGGACTTATGAGACAAGCTACCGAAGATAATGCCATAAACCGAGGTATTGTGATAAATCGCCACCACTACGTAATTTTCTTCGCTCAGTGAAGCAAAGTCACTCGGTGGCTCCATCCGTTTCACATGTTCAAAATGTTGCTGGTTAAGGGTGTTGAGATAAGGAGCATAATGCTCCAACATAAGCTTAGTTTGGTCTCCAGAACAGAACAGATTCTGACTACTATTAGTATTTTTTTTGCCCCACATTTGAAGACAGGCACTTGAGAAGACACCCGCAGTCACCAGTAAATCGCAAGACTTGGCCAATAACTCGTCAACAGTATTTTCTCGAATGATTAGCTTAGTGATATTTCGTGTCGCATCAAGGATCTTATTGGTATATTCAAGGTGCTCAATGACCTCTCGTCTAGACTCTTCAAGGGATAATGCTTTTTGTAAGGTAGATGATACACCGTCTGCTATGGCCTCAACATTAATATCCCGCCCATTCTCGCAAGTACTCTTCGGCTCAGGTATGACAGACAAAGCGTCAATTCCATGTAACTCATGGGCCACCATGAATGGCTTAGGTCTGTCAGTAAATAGATTAGCAACTTCAGGTAACCTATCAATATTATTTGGAGACCGTAATAAAGCCCCAAACCGATCATTACGACTTGCATAGGACTCTTGAGTTGCAATAATCGTACTGATATTCGTTTCGCAGTCATTAGTCAAGCTGTCAAACAGTTGCGTGGTTAATAACGCAGAACCCTCAGAACGGCGTTGTTCAATCAGCACATTGATAATGTTAATGGCACTTTCGACAAGTAGCCTGTCTTCTTCTTCAAAGGCTAATTTTTCAAATTTATTTTCTCTGTGATTACCCAAGGCTATGGCTAAATTTTTGATCGGATCAATGAAGGCAATAAGATAAGGAGTACCCAATAAATTCTGCACGTTGGTTTGTCTAGTGTTCATTACCGTCGTGGAGTTTACATAGGTAAAATACTTTTCTCCAAACGGCTGACACCGTTGTGTTGTAGGTTTCTGTGAGCATTGGCCTAGGCTTAGTAGCCGAGTAAAACACTGACTATCTTGTTGATAGTCAAAAATGATCCCTGCATCTGTTTTGGTCAAGTCAATCACCGCGCGCAGACATTCCTGCATCATATCGAGTGTACTACCCTGATATTTAATCATGGTAGCCAAACGTGCGGCCAGCACAGAGGCATTTTTATTACGCTGAGCGACTAACTGTAGACGATTGGCACGATCTTTTTCATGCTTCATCGTGGTACCGATATAGTCGAGTTTTTCTCGGTAATATTCACGCTGTGAATACAGCTGCAAAAACACATCAACCTTGGCGAGTAACTGCTCGGGATTAAACGGTTTAGGTAAAAAATCAACCGCACCCGCTTCATAACCTTTAAAAATATGCCAGTCATCAGCGTATACCGCGGAGACAAAAATAATGGGGATCTTGGCAGTTTTTACTTCTTGACGTAATAATACCGCAAATTCATAACCATCCATTTCTGGCATTTGCACATCAACGATAGCAACGGCAAATTGATGGTGCATGGATAGTTTCAGTGCTTCATTTCCGCTTGAGGCCTGAATAACTTCAGCGTGGGTGGCCTGAAGTGTTTTGCGTAGCACCACTAAATTTTCAGCTCTATCGTCAACTATTAGTATTTTAGGACTCATTCAATAACTCCCTATTAATTATTTATCACTCGTCCGTGAGTAACCCATTCTTATAGATTCTAGCGTCATCATCGATCGCTTTAAAGTTCTTTTCAACCGAACTGAAACACAAACTTTCAGTATGCCCAAGGGCCAAATAACCACCATACTCTAAACTGCTCTGAAACATGTTTAAGACTCTATCTTTCAAAATGTCCTTAAAATAAATCAACACATTTCTGCACAAAATTAGGTTCATATCACCAAACGATGCATCCATCGCCAGGTTATGGCGTGCAAAGGTTACTTTCTCTCTTATGCGACGAGTAATAATGGCTGAATTATTTTCTGCTCGGTAATAATCAGACAGACTGCACTTACCACCGGATTTTCGGTAGCGCCCACTACCAGATTTTAATACTGATAATCCATAAATACCTGACTTCGCGGTTTCAAGTGCGGCGGTATTGATGTCCGTAGCATAGATGGTGGTGCGTTCCAACAAACCCGCTTCGTCGAGTAAAATAGCTAACGAATAAACCTCTTCACCCGTAGCACAGCCAGCATGCCATATTTTTATCCGTGGCCAAGTACGTAGCAACGGAAAAACATTGTCCAACAATTGCTTGTAAAAGTGTGGGTCCCTATACAGAGACGTCACTGACACCGACAAGTAAGGCAACAAACGATGAAATACTGACTGCTCTCGCAGTATCGCCTCAATCGCTTGGCTACCGGTGTGAAATTGGTTATCGTCAATGAAACGCCTTACACGATGTTCCATACTATCGTGCTGATAGTCTGTAAAATCATAGCCATAACGCATCATTACAGCGGATAACAATAACTTAGTCTCTATTGCTTGAATCTTCATAGCCTCGTCTGTCATTATCGGCTCAACCAGACTCTCATCAGTGACAACAACTTGTCCTGAACAATGGGTTTAGTCATATAATCTGAGGCTCCCGCATCAATACATTTAGCGCGGTCTTCTTTCATTGCTTTAGCTGTCAGAGCAATAATCGGCAAGTCCTTCATAGTAGGATTGTTACGAATATTTTGCATGGTTGTATAACCATCCATCACTGGCATCATCATATCCATCAAGACAATATCAATGGCCGTCTCTGCGGCTAATATATCAAGGGCTTGCTGACCGTTTTCTGCTTTGATCGGATTCATCCCAGATTCAACTAAAATCTTAGTCATGACAAATAGGGTTCGCATATCATCTTCTACCACCAACACATTTTTACCCGCCAGAGGCTCGCTTGCCTGATGCAGGTGTTGGATAATGCGTTTTTTCTCGGCCGGTAGTTGCTTGACAACACGGTGTAAAAACAACGCGACTTCGTCAATTAAGCGTTCGTGGGAACGAACATCTTTAATAATGATGGTATCTGAGTATTCGCGTAATAAATGTTCTTCTGCTGTGGTCAAGTCACGCATGGTATTGATAATCACAGGCGGCAATGTCAGTCCCTGTTCTGCGGCTTTAACGAGTACTTCAGTACCTTGTATGTCAGGTAATCCTAGATCTAATACAATCAAATCCAATCCACCATCACGTATTACCGACAAGGCTTTCTCACCATTTTCAGCTTCTATAATGGTTACTACATCATTGCCTATGGCCTTTGCCGTTACCGCACGAATATTTTCATCATCTTCAACCAACAATACGTATTTTTTATCTCGCCCTGATGCGTGTTCTATAGAATTAATTACCGTCGTAATATCATCGTGTTTTAATGGTTTAGTGGTGTGCCCAACGGCACCAACCTTAAAGCCATTAGAAGTCATTTCGTCTGCGGTGACAATATGTACTGGTATGTGTCGAGTGTCAATATTGCGTTTTAACGCACTCAATACACCCCAACCATCAAGCTCAGGTAGATGTAAATCTAACACAATGCCTGTAGGCAGATATTGCATGGCTAATTGCAGTCCGAGCTCTCCCGTCGTTGCTATTAGTGACTTATAACCCCGTTTGGTTATTTCATCGGACAATACTTTTACAAATACGGGATCATCCTCAATGAGTAGGATCACATCATCATCATCGTCAATAAACTCTCTGTCATCTAACACCTGAGTAGCGCTTTTCAAGTTATCCGTTGTCTTGGTTTCTAACACCCTATGATTTGATTTCTTGTCCATGTCTGAAGCGACTAAAGTGGTTGATGCTTCTAATGTTAATGGTAGATAAACAGTAAATACTGAGCCCTCTGACAGGGTACTGGAAAGTGTGATTTCACCACCCAGTAAGTTGACCAACTCACGTGTAATACTCAAACCCAACCCCGTGCCACCATAGCGACGCTGGTCACCTGAGTCTATTTGCTTAAAGGCCTCAAATACCAATGACTGCTTTTCTGCCGCGATGCCAATACCTGTGTCTTGGACCTGTATTTTAAACAACTTATCTGCGTGTAGTGTTACGTCTATTGCACTAGGATCATCAATCTGTTCTAACGTTACCTTGATGCCGCCTTGCTCAGTAAATTTGAGGGCATTACCCACCAGGTTTTTAATAATTTGTCCCATCCGCAATGGGTCTGTGACTAATATGCTATCTAAGGAGGTCTGATTAACCACCTCAAATGCCAAACCTTGACTCTGGGCCATATGCCTAAATTGGTCATGAATGGTATCCGTTAACGCTGCAACTTTAATAGACTCAGGTCGCAATTCAATTCTACCGGCTTCAATCTTAGCTAAATCCAGAATCTCGTTAATAAGGTTAAGCAAGTCACTGCCACTGTCATAAATAATTTTGGCTTCTTCAACTTGCTCACCGGACAAATTACCTTGTTCATTCAGTTGGAATGAGCGGGCAAGTAACAATAGGCTGTTTAGTGGGGTTCGTAATTCATGGGACATGTTGGCCAAAAACTCTGACTTATAACGGTTAGCAACGGATAGGTCTTCGGCTTTCAGGGCCACTGCTTTTCTGGCTTGTTCCATTTCCAACGCTTGAGTTTCCAGAATTGTATTTTTATCCTGTAAATCACTGTTCATTAACTCAACTTGGGCTTGTTGAGCTTCCAATTCTGATTGCGAATGTTCAAGCTCCCTTGCTTGTTTTTCTAATTGCTCATTACTGGATTGCAGCTTTTCTTGTTGTGCGAGTAATTCATGCTCTACTTCACGTAGGGCCTGTGCCTGCTCAACGAGTTCATCGTTGTTATTGGCCAGTACGGTTTGCTGTTGCTCTAATGTAGCACGGCTATTTATAACCTCAAAAGCCGTCACCATGGGCACAGACAATTGAGCCAAGTAACCTTGCTGAATTTCAGACAATGGCTTTAACGTAGCGATCTCAATCACCGCCATAATCTGTTGCTTGTACAGAAGGGGGAACACGCTAATATTCGTTGGGCTTGCCTCACCTACCCCAGAAACAATACGCACATAATCATCAGGCACACCGCTAACAAAAATGGGCTTACCTTCCAGCGCGGCTTGCCCTACTAACCCCTCTCCACGGGCAAATCTGTTAATACTGTGTTTGCGCTGCTCAAACGCGAAACTGCTGTGCAGCATAAGGTCAATGTCATCATCTGACTGGTTGACATAAAACGTACCCACCACCGCGTTCAACTGGGCTGCTACGGCATTCAGTGTACGCTGGGTCAGGCGTTGCATATTTTGCTCACCAAGTACGATATGATTTATTTCGGCAATGGCTTCTTGTAACCATTGTTGCTCACTGGTCAAGGTTTCATTACTCGCCAATGCCACAATCATTTTGTTTAACGCGGGGGCTAGTTCGTCATTGGTAGAACGCACGGTGATTTTCTGTTGATAATCACCTGCTGCCACAGAGTTGGCTTGACTAGTAATTTCTTCAAATACGGTAATCAAACTATTTAACGACAAGACTAAACTATCGTCTTGGCTTCTCTGATTCATTGCCTTAACCGCTTGTCCATGAGACATTCTCTTCGCTACGTCAGCAATGGCTTGTTGGGTATCCAAGATATTAGTTAACGCATGGGATAAAGTGGCGATTTCGTCTTTACCAGCAATAGCAATTGTTTGACCGAGTTCACCACGAGCAATGGCATTTGCCTGTGTCGTTAATACATTAATGGGATCGCTCACGGCTTTGGCAGAGAACCATGCAAAAATAAAAATTATTACCGCAATAGTCGCAAGCAGCAACATAACTGTCTGCTGAATACTTGTGACGGGCTGTAACACTTCATCAACGTCAATCTTTAGCACCAGTGCCCAGTTCAAATGGGGTATATTTAACTGAGTATAACTGGACAGTACGTGACGGCCTCGGTAATCCAGTTCTTCAGTGACATCTTTAATACCAGCAAACGCGCGTTTAATTGATTGGCTTCTTATATTTGTGTTTAATACATCAGACACACCTCGTTTTTGATTTTCACTGTCTGGTAAGTCAGACCGCAAAAAGTTATCGCTACCCACTAAAAATGCATCACCTGTCACACCCATTCCTGCTTCTTCTCGCATAATTGATGTCAATATTTCTCGGGGGAGTCTGGCAATAACAACGCCGATAGGAACATTAGAAGCTTGGTCTCTTATTAATGATGATATATATAAAGAAGCAGCGTCCGAAGCCTCTTGTCGCGCTAGGTCGGTGATAAATGAGCCACTGAACAATGCTTGCTCATAAGAGCGGGCTAAATTAGCAGATATTTGTGATACGTGAGTGCCTACGGTTTCAGTGACCTTTGTAGAATACAAAATACTACCGTTGGTATCTGTCACCAGTAATTCATTAAAATCATACAAGCGAAGAAAGCTATTAAAATAGTTTTGATTCTTATCTTTAATAAGAAGTTCGTCACTGTCAGATAAACGCTGCACAGTATTAATAGCGATTTGAGATTCTGCCAACATATCAATATTTGCAATACGTGTATCAAACCATCGCTCAATAGAGAGTTGTTTAGAGTCCCGTCGCCCCTCTAGGTCATAGAGTGCATTGGTTGTCACGGTTTGGTTCATTTGCTCTATTACAAATAACGATGCAACTAATACGGGTAACAAGCCTGCCAACATAAATAAAGTGGCTAGTCTGTAATGCAGATTTAAATGGTTTAACATAATGATTCCTTATACCTTGTCACAACCAGTAACAATGGGCAGGTCAGCGTTGTCGAGTTGTAATGTCACATGCAAGCCGCCATGGGTACTCGACGTTAGCATCTTGTCTGTCTTAAAAAATTCAGTTTGGGTAACAATGCCATATAAACCATTTGCAAATAGCGAGGGCTCACCTTCAAGTGATGCATAGTCATGGGAGGCAAAGTAAATTGAACAGTTTTGAGGGTGTTCCGTAGGTTGTTGACCGCGACATACAGCCGCCAATGACTTCCTTACTTGAGTGGTATCTTGTGTCATTAACTGCAAAATATCGCCGTGTTTAAATGACGTATTATCCAGGCATACTGAACGACCTTGGCTGCTTGATATCGTTGCGTGCTGAACAAAAAATAATGCGTCATCGTCACAACTGAATAATGCCCCTTGTTTTTTACCGAGCAATAGTGATAGCTCCTCGTCACAATCAAGATTTAGGATGTTTTGTATGTAATCACCAGCGGGCTTGTCGTTAAACTGCACTATGTTATTTTCATTCATTTGCGTAATTTGAAAAAAACTACTGCTCGGAATACAGCCTTTGACATACTGAATCTGGGCTTTTTGCTTGGTATTAAACGACAGTGCAAGACAACTATTTTCAGTGGTTCTATCGCCGGCAAATAGCTTGGCGTGCCCCTTGGTCCCCTGTGATAGCAGGGTTACACCTGCAATCGTGGCGGGGTATTGCTCCAGTGCTAGAGGGTTAGTCTCATTAATCAATGAGGCTAATGAATAGCACTCGTTACGGTCAATATGGTTCTGCGAGGAAAATAACAAAGTATCCTGACGACTGTGTAACAAGTCAGCTGACAATTGTGTCCTAAGTTCGGCTTCAGTGGCATGTTGGTGTTTTAGGGAATATTCAGTTGCGATAGGCGCCGGGATTGAGTGAGGAAATACTATTAATAGGCTTTCAAAACCATTCGGTTGACTGTTGTTGTGATGGGAAATACCTGCCACAGAGCCACCAAATACAGGAATATTATTTAGACGCCGCTGTATTTCAGCAAACATTTTATCGGCAGAAAATTTTTCGCCGCAAAATAACATTGCCCAGCAGGCTTTTTCATAGCCATCATTAACCTGCGTGTTTGACAGCAGATTATCTATTGTAGCATCCACTGTTTCGCAATCTGAGAATGCGACAAAGTAACACTGTTCCCTGTATTTCTTCACGCCATATAATCCTTTGAACGCGTGTTGTATTTTCTTGATAATACCTAAATAAAATTTAAATTCAATGTGTTATGGAGATTTCCATCGGCAGTACAACAGTACCCTGATGGTGCCGTGGTGATGGCTCAGCCCACTTTTGCTAACCAACGATCTAATGCATTTCCAAAGGCTTGCTTGTCAGCACCAGATAATGGCGGTGGACCACCAGTATGAGCGCCACTAGCCCTCATAGTGTCCATAAAATCCCTTATATTTAAGCGGCTCTTGATATTGGACGCTGTCAGTTCCTCGCCCCTTGCTGTCAAAACAAAAGCGCCTTTACTGATCACTTCATCGGCCAACGGCACATCAGACGTAATGACCATATCGCCAGAGGTTACGCGTTTTACAATCTCGTCATCAGCCACATCAAATCCTTTCGGAACCTGAAGGCTAGAAACATATTTACTCGGTGGCGTACGTAGATGTTGATTGGCAACTAACACAATACGGGTTTGCGTTCGCTCAGCTGCACGATAAAGTATTTCTTTAATAGCCACGGGACAGGCATCTGCATCAACCCAAATACTCATTACAATATGCTCTCTGGTTTAAAACCCACACCATACCCCGTTGATAGTAAAGTTGATAGGCGTAATATTATAAAACTTTCGAGCAACAAATATTTGATGGTACTTACTGATGAAAAAAGGGTTCAAATACTACCGAATCACAAAATAAAATGTCATCTATAGGGCAAAAGCCACACGTAAACGTGTGGCTTATATCGAGTAACTGAAAAAGAGTGTTACCAAACGGATCCAT
>JBELHI010000008.1:13860-41588 GCA_042091475.1 Alteromonadaceae bacterium
CTAACGGCGCTTGATCATCAATATCCAAGGTACCGTCGTTGTCATCGTCTGTGTCTTTTTCATTGGACACCAGATCACCGTCTGTATCCAAGGTCATATGAATAGACAAAGGCTCCACATCAAAGACATCATCAAGTCCGTCATTGTCGTCATCTGAATCATTGCGATCACTGATACCGTCATTGTCTGAGTCCAGGTCATACAGCTGATAGAAGTTGTTGCGCGCAGTGACGATGGGCACCCAATCACCACCGTTCTCAGCAGCTTCATCTGCTGCAAAATAAGAGAAGGCCTCTATTACATACAAGCGCTCATCTGTTTGGCGAATAACTTGCCACTGACGCTGGCGCACTTTAATACAGCTAGGATCACTGTCAGCACACAAGGTATACCAACCTGCCGTCTCACTGGCATATGTACTTAACTCAATACGATCACCGGCGCTATCCCAGCGGTACTGGAACAAATTAAACGCCGATGACTCAGAGCCAAACCCGTCAACATCAATGTCTGCTGATAATACCCGCGTGGCGGTACCGGATTGATTCAAGCGGAAGCCAAACAGGTTCTCGGCAATAAACGCACCGCTATCGTCGTAGCCCGTCGGGTCTGTGAGCACAAATGAAGACGCTAATATCTCACCCGTAGGCACGGTACTGGCATCACTGACATTGCGCTGGAAGCCTTGTCCTATCTTGATGTACGTCGCGTCACCCACTTGTGCGCGGCTCCATAATATCGCCGTACCGTCTTGATGGTCACGTAATCGGCGTACTGTGATAGTGGTGTCATCATCACTCAGTATCAGCTCACCTTGGGTATTGATGTCATAATCATACATGCTGTCATTGTCACCAATACGTGCTTGGCGGGTATTGCCATCAAAGGTCACCAAGGCGGCCACTAAACCGTTATCAACCACCAAGGCATCCATTGCCCAGCCAGCTAATAATTCTTCATCATTGAAGCCCGCGTCTGTGATGTTATCAGCAACGGTGAAGTCGGTGATCTCAGTTGATACATGCTCAAAGGCTGGGGCATCTTCACTGCCTTGCAATTGCTCACGTAACGCCCCATCAGCAATGCGGTGACTATAGGTACTGGTGATTTGGTAACTTTGCATCTCGCTGCTGTCACCTATCAAGGCCCATGTTGAGCTAACAAGTAACTCTTCCACGAGTACATACGGACTGCCGTTTTGTTCAGTGTAGGTCGCTGCGGCTTCGTCAGTGATCCCCGCGTTTTCCAAGGTGGTGACATCTAACTCAATGGTATTCAGTTGGTTAGACTGACCGATAGTACGCATCAATCCATCATCAGTAATGCTCCAAGTAAAGGCCTCTGGCAATGCATTGATGTACTGGCTACCCGTACCGTCATTGTTAAACACCACAGGTACCAAGGTATAACCCGTGGCATAATCTGGGTTACTCAAGGCGCCGTCGTAAATTGTCACTAAATGCTTAACGCTATCTTGACCTACCACTCGCTCTGGTGTCAGTGCCATCACCGCACCATGTTGGGCATTGCGGTCATCAGTATCAACATCTGCTGTCACACCATCACCGTCTTGGTCGTTGTCACTGGCATCACCAATGCCGTCACCGTCTAAGTCATAAATATCACTGGCATCTAACGGCGCTTGATCATCAATATCCAAGGTACCGTCGTTGTCATCGTCTGTGTCAGTGTTGTTACCCAAACCGTCATTATCGGTATCCACGGTTTCTGTGTTGTCCAGTGGAAATGCATCATCTGTATCTGCAACGTTATCACCATCATCATCCGTGTCCGCGTTGTTACCAATCAAGTCACCGTCGGTGTCCACGGTTTCACTGCTGTCTAATGGTAAGGCATCATCTGTATCTGCAACATTATCACCGTCGTCGTCTGTGTCTTGGTTGTTACCCAAACCGTCATTATCGGTATCCACGGTTTCTGTGTTGTCCAGTGGGAAGGAATCATCCGCATCTGCAACACCGTCTCCATCATCATCCGTGTCCGCGTTGTTACCAATCAAGTCACCGTCGGTATCCACAGTTTCACTACTGTCTAATGGCAAGGCATCATCCACATCAGCAACATTATCACCGTCGTCGTCTGTATCTTGGTTGTTACCTAAACCGTCATTATCGGTATCTAGGGTTTCGGTGTTGTCCATTGGGAAGGCGTCACTGCCATCATCCACACCATCATTGTCATCGTCCGTGTCGGCATTGTTGCCCACGCCATCACCATCTGAATCTTTGTTCTCTGCTCCATCAAACGGGAACAGATCAACGCTGTCAGCTATACCGTCATTATCATCGTCGTTATCCCCATTGTCGCCAGTCCCATCGCTATCGCTATCCTGCCACTCACTAGCATCTAGCGGGAACAAATCCTCAGCATCCGCTTTACCGTCATTGTCATCGTCCGTATCTGTGGTGTCACCCAAACCATCTAGGTCTGTATCAACAAACGCGGTACCTGGAATTGACGCATCATTATCATTCGCATCTTGCTCCGACGGCCAACCGTCGTTGTCTTGGTCTGTGGCGTTTTGACGGCTTGCATCCGTCGGGAAATCATCTTCTGCGTCTAGCGCACCGTCATTATCATCATCGCTATCACAAACATCACCAAAGGCGTCGTCATCACTGTTAAGCTGGAAGGTATTGGCTATCAAGGGACAGTTATCACGGCCGTTGCCCACGCTGTCGTTATCTGAGTCAAATTGCTCGCTGCTGTCCAGTGGCAAGGCATCCGCGGCATCCATGGCGCCATCACCATCACTGTCAATTAACAGCGGATCTGTGCCTAATTCAAGCTCTAATGTATCCCCTAAACCGTCGTTATCATCGTCGTTATCTCGGTTATCACCCACACCATCATCATCGGTGTCGCGGGTTTCTGAAGCAAGGTATGGGAATGCATCTTGGTCGTTGTCCGTGTTATCGCCATCAATGTCTGGGTCACTGTTATCACCCATACCGTCATTGTCTAAATCTGAGCTTTCGCTGCTATCCAGGGGGAATTGGTCTGCCTCATCACTGACGCCATCATTATCGTCATCACTGTCTGGTGTCAGGCCACCGCTGTTCGCTAAACCATCACCGTCAGTATCAACAAACACCTCTGACGGAATACTACTATCATCGTCATTAGGGTCTTGGTTCGCTGACCAGCCATCATTGTCTTTATCTTCGGCATTAAAAATGCTGCCATCTAATGGGAAGTCATCGTC
This sequence comes from Alteromonadaceae bacterium, assembly GCA_042091475.1. Taxonomy (GTDB): domain Bacteria; phylum Pseudomonadota; class Gammaproteobacteria; order Enterobacterales; family Alteromonadaceae; genus CAXRGH01. Next base: position 17,087 of record JBELHI010000008.1, read on the forward strand.
TGTATCAGCAACACCGTCACCGTCATCATCGCTGTCGCTGTTGTTACCTTGACCATCGCTATCCGTGTCAGTGGTTTCACTCGGGTCTAGGGGGAACGCATCAAGGCTATCTTCAACCCCATCATTATCATCATCACTGTCACTGGCTTGGCTATCTACTGTGTCTGTACGCTGACCGTCAACCAACACGTAAACCACATCAGCAACACCGTCACCATCGCTGTCGGTATCTGCACTAGGGTCGGTAGGGAAGGCGTCGGCGGCATTTAACACGCCGTCATTATCAATATCTGACGAAGTTACCGCTGGCTTGACAACCACCTCTGTGGCCGCTGCTTCAAATGCGCTAACATCAACCGCTTGGTTACCCGTCTGTGTCACTTCGTCAATGACCATTTGCTTAACGTCGGCAACGGTTCGGCCTGAGTCATCATTCGGAATAGGTAAGCTCGCAGGATCTTGAGCTAACACGTCCAACGCTTCTTCAACATACACAACCGCTTCAACTTCACCGTCATCACCGGTTATCTGACCATCAATCTCACCATCAGATAAATCATTCGCCATATCCGTAAGTATCTGGTCAGTGGATCCCTCACCTGTAGAGAGGTTATCCATCTGATAAACAACGGCTGATACCGCTTCAATGGCACTACGATAAGCCGCTGTATCTCCTTGCTTGTCACTGCCCGTGGAGTCTTGGTCAATCAATGGCGAGGTGGTGTAAATATCAACATCATCATCCAATCCAAAACCTAGGGTAGACTTTACTTGCTCTTGGGCTACGTCTAGCGCTGACATGAACTCGTCAACACTGACAACACCGTCAGCATTACCTGTGTAGGGAAGGTTAGCACTGTCCGCATTGTTCATCACCAAGTTAGCCGCCATGGTGGTTAAGGGGCTGGCGTACACTGGGAAACCTTGAGACAAATTATCCGCGGTAATAATGGTGATGAGATTCTTAATCACCGGCACTTTGCCTGTGGTGATATCTATGGTGTTGTCATCTGCGGAAAACTCAAAAAGATAGGCGATCTGGTCATTACTAAGATTCAAGTCAATAATGTTGGACGTCGCATCCGTGCTGGTGCTGGTGAGTAACTCACCCCGCAGTTCAGGCTGGGTAAGGTCTATGGCCGTCACTGACACCTGTGCAAAGGCCATGGGACCTTTGACACCACCACCGCTGATGGCGATGGTTTCTGCTGGCTCTGTGCCACTGTCTGTATCAGTATCTGTGGTATCACCCGTGTCTGTGTTGTCGGTGTCGTCTGTATCGGTAGTGTCTGTATCAGACCCACTGTTGGTATCTGTATCGCCTGTATTACCTGAGGTGTTGCCTGGCGTATCATCAGATACTTGTGCGGGAGAATCTGAGTCTCCGCCTCCGCCACAACCAGCAACGGCAAAACAAAGCAAAATGAGAAATAAAAATGTTTTAAAAAAATGAAGTGCGTTCAAAAATTAACTCCCAATACATTTTGTTGAAACTGTCTGTCATCGTGGAGAATCTCACAAAACATTGTTTAGGTGCAATCTTTTAGACAACTTAATTTATATGTAATGTAAAGTTAATATATAAATCAGTTGGATAAAATTATTTTTCATCGAAGCCAACATAAACATTTCAAAAAGCGTCTGATGTAAATTCTCTATGTGTGCCAAAATAAATTAATCTTCTTGACTATCCAAGTTATTTAGAATGGGTGTTATAAATCTTCAACTACATACTGCAATTGGATTAATAGGTTGTTTCGTATATTAAATTTTCCTTGCTTCTAAGTGGCGTTTAATTAAACTGATATTCCATTGCGACACATCAGTTCCAATATCTCGAAGTAGTATAATTTCAATATCTTACAATGGTGAAAACATGACGTTTAAATCAACCTTTTTGGCAACAAGCATAGGTCTTATCCTGACCTCTTGGTCAGCTGATACAATGGCACAATCCGCAGTAACAACTGACCAAGAAGCAGTACTGGAAGTGATACAAGTTACCGCACAAAAACGTGTCCAAACTCTGAAAGAAGTACCAATTTCAATCGCCACGTTAAGCACAGAAAACTTAGACAATTTTTTGGCCGCGGGGGATGATGTACTGAGTTTAGCAACACGTATTCCGGGTCTGTATGCAGAATCATCTAATGGTCGTGTTGCACCGCGCTTTTACATTCGCGGATTGGGTAACACAGACTTTGATTTAGCCGCTTCTCAACCCGTGTCTGTCATCATGGATGACGTTGTAAAGGAAAACGTGATTTTAAAGAGTTTTCCGTTGTTTGATATACAGCAAGTAGAGGTTATTCGTGGTCCTCAAGGAACGTTATTTGGACGCAATACAACAGCTGGAATTGTAAAATTTGATAGCGTAAAACCAACTGAGGATTTTGATGGCTACACCAAAATTGGCCTAGGCTCATTCGGTACAACCAATCTTGAGGGCGCTGTTGGTGGTAGCCTAGGTGACGGATTTACTGGTCGTGTGTCGGTATTATCACAAACTCGCGATGATTGGATAAATAACAGTTACACCAACGAAGAAAATGTTATGGGTGGTTATGATGAGAAGGCCGTTCGCGCTCAACTAAATTATCAAGCCGACGACTTTAACGCCCTATTGAGCCTACGTAGTCGCGATTTAGATGGCACTGCATCTATGTTCCGTGCAAATATTCTTTCCGCTGGCAGTAATCAATTAAATAGTAATTTTGATCGCGATTCCGTTTCCTATGACACCCCAGATAATAACCCACAGTCATACGAGAATCAGGGTGCTAGCCTTAAAATAGATTATTCTTTCAGCGATCTTACATTTACCTCAATTTCAGCTATCGAGTATGCCGATGGCAGCAGTAAAGGCGACATTGATGGTGGTTATAGTGACGACAATGGCATGGGTCCCGGGATTATTCCTTTTGGCGCAGTAACAGAAGATAGATTAAAAGATTTAGAACAGTTTACTCAAGAATTCCGCCTAGCTAGCGACAGTGACGGCAATATAAATTGGCAAGTAGGTACTTTTTTCTATGATGCTTCATTCAACGTTACCAGTGATGATGGTTACTTTGGCGCTTCAACAGTATCTCATGAAAATAGTGCTTGGGCATTGTTCGCGCAATCGGATTATAAGGTATCTGACGCTGTAACTGTTACTGGTGGTATCCGTTATACCTATGACGAAAAATCACTGACGGTCGGCGAGCAAAACGTTAATGGTTTTGCCCTAGTCACGGGAGATGCATCTATTCAATCTTACGATGACATTAGTGTTGATGACGGACAAATCAGTTGGGACCTACAAGGTAATTACGTGTTAAATGATAACAGTACCTTGTTCATGCGCTTGAGTAGTGGCTTCCGCGCTCAAACCATCCAAGGTCGTGACGTTGCGTTTGAAGGCGCACCATCTGTCGCTGCACCAGAGACAATAACATCAACTGAGTTCGGCATAAAATCAGACCTGCTGGAAAACTCACTTCGTCTTAATGCGGCAATATACTACTATGAAATAGACGATATGCAGTTTTCGGCCATTGGTGGTGATGGTAATAATACACGCTTGGTCAACGCAGATAAGGGCACTGGACAAGGCTTTGAGGTTGACCTTGAATGGTTGATGAATGAAAATCTTCTCGTTACTGCTGGATTCAGTTATAACGACACAGAAATCCAAGATAACCAATTAGTGGTAGCAACGTGTGGCACTGGTATGTGTACGGTTACTGATACGGTTGACGCTAACGGATTTGCTATGGTTAATGGTAATCCATTCCCACAAGCACCTGAAACCACATTTAACCTGACAGCCAAATACAGTATTCCAATGGGTTCAGACGGCGAGCTTTTCGCCTTCACAGATTGGGCATATCAAGGCAATACGAATATCTTTATCTACGAATCAAAAGAGTTTAACAGCAATGGTAATTTTGAAGGCGCACTACGTATTGGTTATGAAAATTATTCTAATCAATACACCGTAGCTGCCTTTGTTAGAAACATTACTGATGAAGAAAACCTCAAAGGTGCAATTGACTTCAATAACCTGACAGGTATCGTCAATGAGCCTCGCGTTTTCGGTATTGAGTTCAAAAAACAGTTTAACTAACTAACAAAAGTTCTCATAGTATATTAGGCCCCCTATTACGGTGTGGCCTAATATTTACCTTTCATATAGCCCTCGCCTAGAGACTTTCTAATAACTCACATCATCTTGATTTCTTGTTCATGAGGTTTAGTATAAAGATGCTGATGTAGACGGACGTTGGTCACAATAGATTCACCCGCGTGGATGTTAATTACCAGAATAAACATGTGCTATTAATCCTATTTATGCGGCAGTTGATTGATGTTATCCCAGTCTAAGTTTCTTCAACTTAGCAAAACAGATCTCTTGTCTGTTAATAATCAAGGGCCCATATAAAAAGCGCTTTATACTAACGTTACCAGCCTAACAAATCATTGTTTGTTAACTATGACATTGTGACACGGCAGCACAAACCAAAATCTAAAAGAGAAAGTTGTTTACAGGGAAATTGGTAAGAGCTAACAATAGTCTGTTAATTCAGACGTATTTAAAAAACACATAAAGAAGATTTGGGCGATGAGACTGTTACAATCTTAGAAGTAATGCTATTGCTTGGCTTGACAACTCGGACAAATGCATTGAATTTCAAATTGCGGGCTTAACATTTGATAACCAACTTTATTAGCGCCAGCTTCTAACTCTTTAACCAGTTGGTTTGAAATGCCAACCTCTTCAACATGATTACATGAAGTGCATATCAAAAACTGTGGAGTTTCATGCCGATGTTCGCAGCAAATATGTGAACACATAACAAACTTATTAGCCAACAGCAGCTTATGTACCAAACCAGCAGATTGTAGAAAATCTAACATGCGGTAAACAGACATTGGTGGTAGCGATAAATTAAGTGATTCCCGACAGATGTCTGTAATCTCGTAGGCTGACAAGGCGCCAGATGCGTCGTTAAGGATAGACAAAATAGCTTTGCGCTTTGGCGTCAAACGGATGCCTCGCGCACTACATAACTGTTCTACCTGTTTTAGAGCGTGTTGTGCCACTCGGTATCCCCAACTTAAAAATATTAGTCCGCATCACCACGGATGCGGACTAACCTCATGATTTAGAACTCTCCGCGTATGCCAAATACGAAGTTTCTGCCTGGTAACGGTGCAACATCTTTAATGAAAGAGGTGTGCACACGGGCTTCTTCGTCCAGTAAATTTTCACCACGCAAGTACACTTTCATTGAGTGGTTGCCAACATTGATTGGATATGACGTAGCAAAATCAACCATGGTGTATTCCGCTGTTTCAGTTTCATACGTCGCAATTCGTGTCTGTGCATAATGATGGACGATATCAAGATTAACATCAAGCTTGTTACCGTGATAACTCAAATAACTTCCCAAACGTGATGGTGGCATCATCGCAAGGGGCGTTCCGTCGCGCAACTCACCTCGAACCACATCACCAGAGAATTTTGCATTGAATGCTGGCGATACTTGCCATACAACTTGTAATTCAGCACCGTATAGAGTCACGTCATCAATATTGTACTGGTAGATTGGTAAGCCACTGCCATGGTCATGGTGATCATGCTCATGCTCACCTCCCTCGTGGGACTCATTCTTTTCATAAGTATAAGACGACGGCGCTTGGTAATAGTAATTGTCTACACGGTTGTAGAACACATTGGCAATAACACCAACATCACCGTTAAACTTGCGGAACGAGAGATCAAGATTGTTCGAAGTTTCTTTTTCCAGTGACTGATCTTTTAAATGCAATTCACCAGACTCTTCAATCTCGTAAGCGGCACCTAGATCAAACGTACCAGTACCAAGATGCGGGCCGTTGGCAAATAGCTCAGAAACTGACGGCGAACGTTGTGCATGAGATACTGATAACGCAAAGTTGTATCCCGGAGCGAAATCCCAGACCGCACCCGCTGAAAGGGTAATGGGTTGGAAATCTATGGTTTGAGCATCTGCAACATGATGTTCTTCTTCACCTGCATGGTGGTCATCATCGGCTGCATGGTGGTCATCATCATCGGCTGCATGGTGGTCATCATCATCGGCTGCATGATGGTCATCACCGTCGTGACCTTTTTCATGAAAAGTAAAGCGGTCTAATTCAATTTCAGACACCTTGAAACGGTCATCTTGAACGCGTAAACCAAGTTGTACTAATACATCGCCAAAATGCTTTTCTTCCACCAAAGAAATAGCCAGTGATTCTGATTCTGATGAGGGAACCAATGATTCAATACCAGCAGCTTGTTTTTCAGCGTTAACATAATGCAAGTTCAATGCACCTTTCCAACCACCAATTTGAGTATGGTTGAGGGTCGTGCGTAATTCAGTGACACTATTATCAAATACTAATGGAATGATATCACCTTCAATTTCTTGAAGATTGTAATCTGAGAATGTTGCGCCAAAATCAACGTGATTGAATAGGTCACCGTCTAAATCTTTTTCGAAGATAAACTGGGCTCTACGTTGTTTAACAACCGAATAAACCAAAGCTTCTTCGCTGTGTTCGTCTGCATGTTCTGCACCGTGGTCATCTTCTGCGCCATGGTCATCTTCTGCGCCATGGTCGTCTTCTGCACCGTGGTCTTCGTGTCCACCATGACTGTGCCCAGGAATGCCATACTCCCTATCAATTTCACTGTATGAAACACCTACTAAACCGTCTTCAATGAACTTGGTTACACCTAATGAAAAACCGTGAGACTCACTGCGACTATTCTCTAGTTTGTCTGATTCATGATGATCGTCACCGTGCTCAGTTCCGTGGTCATCTTCCGCACCATGGTCATCTTCCGCACCATGGTCATCTTCTGCGCCGTGTTCATCTTCGTGATGCATGTCTTTAGGTAAGGTATAATCTCCGTGTTTCCAAGAGAAACCTTCAACATTGTATGCAATACTATCGTCGCCACCTTTAATAGCGAACGCGCCTCTGTTGCGTTCGTTAACTGTTTGATGGTCTAACACCCACTCCACTGACTCTTCAGAATCTGTCGGGATTTTATTGTTTACCACATTAACAACACCACCAACAGCACCACTGCCGTAAAATAGCGTTGCAGGACCACGAAGAACCTCAATTTGTTGAGCATTTACTGTCTCAGTACCCACGGCATGGTCAGCGCCAACCCGCGAAGCATCACCTACATCAAAGCCATTCTCAACGATCATCACGCGAGGCCCTGTTAAACCACGAATAATTGGGCTACCAGCGACGCCACCGTGAGAGCTAGAATGGATACCTGGCAATTTAACCAAGGTGTCACCTAGCGTTGTCGTTTCATTGCGCTTTAATTCATCACCAGTCATGACGTTAACAGGGATGGCTGATTCAATGACTGACGCATGTAGTACACTAGCCGTTACGTCAATCACTTCAATTGATGTTGGCACTAATACGACCTTTACCTTATCTGAATTAGTTAAGTCAACAGTTGCATTGTTGTGCACAAATCCACTCGCTGAAATATGTAATTCCACATCCGAGCTTTTAACGTTGGCTAAAATGAACTGTCCGTTTGCATCTGTCTGTACCGACTGATGTAAACTTCTAATTGCTACTTTTGCGCCAGCTATGCCTTCTCCGTTTTCTTGAGTAACACGACCGGTAATATCAGCTGCTAATGCAGCCACACTTGGAAGTATTAATAAGCTTCCGACCAACCACTTTTTAAATGACACAATGACCATCCTGTATAAAGTTAAAAATAAGACTAAAATTGATATGATGTAATATATCATATTGTGGATACTCAAGAAAGCTGCGAGGGCTGATAGTTGACTCGTATTTTAGTAGCATAAAGCCGCATAGATTATAGGGATATCGAATCAAAACAATAAAAAAAACGACCTACTATTACCCCTCTACTCTAGTTTAATCCTTTTAGCGACATAGGGAGGCCAGTGACAAATCGAATTTAACGTTATTGCGTAGTGTTAATCCAAGATTTATATCATCACTTTTTTTTGGTTGATTTGAGCCGAACATTAACCACACGTAGAAAGTCTCGCTGCCAGCCAAATTATACTCTCACAGCACAAACAAATAACTCCAACACCAAAAAAACAAACACATAAATAACAACAACTTAAACATTATTTTACAATTAATTTACATATTACTAGCGGAAACCCTCTGTCTATTCGTCTGACTCCTGATGAACTTCACAATTTTTTGTGATGAGTGTCAATGGAATAGATAGAGTCTTAGGTTCTAATGATGGTGGTTGTAAAGCTCATAGATTCTCCCTATTCACATTTATATCAAACGATTTATAAAGGAGAAAAAGCATGGTTTCAAACAAACATTCGATATTATCGAAAGCTTGGATAACCTTAGCCGTATTAACCACACCTCTAATCACATACGCAGATAACATTGAGCGCATTGTATTAGGACAAGACAAAAACACCACAGTAAAGCCATGGACAGGTATGGGTTTTACCAAAGTAAAAAATATTGATGGCGTGACTTATGGATTAACAAGACACAAAGATAATGTGGGTAATTTTGAAAAATTTACCATAGATAAGTCCACTGACGGTGGTTACACCTGGACCAATAATCCAGAGACCGTAATTACAAATAGTGATGTTGCTGCTATCGGTACACAGATGGGTAAGAACTATAATTACAACAGATTCGAAGCCATTAAATGGTTTCAGTGTGAGGCAACAGGTAAATGGGCCATTTATGCGAAAAGATTAAATGCCACCGCCAATGGCATCATTGATTATGTTAATGGTAAACAACTATTTGGCGCCACTGTGGTAGATCCTGCGGGTGAAGTAGATTCGCCATACAGTGCCATGCGTTTAGACTTTCCCTACGGCAGTGCATCGGGTGATCTAGGCAATACGACAGTTAATGGAAAAAACTACATTATTTCTACGGGACGGGACGACCACACCATCAGATTTTTAGAACTGACACCGGATTGTAGTAATATCATCAATGCAAATGTAGCCGGCGCTCAACCGGCTAAGACACTGCAATGGTACAAAGATAATGGGGCACCAGAACCGAGGGAAGCTCCGGCTCTTTTTACACACAATGGCAATTTCTACATGATAACCTCTGGTGCCACAGGCTGGCGGCCCAACCAGCAAAAATATGCTTGGGCCCCGAGTTTTTTAGGTACATGGTCAGATATGTACCCTATTGGTGACCGCACCGCATACCATAGTCAAGTATTTTGGGTACGGGGGATAACGGCCGAAAATGACGCAACCAAACAAGCGAAATTATTTACCGGTACTCGCAATGCGCAAGTTTGGAACGGCAGTGACAGTCGAGATGTCATTACACCAATTTACTTTAATACCCCAGAATCTATTGCCACCAATCATTATGATTACATTGATATCAATCATACCACCGGAGACGTTACGGGTGGCAGATACGATCATGGAACGCGCTTAGATATTAGCCAAGCCAATTTAGTTAACTATGGCGACAACATCTCCAGTATTGTTGATGGTAACTTGGCCAGTTCCTGGCACAAAGGCAATGTGTCTGGTAGAGATGTTATTGTCTTGGATATCGGTCAATCAAAGCTAATAAAAGCCCTCAAAGTTAAACAATATGATAATTTTAATCCGCAACGCCTAGGTGAGGTTGAACAGAAGGTTTTTAAAGTTAAGGTGGAGGTAGGTGACGGCAATAATTACACCAAGGTATTTGAAGATTACATCCCCTCTATTTCTTGGTTACAGCCCCTAAACCTTACTGACAGCAACGGACGATACATCAAAATAACACGTCTCGAAACCCACAATGGCGGCAACTCAGCGGTGCAGAAGCATTTTGGTTTTTACGAAATAGAAGTCTGGGGTGAAAGTGCGGCTACTGACGGTCAAATCAGCGATGATTTTGAAGCTGATACTGAAACTGAGAAAGCAGGGGGTTGGATAACCACTGAAACTAACAATACATCTGCCAGAATCAGTAACGATGTTGACAAAGGTAAAGTGCTTAGCCTGTCTGATTTCAATGCCTCTAACTCTGTTTATGTCGTCAAACAATTTACCGGTCAGTCCAGTAGTAACTTGGTACTCAGTTATGACTTTAAGCCCGAAATCATTGGTGCCGGAGAAAAGCTTCGCTTGCTGGATGGAACAACGATTGGCTTAGAGTTAATTAACTCGCCCTTAGTCAATGGTTTAGCTATTGCTAATAGTAACATAGAACATGTGAAAATAGCGGACCTAACGGCACATCAGTGGCACAGCATAAAGGCAATAATCAGCACTGACTCAGGAACCTTTGACGTCTACCTTGACGACACCCTCATCTGGGGTGGTGCGCTGTTGCAAAATCCAATCACTGAAATCAATAAAATGGCACTTAGCTCAGGCTGGGGACAAACTGGCTACACTGGTCATTTTGATAACATAGACTTCAAAGGCCCCATTAATAGTGCCAATAACGGTGGTAATGATGGTGATGGCGATAATGACAACGGAGACAACGGCGGAAATGACGGCGATGGCGGAGGCGATGGTAATTCCGGTACAACACCACTATTAATAGACGCCTTTGACAATGGCTCAAGTCAGTGGCAGCTCACTAAAGGCACATGGTCCATCCAACAAGAAAATGGTAATGATGTGTTGGCCAAAACAAGCACTAATGATTCAGGCTATGGCTCAGCGGGAGATATGAATTGGAGTAATTATAGTGTCAGTGCCGATGTTAAAAGAGGTGCTCAGATGGCAGGCGTACTGGGTCGTTATCAAGGCGATAAAAAGTACTACCAATTAGCGATTAAAAGTAATGGATCCTATATTCTTAATCGCAACAATAACGGCACCTGGAAAAAATTGAAATCCAGTACATTTGCCAATAGTACGTCACAGTATTACAACTTGAAAATGGTGTTCAATGGTAATCAAATTAAAGTCATTATTGATGGCGTAGAGCTGGCTACTGTATCCGACAATACCTTTTCATCGGGTAAAGTGGGGATTAGAAGTCAAAATGGTGCGGCCAAATTTGACAACCTGCGGGTTGAATAGTCGGCATCACCTGCCCCACAATTAGGGCTATAAACCGTAAAACAACCACCAATACAAAGCCCAGCAACCTGCTGGGCTTTTTTCATTAATAACCACCTCAAATCATCCTGATATTCTGATACTACTCACCCTTGAGTCAGTAAACTGATATTTTGAATAGCCAAGGAGCGCACGTCGTTAGGTAGGTTAATATTGATCACATTAATGCTCTCCTGCGCTATCCAAGATTTAGGAATAAACCATGACCTTGAGGCTTTGGCGGGTATTTGTTGAGCACGGAGCCGGTGCCAATCATCGGCCTGACTATCGAAACTCGTTTGACTAAAGGAGACGTTAGGCGCAACGTCTATGGGATAGTCTGCTCTATTGTAAATTGTGATCTGCACGACATCGTCATTTAGCAGCTGATATTCATCACCCTTAACACCTACATGGTGATAAGAGGGATTGCTACCAATAACGGTTGACGCGCCGAAGCTGTCTTTGGCGATACTTGAACTTTCCAGCAACTGTGACCAACTGGCAGTCGGGGTATTATTCTCTGCTTGAGTAAAGTCTGCTAACACATAGTGGTTACAATTGCCTTGTGTGGCGCAGCTCTGCGCTGGAACATACAATCTCAATAGATGACGTGCAACCACTCTGTGCTGTGACACCGCTTCAACGCTAATGTAATGCTCGCCAACAGTTCCCCCATTGAGGTTTACCATCACCGATTCCGACTGTTGCACTATATCAACATCAACGGCTGCAACGCTCGTCGCGCGGAAAGTCACATCAGTGGGCATATCAGCAATGGTTAATGTGACCGAACCTTCGGCTTGAGGTGAGACCGCCACATCTTTTATACCTTTGATCCTGGGATAACGGGGCGGCACTCGGTATTGATAACGCAAGGTTTTTACCAAATGTCTACGTGATTTTTGACTACCGTCCGCTAGCGTTATTAGCTCGTCATCCCTTGCTTCGTACGCAAAGGTTCGTTCACTTCGGTCGCGCACGGCAAAATATATTGGCTCTCCAGCTTTAAAGCGATTCAAATCTTCAGCCGCTACGGCAAAACTTGCCCATACTTGGTTGTAGCCTGCATTGGGTTTGACAATCATGGGCTCATCATCGTGATCAGTAAAAAAGTTTTCTATATCCTTGATAGCATGAGTGTTAATGACATTTTGATTAGTGATTGGTGAAAAACTGTAAGTCACTTCATAGTTACCATGACACTCGCCACAGCGATACTTGTCTTCAAATGAAATATCAAATCGTTGTCTCTCGTCGTCATAACCCACGGCAAGACTTGCAATGGTTTCATCATTTTCTTCATCCACTTTACTGCTTATCCAGCGATCAGTGAGAAAATGATAGGGCGATGATTGATATTTAGTGTGATAAAAAACCACCTGGCTCATGGTGATACGGCGGAAGTAATCTAAGCCATCACCTTCGGCTTCATGACCGCCATAGGGGAGATGCATAAACTGACTATGTACGCCCGCATTGTGATGGGTGGGATTAGCATCAAAGACGACCTTAATCCAACCACCGTAGGCGCGGTTAGCCACTTGATGATAGTAATGACCGCCTCGGCTATCATCAATAAACGGATGCCAATTGATGGTTCTTGCGGGTGCATTCACCTCACGATCCCAGCGGTTGTGGCGGACATGACGTTTTTTATCCTTTGGATACCAAACCCAAAAGCTAAAGCGATTGGCATGTTGGAAATGAGGAAGGGGCTGTGTGGTACTGCTCATACCATTGATTAACATGGACCAACCAGGCAATACGTGATTGGAATACAGTGTAGGCGATGCATTATCTTGTTGTTGTTGAAACATCGCTAAGCTTTGAACTTCGTCTCCCTCAGTGCGCAACACACCGTCTTTATCGTGCCGTTGACCACCCGTTAGTGTGATTGCCAAGGCATCCCCCTCTGCAGCATGAGTCATCGTTTCGCCAGACATGGCGCCATAACGTAAATACCCCATGTGATCAGAGGAATAAGCTTTCATATAAGCAAGGAATAATCGCTCCCCGGTATTGGCATCGCAAAACTTGTCATAGTCCTCACCCCAACCGTTACAACCCTCAGAGCCTTTAACTCTGGTGAGTGCACTTGGACTGGTTACTTCGGGTATTCCTTGGCCTTGGAAATCAAAAAATAAGGTTTCATTGGGTAACACAGGCATCAAAGGTATGACATTGGTATCGTCTTGTGGGTCATTGCCATTAACAGCGGGAGATGACTCATCGTCGCCCTCTTGACTGACGGATTCGTTATCGTTTTGATTGGCAGTAGTGTCAGCAACCGGGGTGATATCATCGCTAGATGCATTGTCGTGCTGCACTGTATCGCTGCCTTGACTTGCGGTGCTGTCATCATTGTCCTGATTAGAAGCGGAATCCGCTACCGTGCTCGTGTCGCTATGAACCTCATCAGGCTGGTTAATAGCGCTGATATCAGCCTCAGCTTTTTCCTCGGAATTGCCTCCGCAGGCCGCGGCAGCAAATAATGTGCAAACTAAAACTATAGTACGCATACCCTAACTCCCTTTATTGTATACATAGTGTATTATATCAAGGGAATGGAAATATAAATAAAAATTTACGGGAAAGATGCAACACCTAGCTAAAGCCAAGTGCCACATTGACTTAAAAATACCAATCAACCCCGAGGCTGGAATGCCATTCACGCCGGCCATTAGTTGACAGGCGTTTGCTATTAAAGAAAATCCCAAACGCAGGTGAGAGTTGATTAGACAATTCAAATTCCAAGGTTTTAAGACTGTTTTCAGTTTTTGTTGTCCACTGCACTTCAGAATGGACACGTAGTTTAGACTGCCAGGCTAGATTCACTATCATACCCGTAGACAATTTAGCTAACCATAAACCATCTGACCACCGCGTAGCGCCACCGGCATGGCCTAATCCATACACAATAATGTCACGGTCCAGACGATAGCTTTTGCCCCAACCGCCTTCAAAGGTCAGCAAGCCTGTTTGCTCAAAATCATCTGACATATGCTGCTTATACCCCATAAATAGGGCACTGGAAGTACGCGGTAATGTTTCAGTCGTGGGCACATAGGATTGATACGAATACAGGGTCAGCTGATTGAGTCTAAGTTCTTCTTCATCCACGTTATAGGTGAGGTCAAACTGACCTATATTTAGTTGGGAATCACTGAAAAACTGTGGGTTTGTGGTTCTTAAATAATGGGAAGCCGGTAAAAACGAGAAGTTCAACTCACGACCGCGAAGCGTATTATCAACGCGCACAGAGAACACACTGTCTTGGATGGTTGTCAATGGATTCTTAGTCACGTTTGAATTCAATATTAAACCATTACCTTTATCACCAAGTGATTGAACGTGGGTTTTAACCTTGTGTTTGATGGTCTCTGAAAATTTAGCATGGCGTGTTAAGCGTTGCATGTACTCAACATCTAGTTCTGATAGGATTTGGGTGGTCAAGGAGTCAGTAACCTCTGCTGTCAGTAGTAATTGTTTTAACTGCTCCGTCCTAGCAAGACCCAGTTGTAATTCCAACGCGGAAATCGCCCATTCGTTGGCTAAATTGACATTAGCGCCGTCAATCATATCCGCCGATGAGGCAGCCTTCACAACATCCGCAGGACTAACAAATAAGGCTTCTGACGACTTTATCTCTGGGCGCGCAACACCCAGTACATAGAGCGTCAATGTCGCGCAATTATAATTCTGAAAAAGATACCGTATGTCGCGGTCCTTTAACTCCCACATATGGAACTGCATCAAACGCTTTTCATCGGCATTAAGTTGTAAGGAATACTCAAATACATTGCGCTCTTCTTCAATCAGATAGCGCGAACGCTCTTTCTCATAGGGCCTAACAATAAAGAATCCCGACATGCCTCGCCACAGCCCGTCAGCGATTATCTTGATTGGATTAACGGTCTGATATTCAGTAAAAAATGATACCGCATGTTCCACCTTGTTACTGCGATAATTCACCCCACCAGCTTTTATAAACACGTGCCCCATCATACTTGATGCCGATGACAATACCTCTGAGGTAAACACCAGGGACACCTGATCAAAAGGTACATGCTTTAAGTAGTCGGTTAACTCTGTACAGTGTGCAAACGCATCACTCGTTAACGGCTGTGAAAACTGTTGAGATAACCAAAACAGCCGAGCAGGAAAGCGACACGCGGCATCCCTAGGCTCAGATTGAAACAAGGCAATGGTCTTTGATAGCTCTTCTGCAGGAGAAAACTGATCAGATGATAATAGAAATTGCGGATCATTAATCATGGGGGCACCGGCTTTCATGTGCAGTAATGCATGCCAGTGTGGTGATTGCGCGAGTAATGCCCTTTGTTTGGGATTAACTTGGGTGGAATCAAATGCAAAAGCATCTGCACAAGCGCTAGAAAAAAATAAAGCTGGCAAAAGCCAGCTTATACTTCTAATTAACATGGTAATTATTCAGCGCAAAGGATCTCGACTTTGTCAGCGTAATCCCACATTTTACCAGTCACGCTGTCAGTTGTTGAACCTAACGCGCCACCAATAATGACATTACCAAAAAATACTGGCGTAACAGATTTTGAAACTGGCGTTGCAGTGTCACAACCGTTAGCCTTGGTACGTAGTACTTTATCTTTACCATCGCGAAGAACGATAACGCTACCCGGAGCAGTGATAGTTTGACCTTCAATGGTTACTTCAGCAGGTTTGTTGTTGCTAGTGGTAACATTAATAGATTGATTCTCTGAAGTCATGATGCTGGCACAACCAGTAGATAAAGCAGCGATTGCTGCAATTAAAGCTATTTTTTTCATTATATTTCTCTAAATAAATTATGCCTGAATCTGGCGCGGTTAAAGTACTGAATACTTTATATGTTGTCAACCGATGAATAATTTTTAAGCTGTTGGGTATAAATTAAGATGGCAACGCATATTTACGTATATTTACATATATACGAAAGAAAATAGGTAGTCGATATCACACGCGTTTCGGATTGATATTTGGTGGTTATTAACATCATGCAATCACGTCCTTAGATTAAACAACACCACTGAATAAAACTGAGATAAGATTATTCCCATAAACCCATCCTGTGTAAGATAACAGTTTTCAAACTCATCAAATAAGTAGTATTCACTTCAAAAAAAACCTTTTATTACTGACACTTACGATAGATAAGGACAATTTACCAACGGTGGGCTGAAAATTGCTTATAAGAATTAAAAACACAACACAATGTTGATATTTTTATTACGATTAAAATCATGCCATTTATCTCATAGGCATAATGCACTGCAGCGAAAGGTTAGCAACTAAAACAAACTGAAATAAAATTATCGCAATCAAAAGAACAACAATTAAAGGGTAATAATAGGCCATTTTTATGGGTATAAAATACCATTTACACGCATTTTGTTACAAAATAATTTAATACATTAGATTTCACTAATTTATTGGTAATTTACCCGTTTGAAATAGTATACGTTGCAAAACAGATATATCAGATGAGCTACGAGTAATGGTTACAAAATGGGGCTCTGGTCTACAAAAAACACAAAGACGTAAAATTAACTCAGGAATTGGTAAAATAGGTGCCTACTAGCGCATACAAAAATTTCCTAAAAAAATGTTCTAACTTGCTTTCAGAGTAGTTTAATTAACAGGTGCATTTATTGTCAGTAGGGTTATTATCCCAAAGGTAATAATTACATTGCGAAGTAGTTAACTAATTAAGTAAAGGAAATACCATGAAATTTAAGTATCTATTTCTGTCTGCAGCCTTGTCGACCACGCTGGTGGCATGCAGTGGCATAAAAGACAACATAACAAAATTAGACGGTGTTGATAAATCATCAGGCGTGGCGAAGCAAGAGCTTATCCCTCGCGATCTCATCTTTGGAAACCCAACCTACAGTAGTGTTCAAATTAGTCCCAATGGCTCAATGGTCAGTTATTTAGCGCCCGTTGACGGTGTTATGAATATTTGGGTAGCACCTGCTGACGATATTGCCGCAGCAAAACCCATAACCACAGACAAAGGCCGCGGCATCCGCGGCTATGGCTGGGTTGCTGGTATGGAAAAACTACTCTACGTGCAGGATAAAGGTGGAGACGAAAACTTCCTGCTTTATGGTGTAGATCCAAAAACAGGGGAAGAGAAACTATACACGCCGTTTGAAAATACTCGCGTGCAGTTCTTAGGAAGCAGTGCAGACATTCCTGGAAAACAAATTATTGGCATTAACAACCGTGATCCTCGTTGGCACGATGTGTATGAGTTAGATTTCAACTCAGGCGAGTTAACCCTCGTATTTGAAAACACAGAAAACTTTGGTGGCTTTAGCTTTGATAACGACTTAAACATGCGCTTTGGTCAAAAATCTACGAATGCTGGCGGCTCTGAGTATTATAAAAAGTCTGATGGCAAGTGGGAGTTATTCTTAGAAGTCCCACCGGAGGATTTATATACCACGGGTTTAGCGGGCTTTAGCAAAGACAACAAAACCCTTTATCTACAAGAGAGTAAAGGCCGTGACACCAGTGCACTTTATGCAATGGATTTGGCCACAGGTGAGCGCACTTTGGTCGCTGAAGATGCTCGTGCCGACATTGGCGGCACCTGGCGTGATAAAGACACTGGCGTACCTTATGTCTATACCGTGAATTATGACAAGAACCGTTACGTTGCCCTTGATCAGCGCGGTAAAGACTTGTTAGCAAAGTTAGATGCTAAATTTGACGGCAATTTCTCCCGTGTATCAACTACAAAAGATCAAGACGTTTGGATTGTATTGAATTCAACATCAAATAAAGTAGCAACCTACTACCGCTGGGATGTTAAGTCGAACACATTTAGTCGTTTATTTGCCACTCGCCCGGAGCTTGAAGACAAACAGCTGTCGTTAATGACACCTGAGCTCATTAAGTCCCGTGATGGCTTAACCCTTGTCTCGTATTTAACCTTACCCCATGGTGCCGATACTGACGGCGATGGCCGCCCTGAAAAACCAGTGCCACTGGTATTGAATGTTCACGGTGGTCCGTGGGCGCGTGACTCATACGGATACCGTTCAACACCCCAATGGTTAGCTAACCGCGGGTACGCAGTGTTGCAAGTAAACTTCCGTGGCTCTACAGGCTTTGGTAAAAACTTTGTCAATGTCAGTGACCTTGAATGGGGTTTAAAAATGCATGATGACTTGATTGATGCCATTGACTGGGCGGTAGACGAAAACATTACCAAAAATGACAAAATTGCTATCATGGGTGGTTCATATGGTGGTTATGCAACCCTTGCAGGCTTAACCATTACACCAGAACGTTTTGCATGTGGTGTCGATATTGTTGGTCCATCTAATTTAGAAACCTTGTTAGCGTCTATTCCTCCGTACTGGGAAAGCTTCCGTAAAGTACTAGAAAAACGTGTCGGTGATCCCAACACGCCAGAGGGCCTAGCCATTTTAAAGGCTGCTTCACCACTGAACATGGTTGATAATATCACTAAGCCATTGTTAATTGGTCAAGGTGCAAACGACCCTCGTGTTAAACAAGCAGAAGCTGATCAAATTGTTAATGCAATGGTAGAGAAGAAAATTCCAGTGACTTACGCACTGTTTCCGGATGAAGGTCATGGCTTTGCCCGCCCTGAAAACCGTTTAGCATTTTTTGGTGTAGCAGAGGGTTTCTTGGCCAACTGTTTAGGCGGTAATGCTGAACCATTAGGTGATGATTTGAAAGGTTCAAGCCTACAAGTGCCAGCAGGTGCTGAAGACATTAAAGGCCTATCTAAAGCACTAGAGACATTTAGTGCAGAAAGCCGTGGTTAACACCTAATACCGTAATAGCCAAAAAGGCGTAACACTAAGTGTTGCGCCTTTTTTTGTAAGAGGCTTTACTAAACAAGTTTCGTTTTAATAAAAGTTACCTGCTGTATGTCTATTGTGATAATTCAAATCTCCGTTGTCTAGTGTCCGGTAATTGACTCTACTTTTAGTGTTAATCCCGTATTGAGAAGCACAGAAAAGAAACACAGCACCTCAGGACATCGGACACCCAACTTTGTATGATGCTTATTAGTAATAAAAATGTGTAGGCGTCTTGCTTATCCTGGTAAAGCTAAGCCATAAAAACAACGGGTTTGGTCACAGGGCAAGGTAGGAGAAATGGCGCACCTTGCAGGATTCGAACCTGCGACCTTCGCCTCCGGAGGGCGACGCTCTATCCAGCTGAGCTAAAGGTGCGTGACATTTTGAGAGCGTGAATGATACCACCAACCTACTCACATTCAAGCCATTATTTTATTTGTTGTTATGGCTGACATGGTATATCCTCAGAATTTGTATGGGTTTACTCTTGTTGTCTTCTTGCTGTGAGTTGTGAGGAACTTGTTAACTAATATAATCTTTTTATGTTACGGTACGTTTGTATCATATACATAATATCTATCTGCTCTGGAGAATAACATGAACACAACGATCTCTAGTTTTGCTGTAGTAAGTTTATTTATTATGTCTTTCACTGTGGTGGGCTCTGATACCAACCGAGACGATATCGCCGCAAGGTTGAAGCCAGAAGGTCAAGTGAATATTGCTGGTGCCGTGGCGGCAATAAGTAAGGTAAGCCGCAGTGGCGCTGACATTTACCAAACGTCTTGTGCCATGTGTCACACAAGCGGCGCACTAAATGCACCAAAATCTGGCGACGCAGAGGCTTGGAACTCTCGTATTGCGCAAGGATTTGATGTAATGTTAGACCATGCCATTAAGGGCTTTAATGGGATGCCGCCCCGCGGTACCTGTGGTGATTGCTCTGATGATGAAATTAAAGTTGCCATTGAGCATATGATAGAAGGGATTTAGCACCCAATTAATAGCGTCTGTTGACGTTGCAGTTTCATTGGATGTCACTATATTAATAAATAAGACACAATGACAAATCACAAAATTGAAGATTCCTTATCCATTGAAGAGTTGCGCGCATTAGTACCGCAACTGCAATCTCTCACGCAAGAATATAAACGCAAAGAGCGTGTCCAGCAGGCACTCATTAATATTTCCGATATTGCTAGCACAAGCACAGATCTTAACTCGTTATATCCCATCATTCATCAACAGATAGATTCCCTGATTGAAGCAGAAAACTTCATGGTTGTGCTGTATTCTGAGCAGCCCCAAGTCCTTGAATTTGTATATGTTGCTGATCAGTATTACGACAATGATGTCATTACCATTGAGTCGCCAAAACTGGAACAAACACTCAGCTGGCAAGTGGTCAAGTCTGCCAAACCTTTATATCTAAAACAAGAGAGCCTCACAGAAGAATTGCAGCGCCTAAATGTCCCGTTAGATACTATTGGCGCCGCTCCGGTGGATTGGTTAGGTGCGCCGTTAATAGACAATGGCAGTGTGATTGGCGCGTTAGTCATTCAACGTTATGACACCATTGCACGATACGATGACGAAGACTTAGAACTATTAAATTTTGTTTGCCAACATGTGGTCAACGCCATATCCAGAGTAAAACGTAGCTTGCTCACAGAGGAAACCATTGCCATAAGAACGGAGCAATTGCGAATTAGCTGTGACGAGTTACAACAAGAAATTGAAGAACGAGAACGAATTGAGACATTACAACAAGCACTGTTTGAAATATCTGAGCTATCCGCCAGTGCAGACAGCAACGTTGAAATGTTTTACAAAAATCTGCACGATATCGTCGCTCGCTTAATCTTGGCGCCTAATTGTTATATTGCTACCGTGAGTTGGGAACAAAAATATCTTACATTTGAGTACTACTCTGATGCGGTAAATGAAACTCAGCGCGGCCGAAAACTACATAAAGGCATTACTGAGTATTTGTTGCAGTCTGGTGATTCTTTGATCGTAGACTCAACAAAGGCGGAATTACTCAGCCAACAAGGACACATCTCACAAACCGTCGCCGAGCAGTTTGTCGCTCAATCCGCGTGCTGGCTGGGTGTACCACTAATTATTGACGGCAGTGTGTTTGGCTGTGTCGTGGTACAAAGTTATGACAACAATGAATTGTATGACGAGCAGGATCTAGAAGTCTTACGTTATGTATCCCACCATATTGCTACCGCTATTCAACGTAAGCGTACCAGTAAGGCCATCAATAATTATAATAAACGCTTGGAGGATACCGTTGCCAAGCGGACAGAAGCCTTCACAAAAATTAATTTTGACCTTCAGCAACAAATTGAAAACAACAAACGTATTGAAAAACAATTAGTACATGAAGCCAACCACGACGCCCTCACAGGTTTACCCAACCGTGTGATGTTTAGTAAAGAGTTATCCGCCCTTATAGACAAGAAAAAACGTTTTCCTTATCAAAACAAGGCATTGTTATTCATTGATTTGGATGGTTTCAAGCAGATAAATGATAACTTTGGTCACCACGTGGGTGACGAATATTTGATTGAGACGGTATCAAGAATCAGAGATTCTATCCGTAGTTACGACACCATTGGTCGTCTTGGTGGGGATGAATTTATTGTCTTATTAGACGAATATGACCAACTTAGTGACGTGTTTGATATTTGTGAGCGGATCATTTCAGCCGTTTCTGAGCCTTACGCGGTGTTAACCCGCACAATACACGCGGGAGCGAGTATTGGGATTGTGGAGATTAATGAGCAATACGAAAATCCAGATAGCGTGATCAGAGACGCTGACGCGGCAATGTATCAGGCTAAGTTTAGGGGTAAGGGAGTGTCCGTTCTTTTTGATGACGGTATTAGAGACTCACTAGACAGTAAATACTCAACCGAGCAACAATTTCGAGAGGCATTGAAGAGTCAAACCTTGACCCCTCAGATCAGTCTAATCAATGAACCGGACAGCAATGAAACGTTGATTAAAACCTTTCATTTCCATTGGAGCTATCAGGATACGGCGTTCAATTTTGCCGGTATTGCTGATATCGCCTTGCGTTGTGGGTTATCACAAAAGCTAGATTTGCTCGTCATATCTCACATGCTAGCTGCCTTTGGTGATGCACCGGGTGACTGCCCAATAAATATTCCAATGAGTGTAATAAACGTCAAAAATTATGGTTTCATGGACAATGTCATCGAGCGTATCAACAACACTGAATTACCATTGACACAAGTCATCATTACGCTCAACGAAAGAGACGTACCAATTAAAGATTACGAACTCATTGCTGCAATGCAGCGACTCGTGCAATATGGTATCAGATTCCTACTCAGCGACTTTATGGCGCATTCGGGTGGTTTAAACAACCTCATACAATATCCGTTTACCTTTGTCAGATTGACGCGCTCACAACAATACACAAGTTCAACTGAAGGCCAGATGTTTTATCTCAAAGCCATTGAAATGATTGCCATGCTCGGCAATACGGTGATTTTACCCATTGATTTTGAGAGCGACACTAATAGAAAGCGACTCAAGGGTATTGATTACCTAATACAGCAGTCATCCAACTAGAGTTAGAAGTTAAATATTAACCTAAAAGATTCTTTAAACGGTCAATATTGGCTGAATTACGTTCTTTACGTTGCGTATCTGTCTCAGCTTTCTTGTTGTTTTCAAATTCAATATCATCCTGCGGCAGTTCTGCAACAAATCGACTAATTTCAGGCTGGATCACTTCACCAAACTGTCGCCTTTCTTTTGCATAAGTCATGAAAAGTTGACGTTGTGCACGGGTGATACCAACATAAGCCAAACGGCGCTCTTCATCCACATTCTGTTCATCAATACTGGTTTGGTGAGGTAATAGCCCTTCTTCCATACCCACCATGAAAACATAAGGAAATTCCAAGCCTTTGGAGGCGTGTAGAGTCATAAGTTGCACTTGGTCATCGTCATCCTGATCTTCTCCACGCTCCATCATATCTCTTAAAATGAGACGATTGACCACTTCTTGTAATGTCATGGGCGGCTCTAAATCACTACCCTCTAGCATACTTTTGACCCAGCCAAACAAGGTACTGATATTAGCCATCGCCATTTCTGCGGCTTTTGGGGTGCTGCTGGCCTCATAAAGATATTCTTCGTACTGACTAAATTTAATCATATCCCGCAGCGCAGCACTGGCATCACTCCTGACGACTTCGTCAGACAACTCTACTATCCATCGAGTGAAGGCTTGTACGTTGTGTAGGGTTTTACCCGTAAGTATTGTGGATAGACCTGAATGACAGGCAGCAGCAAAAATACTGACCCCTAAATGATTGGCAAAGTTACCAATTTTTTCTAGGGTTACCCTGCCAATCCCCCTGCTCGGTGTATTAATCACACGCAGTAAGGCGTTATCATCGTCTTGATTTACCAGTAGCCTTAAGTAGGCCATGATGTCTTTCACTTCAGCTCTGCCAAAGAACGATGTGCCACCACTCAGTTTATAGGGTATACGGTTATTCATCATAACCTTCTCAAACACTCGCGATTGATGATTACCACGATACAACACCGCGTAGTCTTTATAACGAGTCCCATTAACAAACTTGTGCGCCAACATTTCAGCAACCACGCGTTCAGCTTCATGTTCTTCGTTTTTAGCGGCTAATATCTTTACCACATCGCCATAACCGAGTTCTGAGAACAGTTTCTTTTCAAATTCGTGGGGATTGTTCTGTATCAGTATGTTGGCACAATGCAAAATACGGCCTGATGAGCGGTAGTTTTGTTCCAATTTAATGACTTTAAGAGAGGGAAAATCCTGTTTTAACAGCATCAAATTTTGTGGTCTGGCTCCGCGCCAAGAATAGATAGACTGGTCATCATCACCTACCACAGTAAAACGTGAACGCTCGCCCACTAGCAGACGTACCATCTCATATTGGCTGGTATTGGTATCTTGATACTCGTCAACCAATAAGTAGCGAATCCGGCTCTGCCATTTATCTCTGACGGTTTGGTTGTTTTTAAGCAGCAGGGTTGGCAACATGATCAAGTCATCAAAATCTAACGCATTGTAAGCTTTTAAATGATTGTAATAAGTGCGATAAAATTCAGCAAACTGTTGCTCGCCGGTTGAGCCGGCTTTAGCCGCAACATCTTCAGGCAAGAGCAGTTCATTTTTCCAGCTCGATATTAGATTCTGTAATAAACTGAGTTGATCTTTATCACCATCCAACTCCTTTTCAGTTAAGTCTTTTAACAGCGCCATACTGTCTTTGTCATCGAACAAGGAAAAGCCAGCTTTAATTTTCAGGGCGGTAACTTCTGACTTAATAATGTTTAAACCCAATGTATGGAACGTAGATACTTTTAAACCTCGCGCCTCCTTCCTCCCCAGGGTCTCTGATACCCGCTCTTTCATTTCACGGGCTGCTTTATTAGTAAATGTCACTGCCGCAATATGCCTGGCCGCGAGACCGCACTCTTGCACCAAATAAGCAATTTTATTGG
>JBELHI010000008.1:41688-53043 GCA_042091475.1 Alteromonadaceae bacterium
GCAATATGCCTGGCCGCGAGACCGCACTCTTGCACCAAATAAGCAATTTTATTGGTGATCACACGGGTTTTACCACTGCCAGCACCAGCGAGCACAAGGCATGGACCTGAAATATTTGTCACCGCTGCATTCTGACTGGGGTTTAATTTCATCTAAAAACTCTTAGGTAGAGGATGGTAGTAATGATCTAGGCAGTATACTATGTGGTAATAAATTGTGATACTGGCAAATAAAAAGGAAACACCATGCTTGACCCTAAAAAACTTGAAGATATCGCACGTCAAATCAGTGACAGTATTCCACCCGGGGTAAAATCTATTGCAGAAGGTTTTGAAACTAAAACCAAACACATTCTACAAACCCAACTGGCAAAGTTAGATGTGGTAAGTCGAGAAGAGTTTGATGTTCAAACCCAAGTTTTAATAAGAACCCGCGAAAAATTATCCGCTCTTGAAGCCCGCTTAGACAGTTTAGAGGCAGCCGCTGATACTGACAGTGGTGATTCAGAGGAGTAAATACTTACTCCTGCCTTGGCGTCCGTCCAAGTAAGGCGTACGCCGCCTCTTTGGCATCTTTTTGCTGGTAAAGCACCTGATATATTTGCTCAACAATAGGCATTTCAACGCCTTCTCTCTGGGCCAACAAATACACTTCTTTGGTATTTCGATAGCCTTCCACTACTTGACCAATTGCGTCTTGTGCTTGAGCAATGCTATTGCCCTGGCCAAGAGATAAGCCAAAGCGGCGATTTCTTGACTGGTTGTCAGTACATGTCAGCACTAAATCACCTAATCCCGCCATCCCCATAAAGGTATTAGCATCAGCGCCCATGGCGCAACCTAAACGACTCATTTCAGCCAAGCCCCTGGTAATTAGCGCCGTACGCGCATTAGCACCAAAGCCAATACCGTCTGCTAATCCAGCACCAATGGCAATAATATTTTTAACTGCGCCACCTAGCTGCACACCAACCATATCTGAGTTGCGGTAAACGCGGAACGATTTAGTACAGTGAAGTTTTTCTGAAAAGTCAGCTAAAAACTGCTCACACGGGGATGATAAAGTAATGGCTGTCGGTAATCCTGCGACCATCTCTTTAGCAAAGGTAGGGCCGGACAATACACCAAACACATTGTTGTTACCCAATATATCCATTGCTACTGCATGCAACAAGCGGCCCGTATCAGGCTCAAGCCCTTTGGTTGCCCACACAATGCGATGCTCCGAGGTAATTAATGGTTTTATTTTGGTTAAGGTTTCAGAAAGGGCGTAGCTAGGTACAACCAGCAAAATATCACGGCTGTGATTGACTGCCTGTTCAATACTACTAGTAACCCCTAGGCTGTCGGGAAATGCGTGCCCCGGTAAATAGGCTGCGTTCTCACCCTGCGCTGACATTGCCTCCACATGAGATGGGGAGCGTGCCCACAACAGTGTGTCTACACAGTTTCTAGACAGACAAAAAGCAAGGGCGGTGCCATAAGACCCCGCCCCCAGTACTGAAACAGTTTGTTTCTGTTCAGACAACAGTGACATTAAGCGTCAGCCGTTGCCGATTCAGCGTTTTTAGCTGCTTCTGCACGTTTTTGCATATAAGCTGCAAAAATAGCGTCAAAGTTAACAGGCGCTAAGTTTAATGCTGGGAAAGTACCGCGGTTTACAAGGTTAGATACACATTCACGAGCATATGGGAAAAGAATATTTGGACAGAAAGAACCAAGCATGTGTGCTTTTTGTGCTTCTTCAACGGCACCAATGGTGAAAATACCGGCTTGTTGTACTTCACATAGGAAAGCCACTTCTTCGCCAACTTTTGTGGTTACTGTCAGTGACAAAATCACTTCGTGTACACCTTCGTCAAGTTGATTGCTGCGAGTGTCGATATCTAACTTAACTTCAGGTTTCCACTCTTTCTTAAAGATTTCTGGAGAGTTAGGTGTTTCAAAAGAAATGTCTTTTGCATATACGCGTTGAATTGCGAATTGAGGGCCTTGTGCTTGCTCAGTTGTTCCGTTTGTTTGTTGTTCAGCCATTATATTTTCCTAAGTGTATTGCTGTTTAGTCAGCTAAAAGTTCGTCTAGTTTATTGTTTTCTACCAGTGCCATCATATCATCACAACCACCAATGGGCTGGCTGTCAATCAGGATCTGAGGAACGGTAGTGCCGCCGTTAGAGCGCTGAATCATTTCAGGCCTCAATTCCGGTTGCTCATCAATCTTATATTCCTCAAACAGCACGCCTTTGTCCAGCAAAAATGCTTTTGCTCTATGACAGTAAGGACAGTACTGCTTGGTATACATTTCTACTTTTTTCATTATTTACTCACTGGTAAGTTAGCATTTTGCCAGCTCGCCATGCCACCTTTTAACACTGACACGTTGTTGTGGCCAAGTTTAGATAACGATTGTGCAACCTTTTTAGCAGTCATGCCCATTGCACATACTACTATAATGGGCTTGCCTTTATATTTTTCAAGAGTAGAAAAGTTACCTTTTTTAACATCGTCTTCTGAACAGTGCTTGGCACCGAGGATATGCCCTTGACGATACTCAGTATTTTTACGTATATCTAAGACTACAGCGTCTTCGCGGTTAATCAATAATGTCGCGTCATGGGTAGACAATTGCTGCAACCCTGACACTGCGCCACTGACAACGCTACTAACCAACATAATAAACAAAACAACCCATGCACCAGACAATATTGGGTTATTAGTTAGAAACTCTATAAATTGTTCCATCGATTCCACCTTGTAGACCTTGACGAACGTCGTCCGTCTTACCGTTAGCGTGGCAGTATATAGAAAATAGGTTGAACGTTGCAACTCACTGTGAACATATATTTATTAGCGAATTGTAAATATTTACCCTAGCACCATGAGTTTGCTCAGGGTACACTGGCAGTTATAGAAACATTTTAATAATAAGGTAACGCACAATGTCCCAGAAAAAGCCTTTGGCGCTGATAATTCTTGATGGTTGGGGATACCGTGAAGAACAAGAAAATAATGCAGTAGCCCATGCACAAACACCAAATATGGACGCCTTAGCAGCACAATATCCAAATACCTTGATATCAGGCTCTGGACTTGATGTTGGATTGCCAGACGGCCAAATGGGGAACTCTGAAGTAGGCCATGTCAATTTGGGCGCCGGACGTGTTGTGTACCAAGATTTTACTAAAATAACAAAAGCCATTGAAGATGGTGAATTCAATAACAACCCAGCATTAGTTGATAACCTTGATGCCGTAATAAGCACAGGAAAAGCAGTGCACATCATGGGCTTGTTGTCACCAGGCGGTGTTCACAGCCATCAAGATCACATCATCGCAATGATTAAGTTAGCTGCCGAACGTGGCGCTAAAGAGATCTACTTGCATGCATTTTTAGATGGTCGCGATACAGCACCTCGCTCTGCCAGTGATGGTATTGCACAGGTCAATGAGGTGTTTGCTGACCTAGGGATAGGTAAAATCGCGTCAATGATTGGCCGTTATTACGCTATGGACCGAGACCAACGTTGGGACCGCGTACAACTGGCCTACGAATTAATTGCCAATGGTAAGTCCATTCATCAAGCAAGCTCTGCCGAAGAAGGCTTGGCAATGGCGTATCAACGTGACGAGAATGACGAGTTTGTTCAAGCCACCAGCATTGGTGAAGCGGTCACGGTTAAAGACGGTGACGCTATATTCTTTATGAACTTCCGAGCGGACAGAGCAAGAGAAATCACCAGGGCCTTTATTGACCAACCGTTCGTTGGCTTTGAGCGCAACGCACCAACGTTAAGCGGTTATGTCATGTTGACTCAATATGCTGCTTCATTTGATGCACCTTGTGCGTTTCCACCCACGCCAATTACCAACAGCATGGGTGAGTGGTTAGCTAAAAATGACAAGACTCAGATGCGTATCTCTGAGACTGAAAAATATGCTCACGTGACGTTTTTCTTTAGCGGTGGACAAGAAGAAGAGTACCCGGGTGAAACCCGCGCTCTAATCCCCTCACCTGATGTTGCTACCTACGATCTGCAGCCTGAAATGAATTCAGAACAACTGACAAATACACTAATTGAAGGCATCCAAAGTGGTGAGCATGATGTGATCATATGTAATTACCCCAACGGAGATATGGTGGGTCACTCTGGCGTATTTTCTGCAGCAGTTACGGCATGTGAAGCGGTTGACACCTGTGTCGGCAGAGTCGTTGAAGCAATAAAATCCGTTGGTGGCGAATGCCTAATTACCGCCGACCACGGTAATGCCGAACTTATGTTGAATGCAGAAACAGGCCAAGCACATACTGCACATACCAATTTACCCGTACCTTTTATTTATGTTGGCAGAGATGCCACTGTAAGATCTGGCGGTATTTTAAGTGATGTTGCTCCAACAATGTTACACCTTATGGGTTTAGAGATCCCCGCAGAAATGACGGGAACTCCCATAGTAACAGTTGATTAAAATGCTGGAACTTAGGGGCTTAATATTGGGTGATACTGATGACTAATTGGTATCGCCTTTTAATGGCTATGCTATTGCTACTGACATTCCCAACGGTAGCATTAGTTCAGCAGCAAGAAGGCCAAGATCTGCAAGCACTGCAAAGTGAAATTAAACAAACCGAATCCCTGATCAAGCAACAACAAGCCCAACTCAATAAGTTTCAAAAAGCGTTGAAAGAGTCGGAATATGCGGTGTCAAAGATTGCAAAAGCGCTGCATGCCACTGAACAAAAACAAGCAGATGAAAGCCGAAATAGAGATCTATTAAAAGCGAAAAAAGAGAGTATCGAACAACAGCTCAACAGACAAAAGACCGCCCTTGCCAAGCAAATTAGACTATCTCATAGTAATGGTCAGTTGGATATGTTGAAAGTTGTATTTAATCAACAGGACCCAGCAACGTTCCAACGCAACCTTAACTACTTCAAATATTTAAGTGATGCGCACATCCGTAAAATTGAAAAATTTAAACAACTTATTGAAGAATTGGAGACGGTTAAGGTAACCCTCAACCGCACAATTTTGCAGTTAGCACAATTGGCTACGAGCCAACAACAACACCAACAACAGCTATTCGAGCAACAGGCAGAACGTCAAATAAACATTAAAAAGCTAGATTCAGTGGTTCAATCTGAACGCACTAGGCTAAGCCAATTACGACAGAGTGAACAAGCATTACAAGAGCAAATTGAACAAGCGCAACAACGCTTACAAAGCGCCATGAATTTAGACGGATTAGACGGCTTAAAGGGTAAGTTGACTGCACCAGCAAAAGGGCGGATACGCAAATTGTTTGGTATCAAGCGAGAAGGTCTAGTGCAGTGGAATGGTATTAAGATTGAAGGTAAACACGGCGGTGCTATTACCAGTATTTACCAAGGTAAAGTCTTGTTCTCTGATTGGATCAAGGGGTTTGGCTTAGTGATGGTAGTTGATCACGGTAAGGGCTACATGAGCCTCTATGGACACAACCAAGCGCTTCTCAAACAAGCGGGGGAACAAGTCCTAGCAGGTGAGACCATCGCGTTGTTGGGCAACAGTGGCGGTCAGAAAAAAAGTGCACTGTACTTTGAAATAAGGGATAAAGGTCGGCCTGTCAATCCATCCCATTGGCTGAAAAAATGAGAGTTTTTCTGTGTTTAATTGGTGTCTGCTGTGTGTTATTTGGCAGTCAACAGGCACAAGGCAACATGACATCAATTCCCCTGCCTAGTATTGTTATTTTAATTGACGACGTAGGCTACCACGACAATCAATCGTCATTATTTGAATTACCTAATGAGGTCGCCTTTGCAATACTCCCCGACACGCCGTATGCCCAGCATTTTGCTTGGATGGCATCACACAGCAACAGAGATATATTGATACACATGCCAATGGAGTCCCTCAACGGTAAACTCGCCGAGGCAACCCAACTCAATGCATCCCAAGACCATAAGACTATGGCCAGACATTTACAGCATGCCTTTGATAAACTACCCAACGCTATTGGCTTGAGTAATCACATGGGTAGCAGATTAACTCAACTCACTACGCCAATGACTCAGGTTATGGATTTTATACGAGATAATGGGCTTTTGTTTGTGGATAGTCGCACCACTCGCTACAGTAGAGCCCAAACCATCGCGGCTAACAAGGGCCTGTTTAACCTTCGCCGAGACATTTTTATTGATAATGATTTACAAACTGCTGCCATGACCCAACAGATGGAGGCACTGATTGCACACGCTAAAAAGCACCGCATAGGTGTTGGTATCGCGCACCCTCACCCTGAGACTATTAGGTTCCTAAAAGACTTTTTGAGCAACCTTTCAGGTCACGGGGTTAAGCTGTCATCTTTACGCCAACTACACGATAATCACCACAGCAAACAATAACAACCATGTTTTAGCCAAATAACTATTGGTTTGGGCTAAAAAAAGATGGTTAAGTATTTATCGCTCTAGGTACCATCGCAGTAAGCATTCTAATCAGTAGGTAACTAGAGGGATACGTAAAGATATTGCACAGGCGAAAAAATGCTCTATAGTAAATATAGTTAGTTATTTACAGCTGACGAGCTACTATTCATTTTATGTCAACAGGGAGTGTTGGACATGCCAAAAAAAGCCACGTTACTAATTGCCGAAGACGACGTAAATATTCAAGACTTGCTGTGCGCAATTTTTCAACAATATTTTACCCTGGTACAAGTCAGTGATGGTGAAGCTGCCATTGAAAAAGTAAATAGCCAACGGATTGATTTGGCCATATTAGATATTAATATTCCTAAAAAGAACGGCTTGCAAGTACTTAACGCTATTCAGCAGCTACCAGTTAATAGCCGTCCAGGCACGGTTATACTTAGTGGCGATAGCAGCGCTAGCAGTGTGAGTAGAGCCTATGACGGCGGCGCAGATTTATTTGTGGCTAAGCCGTTTGACTTACTACCATTCCACCGCGATGTTATGAATCTATTGCTAAAGGTAACGGAACAACCCGACGAGGTGAATGCGCTCGCCTAACTAAGGCTTTGCTGGGACAATTCGTAAATACGCCGTCAACACCTAGGGCCTCTAACTCGTCAAAGTCACTGTCTTCGTCCACGGTGTAAGCGTATATTACAATCCCCCTTTGTTTTGCATCCGTCACAAAGGCTTTATTTAACGCATTGATATCAACGTGGACCGAGTAGGCATCGAGTCGTTCAGCAAAGGCCGCGTAATCTAGGGGCACAGACGCGGTCAGTGCACCAATGAATAATTCAGGTCTAATTTGTTTGATTTCAAACAGTAAGTGATGGTTAAAACTTGAAATGAGAAATTGCGACCGATTAAAGCCATAACTTGCCATTGCGTTATCAATACACTGCAACACAGGAACAACATCATTCAGGCCTTTTAATTCAATATTCACTGCGCATTTACCGGCAATACACAGTAATACCTCATCTAGGGTCGGAATACGTTCCCCTTGACCAGCATCCAGTAACCTCAAATCAGAAAAACTGCACTGCGCTATATTACCACTGCCGTTCGTTGTGCGTTGTAGCCATCTGTCGTGGATCACAACGAGCTCACCATCAACACAATGAACGTCAATTTCAATACCATCGACACCATGGGTGAGAGCCTTAGAAATAGCCAGTAAGGTATTTTCTGGGGCTTCATTACTGGCACCTCTGTGGGCAAAAATTAGCACGCAGTTATGTTTCCTGATGAAGTTTATTAGTATTAACAGTTTCGTACAAAGCTGCCAGTATCACCAGAAATCCACCAATAAAAGTTTGCCATGACGGTGATTCACTGAGTACTAGCATGGCAAAAATAACGCCGTAAAAGGGTTGCATGCAAGCAATGAGTGAAAATGTTTTAGCGCGCAAATGAATCAATGTAAACGCAATCAAAGCATGGGGAAGCGCCGTACAAACCGTACCTAAGACGATAATATTAAGCCACGTTGCGTGATCCATTGAGTTAAATTCATCAGAAATAAACAACACTAAACACAAGCAAATAACCAGGGTTTGGTAAGCCATAGCCTGTTGACCACTGTATTGATTAAACCACTTGCGGTGCATAAGATTTCTAAACGAATATAATATGGCAGAACCCACACCTAATATAATCCCCAGTGTAATGTCATTGTTCAAGCTGACTTCTGGAACAATTAAGAAAATCCCCAACAAAACGACAGCGACACTGACAAGATCCTGCCAAACCACACGGGTTTTCTCAAATAACGGCTCAAGCAATACCGTAATCACAGGGAAAGTAAATAAAGAAATCATCCCAACAGATACTGAGGCATATTGCATAGAGGCGAAGTAAGTTACCCAGTGCGCCGCCATAATAGTGCCAAGTAATACCGCGAGCCCGTAGTCCCTAAGGCTGTGCAAGCGCAAACTACTACCAGTCACTTTGACAATGAAAAACAGCACAATACAAGCAACTAATGAACGGCCAAACGTTATATCTAACGCCGACATGGGGATCAATTGAGAAAACAAGCCAGTAACACCCAGCAATAAAACCGCCAAGTGCACTGACCAAAGGCTTTGTTTGACTTTAGTCATTATCAGCCGATACTGTTGCGAAGACTTCCCCTAAGCGCGTGACATCACCGGTGACCATATCGTTTAATTCAATGGCGTTAGGTTCAAATAACGCCACGATAGTGGAACCCAACTTAAATCGTCCAAGCTCATCGCCCTTGTCCAAGACCACAGCACTAGGACCTTCTTTATCATAGGTCCAATGGTGAACCTTAGGTCCTGTTGGTGGTGTCACGGTGCCAGCCCAGACGGTTTCTATACTCGCAACAATCGTTGCCCCCACTAACACCATGGCCATTTTACCGTAGTCGGTATCAAATATAGCGACCACCCGCTCATTCCGAGCAAACAAATTAGGTACATTGTTTGCTGTCAGAGGGTTAACTGAAAATAAATCGCCAGGAACATAGATCATGTCCGTCAAAATACCTTTGCACGGCATATGGATACGGTGGTAATCACGGGGTGAAAGATACACAGTAGCAAAGCTTCCGCCTTGGAAAGGTGCCGCAATGTCAGCATCACCGCCCAATAATGTTTGCGCACTGTAATTGTGATTTTTGGCTTGAATAATGGTATCACCATCAATATCACCTAACTGACTGACCGTCCCATCAACGGGATGACATAAAATATTGTCACCCGACGTTATGGTTCTTGCACCAGATTTTAACTCGCGGGTGAAGAAGTCATTGAAGCTTGGATAATCTTTAGCCTCAGTAAACTTTGCTTCCTGTAAGTCAACTTTAAAATGATCCACAAACCAGGAAATGAAAAATGTCGTAATGGGGCCTGCTTGGGCACTCGCCAAACGTCCAACCAGACGAGACAACAGGTGTTTTGGTAAGATATATTGTAGTTTTACCTTAAGTTGGTCAGTAAGCACTGGTATTCCTTAATTAAATTTAGCCAAACAAGTATAACGAAATTAGTAAATATTCTCGAAACATATTATCAAATACAAAGTAATAATTTATTAGTTTTTAGGGATGTTTCGTGACGGTTTATTGTCTTCCATACTCACCAATATGCGGTGGTAATTATCAAATCGACACGCGGCTATTTTGCCGTCCTCAACAGCTGCGCGTAATGCACAACCTGGATCGTTACCATGCTTGCAATCCCTAAATTTACAGCTGCCCAAAAATTCACGAAATTCAATGAATCCCCAAGCTACCCGCTCATGGGGCAGATGCCATAAGGCAAACTCTCTAACGCCGGGGGAATCAATCAAGTCGCCACCGGCTTCAAATCGCAACAACTTTGACGCTGTTGTGGTGTGCTGACCTAAACCGGAAAGTGTTGATACCTCGTTAGTCAATTCATCCGCGTCAGGTAACAACTGATTGACAATACTTGATTTACCAACGCCCGATTGACCAACAAAAATGCTCACGCAATCTTTCAGTATGCTAGTAAGTTCATCTATTCCTTCACGGGTTTTACAACTGGTCAAGATCACACGATAGCCAATATCCTTGTAGACTGACAAACTGCGCTCCACTTCTTCGCGCTCTTCATCAGACAGTAGCTCTATCTTATTGATCAATAAAACGGGGGGGATCATGACATCTTCAGCGGCAACTAAATAGCGGTCAATGATATTAAGGGACAGCGCTGGCAGGATGGAGCTGACAATAATGATTTGTTCAATATTGGCGGCAATGGGCTTTATACCATCGTAATAATCTGGTCGGGACAACACAGACTTTCGTTCTTGAATAACCTCAATAACCCCTTTACTCGCCGTATTATCGCCATTGCCCGGGCGATAAATAACTTGATCACCCACGACGACACTTTGAATATTCCGGCGGATATTACAACGACTGACCTCACCGTTAACATTCTCAATATCAGCATGTTGACCAAACCGTCCAATCACTCTGCCCTCTTCAGGTTGGCCTAACCCGGCCAGAGCCCGATCGTCAGTTTCCAGCTTGTCACGGCGACGTTTTAAATTAGTCGACACCTGTCGTTTTTGTTTGTGGGTAAGCTTTTGTCGTTTTGCCAAGGTCAATTCCAGTTACTGGATGCTATTGTGTTATGGGTTATTATACCCTGACGAGGCAACAAAATAATACTATTGCGGGTTTTTATTAGCGCAATAGTCGGTACACTAGGCAAATAATTATTAACAGCTGGCGAGATAAACCATGAGCTACCATGAAAACAACTTAGTTTGGATTGATCTGGAAATGACAGGGTTACATCCAAACACCGACCATATTCTTGAAATTGCCACCATTGTCACTGACTCACAATTAAATATTATTGCGCAAGGGCCGGTATTGGCCATCAAGCAAAGTAAACAATGGTTGGATCAAATGGATGAGTGGTGCACCAAGACCCATGGTGACAGTGGGCTTACAGCACGTTGCTTGACATCTACCACATCGATTGCTGAGGCAGAGCGGCAAACCATTGAATTTTTAACCCAGTACGTACCCAAAGGCGCCTCACCGTTGTGTGGTAACACCATTGGCCAAGACAAACGATTTTTAGTTAAGTACATGCCAGCGCTAAATGACTATTTTCATTATCGAAGTATTGATGTGAGTACAGTAAAAGAACTGTGCCGTCGCTGGCAGCCTGAGGTATTAACAGGATTCAACAAGAAAGGCGTTCATCTGGCCCTTGATGACATAAAGGAATCCATTGAGGAATTGAAGTATTATCGCCAAAACGTGTTCAAAATTTAGACATTACGCAGGAAATACCAGACTATTTTGCTTTTTCTAGCGGATATTTGCTTTTTCTGCTTGCGTCTCACGTCAGTTTTTGTAAAATGCGCGTCCGTTATCCAATTTCATTGC
>JBELHI010000009.1:0-52596 GCA_042091475.1 Alteromonadaceae bacterium
TGACGGTATCATGCTCGTCAACGCTTCCGCGACGCACCGCATGGGCACCGATAGCTAAACATTCAACGACCGCTAATTGGTCAAAAGAGAGGCCTTTTGCACTCACAACATTACTTGCAGGAACACATAAGTATTCACACATGCCGCCGTCTTGGTGAACGCCAATAACCTGCATATCAGTACAGCAATTCGTTTTACCACGGCGGCAAGCTACACAATCCCCGCAATGAAGATACGGGATAACATAGGCAGCAGCACCAAGTTCAGCCTCAACACCGTCGCCTAGCTTCTCTATGGTACCAGAAAGCTCATGACCCAAGACCCGAGGATATGTGAAAAATGGCTGGTTGCCACCATAGGCGTGAATATCAGTACCACAAATACCAATATTTTTTATCTTTAACCTTATTTCACCTGCTTTTGGTTCCGGCATTACTTGGTCTTGCGCTACTAATTCACCTGGTTCTTTACATACAATTGCTTTCATGTTCTTTTCCTGTGTTTCCGCTTACGTCTCGAGGTATGTAGATATTCTGCTTGACGTGTTGTTTTTTGGTTTGACCATGGTACATCGAGATCAAAACTAAAAATGTTCTTTGTCTATAAAATACAGTTTTTTTGGTGTATTGGAAAGTCTAATCTTAAAATACTGTAACGAAAATGTTAATTAACCCAGTTTAAACCCACAAGTTAACTGTGTGATTGTAGCGTCAGCAGCGTCAATGTTCAACTATTACGAGGTTTCATGGATCTTTTTGTTGGTTTG
The DNA here is from genome assembly GCA_042091475.1 of Alteromonadaceae bacterium. Lineage (GTDB taxonomy): Bacteria > Pseudomonadota > Gammaproteobacteria > Enterobacterales > Alteromonadaceae > CAXRGH01. The sequence continues at coordinate 767 of JBELHI010000009.1, forward strand.
CGACTAGTGTAAATGTGCCCTTTACACTTGCTAATTTTGTGCGTGTTACGTTACAGATATGTGGATTAATTGCTGACATTTTGTACAGAACAACAGGTATTTTTACCTATATTGCAAATAGATTTGTTCAAATTAATTGTAAAGTTATGTATATTAATTACAAAGAGCAAACTGCCGTTAGGACTTTAAGTTACTACTTGAGGTTGTTTTTTCGGTAATTTTTAAGCAGAAGTGAGGAAGATATGAAGCTTTCAGTTTTATTAGTAACGGCATTATTGAGTACTGCCGTTACCGCAGCAGAGATAAAAAAAGACACCAATCAGCAAACAGGAAAATACGCTGATAATCAAACAGCAGTGCAAGATTGGGCTGAGCTAGATGCACGTCCTGTTCCCGCTTGGTGGCAAGATGCTAAATTTGGTATTTTCATTCATTGGGGGGTGTACGCGGTACCTTCATACGCGCCCAAAGGCATGTACTCTGAGTGGTATTGGCACAATAAAGACGGATTTCCGGTGAAGCCGAAAAAACAGTTTCGTCATGAGAAAACCAATGAGTTTCATGAAGAACATTACGGCAACGAAAAAACGTATCAAGACTTTGCTCCTGAATTCACCGCGGACTTATTCGATGCAAATCATTGGGCTAACATGTTCAAAGAAGCTGGCGCTAAATACGTTGTATTAACCAGTAAGCACCACGACGGTTACACCTTATGGCCAAACAAACACGCGAGCGAGAGCTTTGGTTATCCTTGGAACAGTATGGAAGTTGGACCAAAGCGCGATATCGTAGGTGAGTTGACTGAAGCGGTTAACGCGACGGGTGTGCGCATGGGCTTGTATTACTCTTTGTGGGATTGGTTCAACCCAGTCTGGGAGAAGAGTAAAGAAGAATACGTAGACAAAGTCATGTTGCCACAGATGTACGAATTGGTTGAAAAGTACGAGCCAGCGGTAATCTTTACTGACGGCGATTGGATCATGAACTACGACAAGTGGCGTAGTGTTGAGTTTCTTAATTGGTTAACACGCGAGTCAAAGGTTAAAGACGACGTTGTGTTTAATGATCGCTGGGGTAAAGTACGTAAAAACCACGGTGGTTATTACACCACTGAATACGGCGCGGGCTTGTCTGATGGCAGTCGTCCTTGGGAAGAGAACCGAGGTGTTGGCTTCTCATTTGGGTTTAACCGTGTTGAAACCCTTGAAGATTACAGTTCAACTCATCAACTTGTGATGATGCTAGTAGACATTGTCAGCCGTGGTGGTAACTTCTTATTGGATGTTGGCCCAACAGCTGATGGTCGTATCCCAGTCATCATGGAAGACCGCTTGATAGAAATTGGAAAGTGGTTGAAAGTAAATGGTGAAGCTATTTACGGCACACGGGTATGGAAGAAAGATACCCAATGGTCTGCTGGTAAAAACCCAGGTTTCTCTGATGATGAGAGCTTTGGTGACCGCCGTCACGGCGGCTATGACGTTATGGCATTGACTGTTAATCCTAAGCCAGGGCACGCCGTTAAAGAGCTTTACTTCTCGCAAAAGGACGGCAACGTCTATGCCATGATGCCTTCATGGCCTGAGTCTGGCAAAATCGTAGTCAAAGACATTGCGGTTTCATCAGACACGGGTGTGACAATGCTTGGTCATGATAAGTCATTGAGCTACAAAAAGGTAAAAGGTGGCATTGAAGTCACATTACCAACATTTGTGCCGGGCAAAGCGCCGTCACAATACATCTGGACATTGAAAATCGCTGACGCGAAATAATATAACTTAACCCCGAGTAATGGGTTTAGTTTATTATTGAAAAATAAGTCATCCAATGACGTGGGGTGATAGCAAAAAAGGGACCAATAAGGTCCCTTTTTTTAATTGTAAAATCAATTTACTAAAAGAAATTTTGTTCAGCGGTAGTAGCTATTACCACGTGATTTAAAGGTGTACCTGTCAAGGGTAATCGCTCACTACCCCACGATAATAGCTAAACCCATTACCGTAAAATACTGTGGATTGGCGACATATCTCCATTAAATAACACTTACACCTATGCGTGAGGGCTGACTATTGCAGACTGTGTAAATTCGAAAGTACGGAGGTTTACCATAACTTGACGTTATGATGCCTTTAGTGATTATAAGTAACATAAATCACTATTCTTGTTAACATTTCCCTTTGAATGCTACGTCAAAAGCGATACACTCATATCGTTAACAATTTACAATATTGATGTGAAGGGACGAGTTTTATGATTAAACCAATTATAGCTTTGTGCGCAGCTGTTTTACTGAGTAGCAGTCTGACGGGGTGCTCTAAAGTTGAAAGTTCAACCAAACCAGTGACAAAAAGTGCAGCTATGCAACGTCATAAAATGGATGACAGTGATAATCCGTTGTATGCGCGATTCAGCTACGAGCCTGTCGCTGGTTTAGGTTATGAGGCGGGCGTGCACAGGCGTGATCCCAGTTCAATTATTAAGGTAGATGATACCTACTATGTTTGGTACACAAAAACCAAGGATACCAAGCTCAGCTGGGGTAATGCTGATATTTGGTACGCTACCAGTAAAGATGGTGCTACTTGGCAAGAGCAGGGGGCTGCGGTCACTCGTGGCGAAGACGGCGAATATGACGATTACAGTGTATTTACGACTAATATTTTAGTGGCTGATGGCCATTATTACTTAACCTATCAAGCAGAAAGTAAAACGGGCTATGAGATCAATGTGGTCGCGATGGCAAAAGCCTCATCGCCTGATGGCCCATGGAAAAAGCTACCTGAACCCATTCTAGAGCCAACAAAAGACGGTAAATGGAAGCCACACCCTAAATGGGAAAACCGTTTAGTTGCGGTTGAAGATGGCAGCTGGGATAGCCGAATGGTCCACGATCCGGCGGTTATTCCGCGTTGGGGAAAATACTGGCTGTACTACAAAGGCCACGGAATTGGCGACGCCATGTGGGCCGACTCCAAATGGGGCGTAGCCATTGCTGATCATCCAGAAGGTCCCTATGTTAAGAGTCCACTTAATCCGATTACTAATAGCGGACATGAAATTTGGGTATGGCCTTGGGGTAAGGGGATTGCGGCTATTGTAGATTGGGCTGGTCCAGAAAAAGATACTGTGCAATACACAGAAGATGGGGTTAATTTTGAAGTAATGAGTAAGTTAGAAGATTTACCCCCGGCTGGTGGTGCTTACATTGCAGATAAATTTGATGATCCCGAAGATGGTCAAGGTTTCAATTGGGGACTTGCCCACTATGGCCGCAGCGACTGGACGTTCTTGGTGCGGTTTAAAACAGAACTTAAAAAGGGTGATAAAAAGGATTTTAGCTGGAAGCGATTCCCCCATTACAGCACCATTCGTGATGTGATGCGTGATCCTAAGAAATTTGGTTTGACCAGTGCGAATTTAAAGCCCAACAGACATTAGCTTTACACAATCTTTACACAAATACATTGAATTGATCGTCAGGCTGAGTATTATATATAAAAATCAAAAGCTATGGATTGTAATATGATGATCAAAACTAAATTAAACCTAGCATTGGGGCTAGCAATAGCCTCAATGACAATGGCGTGTAACAACACAGCAAATCAAGATGTAGCTGCTGCGGTTGAAGGCGCACCGACCACTCCAACTTCATTTGAAGCCACTGTTGAGTCACTGCAGCAGTATCAAACGCCTGAATGGTTCCGTGATGCTAAATTAGGTATTTACATGCACTGGGGTGCTTATTCAGTCGCTGAGCGCGGTGAGTGGTATGCGCGTAAGCTCTACATTCAAGGCTCTCCTGAATACAAACACCATGTAGAAACTTACGGCCACCCATCTGAGTTTGGTTACAAAGATTTTATTCCTATGTGGAAAGCCGAGAAATGGGATCCTGTTGCATTGGTTGGCTTGTTTAAAGAAGCGGGTGCTAAATATTTCTCTCCTGCCGCTGTTCACCATGACAACTTTGACTTGTGGGATTCAAAGCACCACGAGTGGAACTCCGTTAATATGGGTCCTAAACGCGACATTACCGGGGAGTGGAAAGCTGCAACGGAACATCACGGCTTGCGTTTTGGTGTAACAACTCACCTATCTCGTGCTTACAGCTGGATGAACATGGCAAACCAATCAGATAAGAAAGGTCCAAAAGCGGGCGTTCCTTACGATGGCGACAACGAAGCATATGACGGTTTCTATTTCCCTAAACACGACGATACACACAAACGTGCACCAGAAAATGCACCTAAGTGGTGGCGTGATCAGTGGGCCGCACGTATGAAAGATTTGATTGAGAAATATGATCCTGATCACTTCTATTTTGACTGCTCAGTACCATTCCGTGGCGATGATGCGGGTCAAACAGGTATGGATGTTATCTCACACCTGTATAACACAAGCCTCAAGAACAACGGTGGCAAACTAGAAGCAGTAATGGCGACTAAAGCACGCCCTTGGCAAGGTCTTCATGCGGATGGCATGACCACCCTTGATTATGAGCGTGGAAAGGCAAGTCACATCCTTCCAGAGCCATGGCAAACAGATGATTCCATTGGTCCTTGGGGTTACAACACCAAATGGCCACATGGTTACATGGATGCCAACATGGTTGTTGATAAGATGCTAGATATCGTTAGTAAGAACGGTAACATGTTGTTAAATGTTCCAATCAAAGCAGACGGTACATTAGATGATAAAACGACCGAAGTACTTAAGGGTATGGGCGTGTGGATGAAAGCGAATGGCGAAGGTATTTACGGTTCGCGTCCTTGGTATATCTTTGGGGAAGGTCACACTAACGAAGTACCACATAAGGCGACACGTTCACCGTTTAAGAAAACGGATCTTCGTTTCACTACCAAAGACGGTTATGTCTATGCTTACGTGTTAGATTGGCCGGGTGAGAACAAGGTGACAACCATTGCGAATATGACGGTAACCAACCACCGTTTAACACCAGTTAAAAGTGTTAGCATGCTTGGCTTTGATGGTGACATTAAGTGGGTTCAAGCCGGTGACGGTCTAGAAATCACTATGCCTTCTAAGAAAGTGGGTGACCACGCATACGGCTTTAAGATTGAGTTTGAAGAGCCACAAGAAGCATTTAATTAATCACGGGATAACGTGAATATAATAAAAACCGCTGTTATTCATTGCAGCGGTTTTTTTATGTCTGAAAAATTAAAACTGGATGGATGCCCATAAGCCTTATAAAAATATGTAATAACTCAATCGCATTATCCTTGCATTTGAGAATATAGTAACTTATAACCCTATGTAGTTATTACGAGGTATGCACATCACCATGTCACTCACTCACTTACAGCAGCTTGAAGCTGAGAGTATTAAAATCATCAGAGAAGTTGCGGCGGAGTTTGAACATCCGGTGATGCTTTACTCCATTGGTAAAGATTCCTCTGTGTTGCTGCATCTCGCGCGCAAAGCGTTTTTTCCAGCCAAAATACCATTTCCGTTGTTGCATGTAGACACCAATTGGAAGTTTAAGGAAATGATTGAATTTCGCGATAGGGTTGCTAAAGATTACGACTTTGACTTGATTGTCCACAAAAATCCAGATGGATTAGCGATGAACATCAGCCCGTTTGAGCATGGCTCTGCTAAACATACGGACATTATGAAAACCGTAGGGCTAAAGCAAGCGTTAGACGCCCATGGGTTTGATGCGGCATTCGGTGGTGCACGTCGAGACGAAGAGAAATCCCGCGCGAAAGAACGCGTTTATTCATTTCGCGATAAAAACCACCGCTGGGATCCCAAAAATCAACGTCCAGAATTGTGGAATAACTACAACGGTGAGGTAAATCCCGGCGAAAGCATCCGTGTCTTCCCTTTGTCTAATTGGACTGAGCTTGATGTATGGCAATACATCTACCAGGAAAATATTGATATTGTACCCTTGTATCTGGCCAAGCCACGGCCGGTAGTTGAGCGTGATGGCACTCTGATTATGGTGGATGATGACCGTATGCCATTAGCCAAAGGCGAAGTGCCAGACATGCGCTCCGTGCGCTTTAGAACCTTGGGCTGTTACCCGTTAACAGGTGCTGTTGCGTCTACCGCCACCACATTATCTGAAATCATTGAAGAAATGCTACTTTCTACGTCATCAGAGCGCGAGGGCCGAGTAATTGATTCAGACTCATCAGGCTCAATGGAAAAGAAAAAACGCGAGGGTTACTTTTAATGAATACTGCTAAACAAGTTAAGGCTTTAGGTATAGAGAACTACCTTCAGCAACAGCAAAACAAAGGCCTATTGCGCATCATGACCTGCGGTAGTGTAGATGACGGAAAATCAACATTGATTGGACGCTTACTACATGACAGCCATCAAATTTATGAAGATCAGTTAGCTGCACTTCACCAAGACAATGAAAAAGTAGGCAACGCCGGTGAAGCCTTGGATTTGGCGTTACTTGTAGACGGTTTACAAGCTGAGCGTGAGCAAGGCATTACCATTGATGTGGCGTATCGTTATTTTTCAACCGCGAAGCGAAAATTCATCATTGCAGACACCCCCGGTCATGAACAATATACCCGCAACATGGTCACTGGTGCCTCTACCAGTGATGTTGCGATTATTCTTGTTGACGCTCGTCACGGTGTTCAAGTGCAAACTAAGCGTCACAGTTATTTGTGTGACTGTTTGGGCATTAGCACCTTTGTTGTGGCGGTAAATAAGATGGACGTGGTGAATTATGAACAACAGGTCTACCAATCAATAAAACAAGATTATCTGCAATTTGCCGAACAATTGGCGGTTGAGGACATACGCTTTGTGCCAATCTCTGCATTGCAGGGCGACAATGTTGTTAATCGTTCTGAGCACATGAATTATTATACAGAGGAACCGCTACTGCCGTTACTTGAAACCTTGCGACCGCAACAGGATGATGTCAATCTAGCCGGCCGCTTTCCCGTGCAATTAGTGACACGCCCAAATCTCAATTTCAGAGGTTATCAGGGCACCGTGGCAACGGGCACTTTTACTGTTGGACAAACCATAACGGTACTGCCCTCTGGTAGTCAGTCCACCGTGGCCAGTATTGTTACTTTTGACGGTGATTTAAAGCAGGCAAGTCAGGGGCAAGCGGTTACCCTGACCCTTACAGACGAAATAGATATTAGCCGTGGCGATGTGATTGTTGCCCATGACGCCCAGGTCACAAGCACGTCACGATTCACTGCCAATTTGGTGTGGATGAACGAACAAAGCTTACAACTCAATCAGGAATATTTGATCAAATTATCAGCTAAAAAAACCACCGCAAGGATTGTGGGCATTGATTACGGGGTTGATGTTAATACTTTAAAACAACAGCCAGCAGACAATCTTTCACTTAATGAAATTGCCCAAGTCACGGTAGAAACCACGGAGCCCGTGGTCGTCGACCATTATCAAAAAAGCCGTGAGACGGGTTCATTTATTTTGATTGATAGGCTATCCAACGGCACAGTTGCCGCTGGTATGATATCAGATGCTAGCGTTGATACTGCTAAACCCACCCACCAATTCAGTGAGTTTGAGCGGGATCTTAACGCTCTTGTCCGGAAGCATTTTCCCCATTGGAATGCGCGTGACATTAGCAAGCTGTAAATGATGATAGGCGACCACATGCTTTACCTGATTGTGATTTTAGCACTGGTCTCTGCACTGGTTGCCACCTCTGTAAGACCCGCTGGATTGTTTGCCAGTGCGTTGTTGTTGTGTTGGGCACTAGGATTTATAGACACTAACACCTTAACCCACAACGTTGCCAATCAAGGATTACTCTCACTACTGTTATTGATGTCCGTTTCTTTGGCGTTAGAAAAAACTGCGTTATTACGCAGTTTTTCATCTCGGTTCATTAGCAAAAACTACCTATTTACGCTAATCAGATTAATCATGGTAAGCGCCGCTAGTTCGGCTTTTTTAAGTAATACCGCGGTGGTATCTACCTTATCTGGTGTTATTAAAAAGAGCCAATTGCATGCGCCGTCTAGGCTACTATTACCCTTGTCTTATGCGGCAATTTTAGGTGGCACCATTACCTTGATAGGGACGTCAACGAACCTAATAATCAATAGCTTCTTAGAAGAGCAAACCGGGCATAGTTTATCTATGTTCAGTTTTGCTTCCGTGGGCTTAGCAGCGACCGGTATTGGTATCCTCGTCATTGTAGTGGTCAGTCATTTTTTACCTGTTATTTGCACCGAGCAAGCCTCTCCCCATAGTTACCTAACAGAGGCGACGGTTGCCAAAGACTCACCACTGATTGGTAAAACCGTTCAAGAAAACGGTTTGCGCGATTTGGATGGCTTGTTTTTGGTGGAAATTGTACGTGATGATGCCCTTGTTGCGCCGGTGGGACCTCACCACAGGTTAGCTGAAAATGATCGGCTGATATTCACTGGTGATATGTCAAAGGTAATGCAGCTAAATGAATTTCCAGGTTTAGTTTTATTTGCACACAGCAATGGCTTATTGCGTTCAAACTTACGTGAGGTGATTATCACTCACACGTCTGATCTGGTGGGAAAAACGTTGAAGAATAATGGCTTTCGGGCTCGCTTCGATGCTGCGGTGGTGGCTATTCATCGCAACGGCAGCCAACTATCTGGCAAACTGGGCATGATTGAGCTACAAATCGGTGACCGCTTAGTGTTGGCAACGGGTAGTGATTTTGATTCAAGAAATAACCTCGACAAAAACTTTTATTTTGTCACAGAGCATACCGTTCAAACACCATTTAAGCGTTGGCAAGAAGTCAGTATATTAGCGGGGTTTGCGAGTGTTATAGTATTAGCTGCAAGTAACATGGTGCCTTTAGTGGTTGGGTTATTGTTCTTTTTAGCAGTACTGATGTTGACGGAGGTGCTGACACCGGCAGAGGTGAAACGCAGATTCCCATTTGACTTGTTGGTTATCATTGTCTCAGCACTGGGGTTAGCCAATGCCTTTGAGGGGGCAGGTTTGACCGTTGCATTGTCAGATTGGATGTTGCAGCATCAGCAAATTTCTCCTTATGCCGCGTTGATTACTATGTATCTACTTACCCTAATGATCACAGAAGCGATTACCAATAATGCTGCTGCCGCGCTTATGTTCCCCTTGGGTTATGGTGTGGCTATGAGTTTAGGTGTTGACCCTATGCCATTTGTTATGGCAGTAGCTTTTGGTGCCAGTGCATCTTTCATCAGCCCATACAGTTATCAAACCAATTTGATTGTATTTAATGCTGGGCAATACCAGTTCCGTGATTTTATTAAAGCAGGGTTACCATTGTCCATAGCTTACAGTGCCGTGGTACTGTACACACTGCCGATTTTCTTCCCGTTTAGCTAGGAGTTGTAATGGATATTGTTTGGCACCAACAGACAGTCACTCGTGAACAACGAGAACACACGCAAGGTCATAAAGGTGCGGTACTGTGGTTTAGTGGCTTGAGTGGCTCAGGTAAAAGTACCATTGCTAATGAATTAGAGCAGACACTCGTAGCGAACGGTATACGCACTTACTTACTTGACGGCGATAATGTACGTCATGGACTTAACGCTAATTTAGGGTTTAGTGATGCTGATCGGTTAGAAAATTTACGCCGTGTGAGTGAAGTCGCAAAATTGATGTGTGATGCGGGTATTGTAGTATTGACTGCCTTCATTTCACCGTTTGACAAAGACCGTCAACGGGTACGTGAGCTGCTCACTGATGATTATATTGAAGTGTTTGTGGATACGCCCTTATCCGTATGTGAACAAAGAGATCCGAAAGGTTTGTACAAAAAAGCCCGCGCCGGCCAAATAAAACACTTTACCGGCATAGATTCACCCTTTGAAGCCCCTAAAAACCCAGATGTCCATATAATTAATGATGGTGTGAGCACAATAGACATTGTGCCGAGTATTATCCGCACTTTGGTGTCTAAAGGCATTATTAAGGAGGCATGATACGCTATGGCTAACACTCATTACGATGTATTTAACGGTGACGCCGATGGTATATTAGCCCTATTGCAATTGCGTAAGGCGGCGCCAAAATCCAGTATTAAAATTACTGGTGTTAAGCGCGATATTCAATTATTACAACAGGTTAAAACTGCAGAGTCGGTTACTGTGTTGGATATTTCCATGGAGAAAAACCAACAGCCTTTAAGAACTTTACTATCACAATCTGTGAAGGTGTTTTATGCCGATCACCACAGAACCGGCACGATCCCTGATTCCCCCCATTTACAGACCTTGATTGATACCAGTGCCACCGCGTGCACGAGTTTGATTGTCAGTAAACACCTGAAAAAACAGTATCACAGTTGGGCCATAGCGGCCGCATTTGGTGACAACTTGGATGGAGTAGCCCGTGCCGAGGCAGCATTATTAAAGTTAACTGAAGCGCAAGTAAGTGCTTGCAAACAACTTGGTGTCATAGTCAATTACAATGGCTATGGCAGTACCATTGAAGACTTGCATTATCATCCTGCTGATTTATTTGAACAGTTGCTCAAGTATGATGAACCGTGGGACGTGCTTAACGATAAAGCGTCTGCAATACATCATCTCACCGATGCCTATAAGCAGGATATAAAGCTAGCTGGGTCTAGTACGGTATTACACGATGCACCCAAGTGCCGTATGTTACTGCTAAACGATGCCCCATGGTCAAGACGCATATCAGGTGTTTACGCCAATCAGCTTGCCAACCAGTCCCCAGATACTGCCCACGCCATAGTGACTCATAATGCCCATGGTCAATATACCGTGAGTTTACGAGCCCCCCTTAATAATAAGCAGTACGCTGGCGATATTTGCAGTCAGTTTGCCACCGGGGGTGGCCGTGCCGCAGCCGCAGGTATTAATGATATTGATCCGTCTGGCATAGACGCTGTGTTTGCAAAGATGATTGAAACATATTCTTAAGATAAGGTTTTTCAGTTATTTCAAGGCAATAAAAAACCACTGATACGCTCACACGTGCAGTGGTTTTTTTAGTTAGGGTTGAACGCTGTTTAGACTAACCTTTCACCTGTAATCTAGCTTTGATTGCATCGTATTGCTTTTTCTTATCAACGCGCAACATAAACGGTGCATAACTGCCAATTGGATCGTCATTAGTCAGGGGATCACCCGTCATTTCCTTAAGACTTTCAAGTTCTTTTGATAGCTGAGCAATGATGGGAGCGCTGCCCGGTTGTGCAGAGATATCATTCATTTCCCAAGGATCACTTTGTAAGTCAAACAACACAGTCTTCTTAAGCATAGGGAAGTAAATCATCTTGTAACGCTGGTTGCGGGCCATACGTTGGAAGTGACGGTAACTGCCGTAGATTGTGTTGTACATGACTTCTTTCTGGCCAGTAATTAACGGTACGATGCTTTCTGCTTGAACGGTGTCAGGGGTACTGATACCGGCGAGTTCGGCAGTCGTTGGGAACAAGCTGTTGAGGTAGAACATGCCTTTAACCTTGTTATTGGCAGGTATGTTCTTACCCGCAAGGATAAACGGCGCGCGGATACTGTGTTCATAAGAGTTTTGCTTACCCGCTAAACCGTGCTTGCCAACAGCAAGCCCGTGGTCAGCTGTGAATATTACGTAGGTATTATCGGCTTTCCCAGACGCTTCTAAGGCATCAAATATACGACCAATTTCAGCGTCCATATGCTCAATCATGGCATAATACTCGGCAATGAATTCCTTGGTTTGATGTTTGGTGCGCGGGAATGTCATTAGGGCTTCATCACGGTTGTTGAAGTCGCCATCATCAAACGGGTGCATGTCCATGTAGTTTTCAGGTAACAACACGCTCTCAGGTGGATAGCGGTCTACGTATTCTTGAGGTGATTGACGCGGGTCGTGTGGGGCAGTGAAACCAACATACATAAAGAACGGCTTGTCATTTCGGCTGTCTTTGCTGTTTAAGTAGTTAACTGCAGCATCAGCAAAGGCTACGCTAGTGTGTTGATTTTTCTGCTCTGTAGTCCACTCGATACCGTCACCGAATTCAGTTAGCCAAGGCTTCCATTGGCCACCTTTGGATAGGCGTGGCATCCCGCCTTCGTGTACTGCGCGTCCAAGGTCAAATGAACGTTTTAAGGCATCTGCGCCAACGTGCCATTTACCTGTCATGAAGGTTTCATAACCGTTTTTACGGAATGTCTCACCCCACAACGGATGTTTAGTGCTTTTGCCGTTTTTAGGTTGGAAGCCGGTGAAGTGAAGATTGCGCCCAGTGTTAATCATTTGACGACTCGGCGCGCATACCGCACCAGACCAAGAGCCTTGGTTAAACACGTGGGTAAAGGTGGTTCCCTGACTTACTAATTTGTCTAAATTAGGCGTAGTGATACGGTCATTACCTAAGGCACTAATTGTATCGATAGATTGGTCATCAGCAATAATGACTAAAAAGTTAGGCTTGTCTGCAGCGTGCAGAAACGCTGAAAAGATCAGTCCAGTCAGTGCCAATGCAGTAGCAACGGCTTTACTTGTAACACGGCAAAGATGGCTGTCTTGTTTAACGGTGTTTGATAGCATAAGGTATATCTCTCTGTTTTCACTCACGTTTGACGATATGAGAAAATACTCGGTTAATATGTTAGTTGATGTCGCATTCTATATTAAAAACTTGTTAAGTGAAAAGTGTTTTTTATTAATAAAGATTGTTTTACAATAGCGATGTGATTGAGCCAGAACGATATCACAGAGGACTTGTCTATTTGCGCTCTTTACAAAGATTTACAATTGCGTCTAGGTTTAATCTTATCTGCGACGGGTATAATGACAGGCTGTATTGAATAAAGGATTTACACGGTGAAATTAGCTTTCCCAATGGTTGGTAAAATAACGACGATACTCGCACTTGCCGCTGGATTGTGGGCGTGCGCCTCACCCTCGTTTGACACTTTACATCCCAGTCGAGACATCGTTACAGAAATGATTGACAGTGACTCATCAGTGAACACAAAAATTGACCCTAAACAGTGGGGTATTGTACTCCCTGAGCGTATTTATCAGGTGTTACAGCAGAGTAACAAAGATAGCTTAAGTCTATTTGTAGCCCAGCAAAGACGGATTATTGCCGAGGGTGATTATTATCTTACTACGGGAAACACCTTGCCCTCAGTAAAAGCTTCTGCCAGCACGTCTGCGTTTCAGACGCTCAATAGCAATGATATTAGAAGTAGCAATAATAATATTGCCCTAGGTTTATCTGTCAGCTGGCAGGTGGATTTGTGGGGTAAGCTCGACGATTTAACCGCCGCTGCTGAGCAGACAGCACGGGCCAGCCAATGGGACCTTGCGGCGGCTAACTTAATTGTGCATGGGCAGGTATTGAGTGCATGGCTAGATATATTAGAACAAAGACAATTATTGAATTTATTTGATAAAAACTATAGTAATCAGCGACAGCGCTTAGGCATGCTGGGACGGCGTGTGGATTTAGGGTTAACGTCAGCAACGGGCTTTGATAATGCGCGCTTGGCATTAATGAAGTTAAAACGTGATCGCCTTCAGGCGTCGTTCAAATTGAGTCAAGCGAAAAGACGCTTCAATCTGATATTGGGGCGTATGCCTTCAACGGAAACTGCACTTCCACTGACTATGCCTGAACTAGGACTTTTAACTGCATCGGTGTTAAATCCGCCGTTGTTATTAAACCGTCCGGATGTGCGTGCGGCAGAAGCACGTTTACTGGCAGCTGGCTTTCGTTGGCAGGCAAGTATGAAAAATGCACGACCGTCCTTAACCTTAGATGCCAATGTAAAAGTTCGTGAGGGCAAGCTTTCTCAAGTGTTTGACCCTGACTTTTGGTTGACAACAGTCGCTGGATCATTGGTCCAGCCTATTTTTTATCGGCAAGAACTGACAGTTGAACGTCAACAAGCTAGGGCGCGAGCCGAGATTGCACAAAATAGTTTCTATTCTAGCTTGTTACAAGCGTGGCAAAGTGTTGAAAATCTGTATAACAATGAATCCGTATTAGCTCAGCAACACGACGCAGCGACGGCTGCTTATGACAGTGCGTCTCGGGTGGAAATTAGTACTCTTGCACAATATGAGCAGGGTCTCGTGTCTAGTTTTGAAGTATTTACCGCCCAGCGCAACACGCTAAATGCATCAACAGATCTGATCCGCTTGTCTGTGAGTCAATTACGCAACCGTATTAATTTAATTTTAGCCATTGGCCCCATTGAGGACAGCAAATGACCGTTTCTTCTATTTCCCGTAACATTCCCTGGTTTTGGCGGTTTGCCTCAAGTGCTGTCATAGTGATTAGCCTGCTAGGTCTCTGGTGGTTGCTGGAAGTATTGAAGCCTGTACCCGTTGAGAAAGAGCGCAAGGTTAAGAAAGTAAAAGTGTTTGTACAAACCGTAACTGCAAAACCGACAAGGCTGTTGGTTGAGTCTCAAGGGCAAGCACAACCGAATGCTGAAATACAGTTAAGATCTCAAGTTGAGGGGCGTGTCACAGCGGTATCTAACACCTTCGTCGCTGGTGGTTCATTTACCAAGGGTGATGTGTTAATTACCTTAGATCCTCAAGACTACCAATTACTGGTTATTCAACGCCAAGCTAAAGTACAACAAACTCAAGAAGCCCTCGAGCGTATTACTGCGGAGTCTGCAAATGCCATTGCTGAACTGACCTTATTAAACCGTGATAATGCTTCGCCTCTTGCTAAAAAGCTACCCCAGTTATCAAGAGCAGAAGCTGATTTAGCCTCTGCCCAAGCGGCATTGAAGCAGGCGCAACTCAATTTACAACGAACGCAAATTATTGCACCATTTGACGGTATGGTTCGTGCGGAAAATGTTGCTGTTGGGCAGTTTATTACCCGAGCTACGGTCTTAGGAAATTTGTTCTCTACCTCTGAGATGGAGATAAGACTTCCCTTAAGAGGCGAGGAGCTGTCGCAATTGGGGTTACCGTTGAATTACTTCTCAACACCGGAGGAATCTTTATTTCCAGTGACATTGACTACCATGTTAGGCGCAATACAAGGTCAATGGTTAGGCCATATTGTCCGTACAGAAGGCGCCTTAGAGCGTGCCACGCGAACCATGTATGCCGTCGTGCATGTTAACCATCCGTACGATGTCAGCAATGACCAAATGCCCCTTGTTGCAGGTATGTATGTGGATGCTGAAATACAGGGTAGGTTGGTTGATAATGCGGTGACCGTGCCAAGAAAGGCAATTCGCACTAATAACAAGTTGTGGTTAGTTGATAAAAATAACAGCCTCAATATAGTGCCAGTGGATGTGATCAGTCGTAACCATCAACATGCCGTGGTATTGGGTGTAGAGGGTAAACAACGTGTCGTCACGTCAGCTTTGGTAATGGCCGTCGAAGGACAGACGGTCAGAGCTATTAATCCAAACCGCCCAACATTGTCTCAGGACGGTCAGGGTACCATTGTACCTGAGAGCACAGCGTTGCCCGTCCCATCTGAAGATAAAGACCGACCTGCCCCCAAACCTCAGAAACTGAAAGGTAATAAAATTGGCGGAGCGGGCGTATGAGTAATGGCATCATTCGTTGGTGGGTAAAAAATCCAATAGCGGCTAATTTACTTATGGTCACCATGATAGTGGGTGGCATGTTTAGTTATAAATGGGGCGTTGAAAAAGAACCCTTTCCTACCGTTACCATGGCTGTGATGGATATTTCGGTGAATTGGCCTGGGGCTGGTCCGAGAAATATTGAAGAACAAATTATAGTCCGTTTTGAGGAAGCCCTTAAAGACGTTGAGGACGTAAAACACATTAGCTCTAAAGCCACCCAAGGACGCGGGAAAATAACTGTTGTGGGCAAATCACGGGTTGATTTGCGTAAGTTTGCTGATGACGTCAGGGGGAAAATAAACTCCGTAAACGGCTTACCCGCAGATATTGAACGTCCAATCGTAACGGAAAAAGTCAACCGTGAACGCATGATTAGGATTGCTTTATCAGGTGACTTTGATGAGCGTACATTATCTCAATATGCGCAGAAAGTGCGCCGAGAGATTGCTAACTTACCGTTAATTTCTAATGTTCAACTGTTTGGCGCAGGCACAGAAGAAATTTCCATTGAATTATCACAGCAAAAAATGCGCTCGTTCAATATCAGTATCGACCAAATATCTGCCGCCGTAAGGAACAGCTCCATTAGTCAATCAACGGGCACAGTGCGGGATGAGTCTGGAATTTTATTGCTAAGCGTAAGAAATCGCGCTGAAGATCAACAATCCTTCGAAGATATTATTATTCGTCGTGACGCATCAGGCGCAACCGTATATCTGCGTGATATTGCGCGGGTGGTTGATGGTATGGCAGAACAAAACTTTATCTCTCTATTTGACGGTAAACCCTCGGTCATGATTGACATCATGAATGCGGATTACATGAATATTCCTAAGATGTCTGGTTACGTGAATGAATACATTGCCAAAAACCAACATAAATTACCTGATGGGATGTCAATGACAGTCTGGGCTGATTGGAATGATGCTTATCAATCCCGTTTATCAACCATAACAGAAAGCGCTATCACCGGACTGGTGTTGGTATTCTGTTTGTTGTTATTATTTTTACAATTCAAAGTCGCGTTGTGGGTCACCGCAGGAATTGCCACTGCCTTTGCCGCTAGCTTTGCCTTATTACCCCTATTTGATGTGTCACTGAATATGCTGTCGCTATTCGCGTTTATGATGGTCATAGGGATTGTGGTTGATGATGCCATCGTGATTGGTGAAAGTATCCATGTGGCCAGGGAAGATGGTCACACGGGCGATGATGCCGCCATTATTGGTGCCTCTCACGTTGCTAAGCCCGTTATTTTTGGTGTCTTGACCACTATGGTTGTATTTGCGCCCATGGCATTTTTGCCCGGTAGCACCGCAGAGTTCACCCGCGCAATATCCATTGTGGTGGTGCTGGCATTAACCTTCTCTATTATTGAAGCATTACTGATTTTGCCTTCTCACTTACGCCACTTAGACGCAGATCAAGCTCAACCTATGAAGGCTCAGCGGATCTTCTCAAATTCAATGGATATGTTTAGAGAGAAACTCTATGCGCCCATGTTAGATTTTGTATTGCGACACAAGCTTAATACTCTGATTGTTTTTGTTGGTATCTTACTCCTTTCAAAGGTTGTTCTAGATAATAATTTTGTGCGTAAATCATTTATGCCCAAAATAGAAGCAGACCAAATTAAATTAGTGGTAACACTACCACCTAATACATCCCGCGAGCGGGTGTTGCAGGTGCTTGAACAAATGAATCAAGGTCAGGAAGAGTTGCTTAACTACGTTGAAAGTCTCGGTAAAGGACCGCTGGTAAAGCATTTCTATAACAATTTGTGGAGTACGAGAATCACCACAACCATGAAGTTGGTCCCTGCCAATGAACGACCCATCACCATAGAGCAGGCGGCAAACAAGTTACAACTCCTGATAGACGATATCCCAGACGCTGAAGATATTGAGTTCAAAAGCACCATGAATAGTAAAGAGCCTAAAGTGGGTTTTGCCATGCATTCTGAGAGTATTGAGGCATTGTCAGCCGCGGTAAATGACTTGAAACAACACATTGGCCGATATGAGGGGATATCCCTGATACGGGACAATTTGGACAAGGGTAGTCAGGAACTGGTCATTTCACTTAAGCCCGGCGCAGAGGCCTTGGGCGTTAATCTGAGAGAAGTCAGTAAACAGGTAAAGCAGGCGTATTTTGGACAAGAAGTCCAGCGTATCGCAAGATCGGGTGGTGATATTCGTGTCAGGGTCCGATATTCTCGTGAAGAACGCGAATCTATTGCTACCCTTGATTCATTGATGATAAGAACCCGTGATGGCCGTGAAATACCCTTGATGTCTATTGCCAATGTGACCATGCAACCCGGAATACAGCGAATTTTGCGTAAGAATGGCGCCAAAGTAGGCAACGTTTGGGCGGAATATGCTGGGGATAATCAACAAGGTATGATGCAAGACATGTATAAAAATTTCTTGCCTAAGTGGAAGGCTCGTCATCCTGAAGTTGAATATGGTAAGGGAGAGCGAGGGCAAGAAGAAGAAGATTTCATGAATACGGTTTGGCGCCTGGAAGGTCTTGCGTTATTGGTTTCATATATGTTGATGGCCATTGCCTTTCGCTCATATGTACAACCCTTATTATTGCTCAGTGTCATCCCTTGGGGATTGTTCGGTGCCATCGCTGGTCACTGGCTACACGGTATAGAGTTTGGCGCGTTTTCACTGTTGGGTATTTTGGCTGCGTCTGGAGTGGTCATCAATGACAATTTGGTGTTGCTGGATGCTGTTAACCGCGCTCGCGCAGCAGGTAAGTCGGCACTTACTGCTATCAAGGAGAGTGCAATGTTGAGGTTCAGGCCAATTGTGCTGACGTCGTTAACCACCTTTATTGGTTTATTGCCTATGTTGTATGCTCAAAGTGTACAAGCGAAGTTCTTACTACCTATGGTGGTATCTTTAGCTTATGGCGTTATAACGGCTACGATAGTGACCTTGGTGCTCGTTCCTTGTCTTTATATCATGGGTGATAATGTCAAAGGTTACTTCAGCCTATTGAAGGTAAAAAAGGGCTTACAATAGCGAAAGGTTGCAGTGGCGTTACTTGTGTAACGCCGTCGCTTTTACGGTAACCTTAACTTTGGCTAACTGACGCAATGTGGGTGCCTGTCCACGATTTTGCTAACATATCTCGCATAGAATGTGACCAACGTTTGCGTGCCATCTTAGGACAAAGTGATTTTAACTCACCTCTGGCATTAGCTAAATAAAGCTTAATTCCATGGCCACGACGCTTTTCTTGGGTGACTAACCGCCAGTCTTGTCCGCTAAAGTTGTAGTTGTTGTCGTAGTGTGTGTGACCAGCACTAATAAATTCAGTACCCTCGATCTGTAGCTTTTTGGGTAGACTTACAAATTTAGATTTGTGCTCTCCTAGCTGTGGATATGTGAAAAAGAATAAATTATCACGTTTATATACACGCCATGAAACTTCTCGCTGAGTTTTAAGTGATGAGTCAAGGTAACGCTGAGATGCAGCAAGATGTGCATCATCTTCAGTCTCATAACCTTGTATTAAAAGCTCACCGGCCAACTGATTCTCACGTTGAATAAACTCTAATGCATCTTTACGGCTACGTGAGACGGCAATTTTTACGGTACCTTCTTTTCTTCCTGTCCTAGCCATTGTTTGACCACTAAACAAGGCACCACAGATACAGACCAAAAATATGACTGAATAGATCCCAATTTTCACTATCTTCTCCTTTCTTTTAATTCCTATCACTAGATAGCAAAGCTAATGCCAAGTTTTCTTTATATAAAACCTTATAAATTTCAGTAATTTAAGTGTTTTTGGTGGGTTGGGTGTAGACAGTGGGTTTACAATATTGGCCAAGTTTTAGTGTTTTTTTGTTTGAGTGGTCAATTTCACACTCGTAGTCAGATAGGCCAAATAGACGATATCAACAGCGGGAAGTCGGTCATTTAAACGTCTAATCATGGGGGTTGTTAAACAACATAATATCTATTGTTGTTGCCCCCTGAGCTGCTTAATTATATCTGTACTAACCCAAAAGATATCTATGTTATCGCCTTGCTCATCCATTTTGCGATTAAACAAAATGTATTTGCCATCAGGTGTAACAGTAGCGAAAAAATCGCTTTGTGTGGAATTGACGGACGGCCCCATATTGACCGCCTTTCCCCATGTGTTATTTGCTTGTTTGAAACTGATGTATAAGTCTGTTTCACCAAAGCCATCTTCTCGCTCACTGTCCCAAATAATATAGTCTTCGTCTGGTGCAATAAATGGATGAGCGGTCCATTTTCCTTGGTTAAATTCTCCACCCATTGTTCTAGGCGTTTGTCGCTGTCCCTCTATCATAACTGACACATGCAATCTGTCCGTCAAATAATCATCAAACACGTAGGTGCCCTGTGCTGAGGCTGATAATCGCATCATCCCAAATGTGTTGTTGTCAAACAGAGGACCTAGGCTTTTGCGCTTTGACCATCCATTGCCTTGTCTAATTTTATAACCCTTTGCCATGTGCATGGTATTTCCGTCTGCAGAAAAACCAATTTCACCTGTGCGAGGGAATTCTGTGTAGGGGTACCAGATGTCTCCTTGTTGCCGATATCCAATGACAGTGGGTTTGAAACCGGTTTTATCCGGTCCATCATAGATACCGCGATCAACGGTGTAATAGAATTCGTTCATTCCCGGGGCGAAAACACCTTCAAGCTCCCAACGGTCTGTTGAGATAATATTAGGGGCAAATTTTTCGGCAGTATTACCAGGTGGTGTCTGACCAAGATAAGGCCCTGACAGTGAGTTCTGATGGGTTTGCACTGAGCTACATCCAGCTAACATTAAACTGGACATATAAAATCCTATTAAATAGGGACCAATAATCGTTTTTTTCATGTTTTATCCTTGTTTTCCTTATTGAGGTTGGCAATCCTGCCGAACGAACGAATGCAAGGTTACCTGGACTATAGATAAATTCATGATGTGAACCTGACGTTGAACTGATTTGATACTGAATATGACAGGACTTTTTAATTATCTTGGGTGGTTGAATATCAAAATTATCCCTTTGCTTGGGGTTGTGATACCTTTCATTGCTAAATTGTTAGTCAGGATTGATTCTTCCCTCAGGTAGAGAGATAAAGATTTATGGTAAAGCACTATTCAGTGGGGCGTTTTCAAGTTGATTTATCCAGAAATCAAATAAGTTGTAGTGGCAACACACAAACATTAGCACCCAAAGCATTAGCGGTATTAACTCGGCTCGCCGAACAGCAACGGCTGGTGGTCAGCCAAAACACCTTGCTAGACAGGGTGTGGGGAAATGTAATTGTTTCACCTAATACCTTACAGCGCAGTATTGCACAATTGCGTAAGGCGATGGGTGATGATGGTCATGCTTTAATTAAGACCCATGCTAAACAGGGCTATAGTCTAGAGTGTGATGTGGTCTGGCACCATGAACAGCCGATTGTGCAGGAAAGTAGCAATAATCCGGCTATGGTATCCCAAGCAGATGAGAGCTCAGATCTTGTTTCGACAGTAGATGATGAAAAGAGCAATCTGGATGACTCAACACGTTATTATCGTCAGTTATATCTAGTAATGAGTGTCACCTTGGTGGCAATGCTTTGTTATGCATTGTTCAGTGCAAAGCAGCCTGAAATCCTCTCGTTTGGTGAATTAAGGGCATTAACAGCGACTGACCATAAGGAAGTTTCTGGTAGTTATTCGCCGGACGGTCAATATGTTGTGTTTCACCGTTATAAAGATGCCATGTGTCAAAATACCCTTCATGCAAAGCACTTGGTCAGTCAGCAAGAGTTTCAATTAACCATGGGCGCAGCAACATACAACGGCCATAGTTTTTCACCCGATGGAAAAAAACTCGTGATGATTGAAGATACTGATTGCGCACAACCAGTCACACAAAAAATCTGTTATAAATTAATGACAATGGACTTTTCTGAAGGACTTAAAGCACCCCAGTCACCGACTGAGATGATGGAGTGCAAACACTCGGCGATCAAATATCCAAGGTGGTTAGCTAACAATAATATCTTACTGTTGCAGCAATATGAGTCTCGCTGGAGACTGATTAGTTACAATCCCCAAAACAATACCAGTGAGGTAATGTTTCGAGTATCTGCGGGCAACATTATTAGTTATGACTATTCATCTCAAGATAATCTGATTGCTGTGACTAGTGTGGCTCAAGACGGTAACTATTACATTAATCTGCTATCAATCACGGGGCAACTGATATCAAGCTATCCAATTGTATTGCCAACTGAGGTAAGTCCATTTAGACAGATATCTCCTAGGTTTTCGCCATTACAAGAACAGCTTATTTTCAGTACGGGTAGACAACTATTTACGCTGTCATATGAGGGCAAAGTTGAGAATATCAGTTTGTTGTTAGACGAGCCTATGGGAACACCCATATTCCACCCGAGTCAAAAACGAATGCTGGTGGTTAAAGGGCATTACGATGCGGATATTGTTTCAATGCCAATAATGCCAAGTGACACAACGGCGGCAGGCAATGAATATACAGTGATGGAACGCTCCATCACAGGGGAATATGATGCCATGGTGCAACCCAAGGGCAAGCTTACCGCGTTTATTTCAAAGCGCTCTGGTGAAGAGCAAGTGTGGTTAATGGAGGGCAGTTCACTAAGGCAGCTCACCAATTTCCCCATGGATACTTATATTACTGGTATGGATTGGTCTAAAGGTGGTAACAGCCTATTGGTAAATGCCAACCATCAACTCACACACGTTTATCTAGATGGCACGAAACAACACGTTCCATTGGGGCATTCGGTTGTGCAATTATTTCAATGGGACAGTGAAAATCAGCGTGCGTTGGCAAATGTGCGGATCAATGGTGTATCTACCTTTACAGAAATCAATTTAGAGAGCCTTGAACTTAATACGATTAATGAGAAACGAGTCAACTGGGCGCTGAGAGCAGAGAGTGGAAAACTGATTTATACGGATGCACTTGACCGATTTTGGCAATCTGGTGGTGCTGAGGATAGGTCCATATCAGGCCTGACAGAGCAGGGTAGCGATAAGCGGTTTGTATTACAAAATAACACCCTGTTTGGGGTAAACAGCGATTTTCAGTTATGGTCATACAGCCTCTTAGATGAGACGTTTAAAATCATTGGTCAGGCGCCTGAGTATCTAGACTATATCAGCGATGTAGATGATGTGTCGGTAAAGGGTGTAATCAAGGTCTCGGCGAATAAAACATTGGCTGAGTTATTTTTGAATAGTCAATAAATGCCCATGAGAGCAGTCCTTGTTAGTTACCATAAACGCTTGGCTTAAGAAACTAATTGTTGCCGTAACAAGACCATCTAATGGGCTGAACTTTTTTAATACATTTCAATCATAATCAGGACCTCAAACCCACACGAGTAAGCAGTGTGAAATATTTATACCTCAAGGAAAGATGATGGAAAACCAATTAAGCAAGTATGGCACAGGAAAACTTGCCCTAGTGTTAGTCACCACGATGAGTTTATCAGGATGCGTAACCATAGGATCAGACAATAAAAAGACGGAACTACTTTTCAATACATTGTCTATGTCCGCAATTAGGCTGGTAAATGATAATGAACATTGTACGTATTATAACGCTGAGAGCGAACGGAAATGTGAGGAACAACGGCAACAGCAGGTTGAACAGATAAACCAATCCATTCAAAAGCATCACCAAGGCGGACAGTAACAAAAAGGGACCATAAATGGTCCCTTTTTAGAATGCTATCTTATATTAAGCGCCGTGTTTAACGTGTGCACGGTAGCCGTATAGGGCAATCATTACAAAACAAATCAAGGGTAATACGAATGAGGTTTGTACTGACGGGATACCTTCAATTAGTGCTGGTGCGTCAATCATAGAACCTTGTAGTGGTGGCATTAGTGCACCGCCCACAATCGCCATAACCAGACCCGCGGAGCCCAGACTCGCATCATCACCTAAGTTCTTAAGGGCAATGCCGTAGATAGTTGGGAACATCAATGACATACAAGCTGAAATACCAATCAGGCAGTAAAGACCAATCATACCACCCACAAAGATAGTACCTAGAGACAATGCAAATCCGCCTGCAGCAAGTACCATAAGCAGTTGTCCCGGACGAACAAAACCTAGTAAGAAGGTACAAATGAATCGGCTGGCAAGGAAGATACCCATGGCAATCATGTTATATTCTTGCGCCTGTGATGCGGTTAGACCCACTGATGTTACACCGTAATGAATAACAAAGGTCCAGCACATAATTTGTGCGCCAACATAAAACGCTTGTGCAATAACACCCTCACGGTATTTCGCATTAGCAAATAAGCGCTTAAAGGTATTGGCAAGTTCTTGACGAGTCAGCGGTGCGCTATGAGAAATAGTGTCCGGTAACTTCGCCAATAAAAATAATAAGAACAAACATGCAACAACAACGGCGATAGCAATATAGGGACCACGTACGGTCTCTAAATCAGCTGTAACCATTGCGTTGTGGGCCGCAGGCTGCGCTACTGCAAAGTCAGCGAGTGCTTGGGTTAACTTGCCATCAACTTCTGCAGGCATTAATTCAACGTACTCTGGATGAGCGGCTTTTTCTTGCTCGTAGAACTCAGCAACTTGAAGATTACTTAAAATGAAAGTACTGGCAATAAACATACCGGTAAGTGAGCCGATTGGGTTGAATGCTTGAGCAAGATTCAAACGTTGCGTCGAGGTTTCAGGTGAGCCCATTGACAATACGTAGGGGTTTGCGGTGGTTTCTAGCAATGCAAGGCCACAGGTCAGGGTGCATAATGCTAATAAGAAGTAATTGAATTCTTCGTACCAACTTGCAGGCAAGAATAATGTTGCGCCAATGGCATATAGTGCAAGACCTAAAAGAATCCCTGACTTATATGAGAAACGGCGAATAAAGATTGCCGCAGGAATTGCCATGATGCCGTAGCCTAGGTAAAACGCAAATTGCACCATACTGCTCTGTGCGTTTGATATCATAAAGATATCTTTAAACGCTTTAACTAGGGGGTTTGTGATGTCATTTGCAAAACCCCATAATGGGAACAATAAAGCGACCAAAATGAAGGGAATCAAGTTTTCTTTACTGACAATAGCAACCTTTTTCAGGGCTGTTGGCTCAGTAGCGTTTGTGTCATTCGTAATGTTTGCTGAAGACATACGTTATTCTCCGTTGTTAACAGGGCCTGTTCTAATGCAGGCATTTTTCCTCTATGGGGTGTCCATTATATATAATTAATCAATTAGGGGAAGATTTTTGTTAATAATATGTTTAAACTTTGAGTTATCAAATAAATACGTTTTATACAGTCAAAATGTGTAAATAGTGGGAGAGATTATGAAGGGATTAAACGGATTGATGCTGCTAGTCATATGCGGTTTGTGTGTGTTTTCTGTGAATACAGTGGCGAGTAAAGGTAAAACACCACCTAACATCATATTGATTATGGCAGATGACGTTAGCCCGGATAAATTTGGCGTATATGGACAAGCGGGTGCAGTAAAGACGCCCAATATTGATGCTTTGGGAAGACAAGGAGTAACCTTCAAAACAGCTTATGCAACGGCTATGTGTGGTCCTTCTCGGGTGCAGATAATGACAGGTCGATATGCAACCAATACGGGGGTTTATCAGAACGGTATCTGGACAGGTACCAGTAGGAAAGACGTCTACAGTAAACATCACAACTTTGTTCAAGCAGTGAAGCAAGCTGGATATAAAACCGCGATCACAGGAAAATGGCATGCCGGTGACCAATTACCCACGGATACGGTGATTGGTTTTGATGAGTATTCCCTATGGACCGGTGATCATGAAGCTGAGAGGCTTGGAGCCAAGGAAAAGTTTACTGGCGCCTTTGAGGACCACAAAACCCCATCTCGCTACTGGCAACCCTCATTTACTCAAAATGGCACGCGATTAAAAACCAAAAAAACTGATTTTGGTGTGGATGTTGAAACAGACTTTGTCATCGATTTTATCACTCGTCACAAGCAACAACCGTTTTTGGTGTACTGGCCAACAGTAGCGCCCCACGGCACGCGAAAAGGCATGCCAACGACACCGTTCCGTGGGACTGTAGGAGAAATGGGTAAAACCAAGCGGGAAGAGACTGCCGCTCGCTTTGATGCGCTGATTGAATATTTGGACTACAGTGTGGGACGTGTGATGAAGACCCTTGAAGAACAAGGGCTTGCTGACAATACCATCATTATATTTACGTCTGATAATGGTACTGCTGTTACCGCTAAAACTCGGGGTATTGAACGTGGCGTTCAAGTGGTCTCTGTGATGTCTGGGCCAGCAATTAAATCACGAGGATTAACCGATGAGTTAATGGATTTTACCAATATTGCACCGACCATTGCGGAGCTTGCAACTGGAAATAAGAGTCAATCGTCAAAATTTGATGGCGATAGCTTGGTAGACTTTCTGACTGCAAAAACTGAACAAACGAGACCATGGATTTTTGGCTATATTTCTGGCTCACAAATATTCCGTACTAAAAATTACATGTTGGAAGCATTGAATCCTATGATGGAGGTGCCTGATGGACGCCTATATGCCACTGGAGAACACAGATTTCAAAAGGGCTACCAGCGCCTGCGGCCCACAGATGATGGCTATGCAAAAGGCATGGACTTGATGGCACCATTGCGGGCTCTATTTTTACCGTTACAGCGTAATCACCCCTATTTTTCGACGCCCAAAGGCAAACGCTTTATGAAAGAATATTTAACGGAAAGTAGTAGGAAAAAGCACTTATTCAATCATAAAGACTATCAAAATTATGATGATTCACTATAGTTATCAAAGGTTAGAACCGAATCGTAATGTTATTTAAATATAACTAAAGGTAGAGATTCATCTTTAATTGATTGGACAACTTTTAAGGTTAACTTCTACTGTTAAAGCGTGTTTACATGCTAAGTAGGTAAAAATGGCTCAGTGGCTAAAGGGTAAGATTGTAGCGAGGACAGATTGGACGTCGCATTTATTCAGTCTGAAAATTCAATGTAACGAGTTTCCTGCATATACCGCGGGGCAATTTGTTAAGTTGGCCGTGACGGTTGACGGGCGACGTATTTTTCGCGCTTATTCACTGGTCAGTGCACCCAGAGATAGCCATTTAGAAGTGCTGGTGGTGTTAGTTGAAGGTGGCAGATTATCAACCTATTTACACTCGTTAGCAGTTGACGATATATTAGAAATTAGTGGTGAAGCCAAAGGTAAGTTTACCTTAGAGGTTATTCCTGATGAACACAATCTTTGGATGATGGCTACCGGCACAGGTGTTGGCCCTTTTATTTCTATGCTTGAACAAGGTGAATTGTGGCGCAGAAAAGGCAAGGCCTTTTTACTTTACGGGGTCAGGTACCAAAATGACTTGGCATATTACCAGCGTATCAGACATTGGCTATTGAGCTATCCGCAGAAGTTTTGTTTTGTTCCCGTGGTGAGTCGTGAAATACCTGATTACGGTGTTTATGGTCGGCTTACGGCGTTGTTGGATAACCAGCGCGTGCAAAATGTTTGTGGCCATCAGATCTCTGCTGATACTGACAGTGTTATGTTGTGCGGTAATCCGGAGATGATCCAAGACACCACTGCCTTATTAGAGCACAGTGGGCATAAGAGGTATCGACCAAGAGAGGGCGGCAATATTCACACTGAGCGCTATTGGTAAGCAGCGCTAACAATACCACCATCATTGCTTTTTAGTCTCTGTGGGTTGCACCAGCAAAGTCTAATTGACGCCATGATTCATAGACAAACACGGCGACCGCATTGGACAAATTCATTGAGCGGCTATTTGCTACCATGGGGATACGCACTCTTTGCTGTTCAGGTAAGCCATAAATGATGTCGTCAGGTAAACCTCGGGTTTCAGGACCAAATAGCAAGCAATCCCCTGTTTGATATTCCACGTCAGCGTGCCCTTTGGTACCTTTGGTGGTGCAGGCAAATACGCGTTTGGGCTTAGCACTGGCGACGTAAGCATCAAAATCTTTGTGTTTTTGCACATTGGCAAATTCGTGATAATCCAAGCCTGCACGGCGTACCCGTTTATCATCCCACTCAAAACCTAAGGGTTCAATCAGGTGCAGTTGAAAGCCGGTATTTGCGCATAAACGTATAATATTACCTGTATTAGGTGGTATTTCCGGTTGGTACAATACAATATCTAGCATCAGTTACTCTGGTTTGCGTTAAAAAAATCCAGCATAGTAGACATGACTAATGAGCGTTTGTCATCCGTTTCCATCAATACTTCGTGTTTTGCCCCAGTGACGACTATTTTTTGGCATTGTGGTAGCTGTTGGCAAACCATATCTTGCTCTGAATTATCGACAATCACATCTTTTTCAGCCTGTAATACGAGCACAGGTTGGTGTATGTCCTGTGCCCTATGTTTTATCGTTTCCATAGCGTCAATTGCTGCTTTCAACCAGCCAGCAGTGACGCCACCTAATTGCAATGAGGTATGTTCGTTATAGAGATTTTTAAACCATTGATAGCGCAGTTTACAATGGGTTAGCTGGTTCAGACGAAATGGTACTGGAAGATAATTGCTCTGACCAAAGAAATACCAGGGCTCGCGATTGAAGTAACTATTTAACTGACAAACTTGGTTGATTAGCCAATGTGCGAATGTTGGATTGAGGGCACTGGCGATACCAAACATCGGGGCACAAAAAATAGTAGATTTAAACACGCTGGGGTACTTGATTAAGTACAAAGCGCCAATGGCTGAACCCATTGAATGACATAACAAATGGGGCTGCGTTTGTGATACCGGTAAAACAACCTTTTCAATAAATTGATGCAGATCATCAACATAATGACTAAAGTCTTTAACGAAGCCTTTCTGATGATTTTTGCATAGCCGTTGGGACAGCCCTTGCCCTCTATGATCAAGGGCGTAACAGGAAAACCCCTGTTGGTACAGATCTGCGATCACTTCTTGGTATTTTAAATAAGATTCTATCCGGCCATTACAAATGACGATGTGACCTTTCGGCTCAGGATGAACCACACTGACGTAAGCAATAGAAATATTATCAGTGCCTTTAAAGGTTCCAGATTGCGCATGTAGCTGCCAGAAATTTGCCAGACTGGGGAGCTTATCACGGGTACTGTTAGCCATAGTTATCCCATGGTTATTGTTACCCTGTGTTGTCGGCGTCACTAGTGGGTAACGTAATACTAATTTGCAAGCCGCCGTCTGCGTTATTAATTGCCGTTAGACCACCACTATGCAATTCAATGGCACGAGATGCAATAGCCAGCCCTAAACCAAAGCCATCAACGTTTGTATTTTCGTTAGAATCACTGCGATAAAAAGGATTAAAGATGTGTTTAAGTTCTGATTCTGATAATCCATTACCATCATCTTTGACACTAATAATCAGCGTTGAAGGGGGGCGCTTTGTGATCGTTACGATGACCTGTGATGAGCAATATTTAATGCCATTTCTGACAATGTTTTCTATCGCACTCAGCATTAATTTATGGTCAAGACAGAGCTGCGCATCATCAAATTTTTCAACGGTTAGCGTTTTGTTTTGCGCATTGGCTTCGTATTTAGCATCGTCTAACAGTGAGGAAATAAAGCTCTTTATCATGACGGGTTGCGGCTGTACCGAAATAATGTCAGATTCAAGCCGTGACAGTTGTAAAATTTGACCAACCATGTCGTCGATAAGATCTGCTTCTTTTGCGATTCTATTCAAATGTTTTTGTGGGATCTCTTCGTTCTTATTAGCAATACCGATAATCAAATTGAGTCTAGCCAGTGGTGTTCTCAGTTCGTGAGAAATATCAGCAAGTAAGCGCCGTTGACCTGCGAGTACATCAGCCACTTGTGCAGACATTCGATTAAACTCCCTGCCTAAATGGCTGATTTCATCATTTAGACTATCTGACACTTTGACGTGAGCTATCATATTGCCACGTTGCATTTGCTGTACCGCTCGGCGCAAGTTACGCAATGGTCGCGATAAGGACCAAGCCAAAATCATACATAGAATACTGGAAAGAATTATCGGTACAATTAAAAGCATAATAGGGTAGGTATCAATGGTTTTTTTGAGTAGTCCGCGCTCAGTTTTTCTTCCGACGAGTAGTGCATATTTGCTCTCCCCACGTTGTATAAAACTTGCGCCTATAAAGTTATACGGCCTCAATACCATGGCCATTGGCGCCTTTTGTTGAGCTAAATTCAGCAGGTGCTGGGGGGCTGTTCGTTCTCGATCCCGCATACTATAGATGATATTTTCCGACTCTAAATTGACCAATACCATATGGGTGCGTTCTTTACTTGCAGAACGACTTACAATGCGTTGCATGCGAAACTTAGGTTGTTCGTCGATAGCCTTTTGTAAGGCTGTGGTATGCACGAGCAGTTTGTCAGTTTGATATCGCGTCGCGGGTTTCATTTGTCCGTCATCATTAAATTTAACGATAACCCAAGCCATCACCGCCAATATCATCAGTATTAGCAACCAAAAAACAATAAATATACGACCAAATAAATGATTAAAAGGGTTTAGCTGTTGTCGTAACTTCATGATGACATCATCAAGTATCCAATACCTCGAACGGTCTTAATTTTTTCTGTTGGGCAATGCTTAGCAATTTTCTTACGTAGATTACTGACATGCATATCGATACTGCGGTCATATGCCGCAAGAGCACGTCCCAAGACTTGTTCACTGATATTGTCTTTACTGACAAGTTCTCCAACATTAGTCATTAATAAATACAGAATACTAAACTCGGTGCCTGTTAACTCAATCTCGCTTCCATTGCAGGTAACGGTTCGAGCACTGGCAAGGATATCAATGTTGTCAACGGTAATGACTTTTGACGCCGTATCTAATTGTGTGATTTGGCTACGGCGCACTATGGCTTTTATTCGTGCAGATAGTTCTCGATGATTAAAGGGCTTGGGTAGATAATCATCTGCCCCCGCCTCAAGTCCGTAGATGCGGTCAAAATCATCACCTTTGGCCGTTAGCATTAGTACCGGGGTTAAATGGCTTCGACGCAATTCACGCAACACTTCAAAGCCATCTATTTTCGGCAACATGACATCTAATAAAATTAGGTCGATATTGCTATTGTTTTTTGCTTGAAAAAGGCCTTGCTCGCCATCTTTGGCATGAATGATTTGGTAACCCTCAGGGCTGAGGTATTCGATGAGAAGCTCTGCAAGTGATACATCGTCTTCAATAAGCAATAAAGTAGTAGATGACATAACTAATATCCGTAATTATTTGCTGTAACAATACCCTAAGCGCTGCCCTAAACCAATGCCTGTTTACAGTAAATTTACATTTCGTAAAGTAATAACAGGTAGCACTTTTAGGTGTTATTTAAATAACCGTTGAGTAATTTTGCAAAATGGTCAGCGCCCAAGGTCTTTGCTGTTTGCGCATTAGCAATGGGAATATCATCCACGTTAGGAAATTTTTCCACTGCCTTTGAGATACTTTGCTCCCTTAAAATATGAAAGCAAGGATACGGAGAACGGTTAGTAAAATTTTCGGCGTCATCCTGTTGACTGCCATGAAAAACATATTGAGGATGAAAACTGGCAACTTGAAAGACACCATCATAGCCATGCTTTGATAATAAGTTTTCTATTAGTCCGAGGCAGTCAAGGTAATCATAGAAACACGTTAAGCTATTCGGAACGATGACTAAACTGGTCTCTATTTGATTGTTTTGGTCCAGTCTACGTATCTCTTGCAGGACTTGTTGGCTAATATACTTGTTGCTTCCAGCCTCGCAAATGCCATAAGCAATGGTGTCATTAAGCCACTCTTTTTTAGCAAACGGGCAGAAATTTTTACCAATGACGACGTCAAATATCCAAGATTTAGTGGCATTAATAATATCTTGCTCGGTGGTTTGCATATTTACGCGCTATTTATTTCAAAAACTATAATGTGAAGAATACCAAAGTTGTTTGTAAAATAACACTTTTGTGGGTTATCAGACCTTATAAATAAAAGTAGGATTAGTTATTTCAGGGGTTGGTGATAAGTTTTTGGTAACAATATTTTTACATAATTATTCATTAAAACTGAATTTTTATACTTTTATTTTGAGCTCTGGCATGTTTTAATTCAGTCATAAATAGCTGTTTGGGAATAAAAAAACACATTGTTTTTACTTCTTCATTCAATAGTCATAAATACGCACTACATTATAACAGATTAAATGGTGTAGTTATGGTCGCGTCTGGGTAATAGAATAGGCAGGGTTATGGATGTAAAGGTAAGTATAATTGGTGCGAGTGGTTATGTTGGGGCAGAACTTGCTAAGTTGATCGCGACGCATCCTAGCATGGTTTTGGACTCATTATTTGTATCTGAAGGCAGTGCCGACCGTGATAAACCCTTAAGTGCATTACACGGTAGTTTACAAGGACTTGTTGACTTACCTTTGACACCGATATCCGAAACGCAGCTGGCAAAGGTTGCTGAGCAGGTAGACGTAATCTTTTTGGCCACTCCCCACGAAGCAAGTCATCGCTGGGTACCGTTATTGGTAGATAAACACGCATTAATCGTTGACCTTTCCGGTGCCTATCGCTTTCAATCTTTGCCAGTGTATCCAAAGTATTATGGCTTTGAACACGTGCATTCGGATATTCTTGCGCAGACGGTGTATGGCTTAGCTGATTGGCATGTTGATGGAATCAAAAAGGCACAGGTCATTTCAGTCCCAGGATGCTATCCAACGGCTAGTTTGACGGCGCTAAAACCCTTGGCTGCTAGTAATTATCTGGACCGTGATAACCCACCAGTCATCAATGCAGTGTCTGGTGTTAGTGGTGCAGGTAGAAAAGCTAACCTTTCCACCAGCGTATGTGAAGTGGGTTTACAGGCTTACAACGTGTTTGCTCACAGACATCAACCCGAAATCAGTGAATATTTGTCTCAAGAGGTTATTTTCACTCCTCATCTAGGTAATTTCAAACGGGGTATTCTGGCAACGTGT
This sequence comes from Alteromonadaceae bacterium, assembly GCA_042091475.1. Classification (GTDB taxonomy): domain Bacteria; phylum Pseudomonadota; class Gammaproteobacteria; order Enterobacterales; family Alteromonadaceae; genus CAXRGH01. The sequence continues at coordinate 33,378 of JBELHI010000009.1, forward strand.
ACGGCTAAATTGGCGCCGGGCATCAGTAAAGACTGCGTTGACCGTTGCTTCTTAGATGCTTATCAAGACAATCCTATGGTGCGTTTAAAATCTGCCAGCCCAAAGTTACAAGACGTCGTCAATACCGGATTCTGTGATCTCTACTGGCAAGTTGAGGAAAACTTGGGTTACGTAGTGGTTGTTAGTGCCATTGATAACTTACTTAAAGGTGCGGCCAGTCAAGCATTGCAGTGCGCCAATTTGCGTTTGGGGTTACCCAAAAATAATGGTCTACCCTTCGGAGCTTGTTTATGAAGCCTTGCTGGGTAGTAAAAGTCGGGGGCAGTATGTTGGCCTCAGCAGACAATGCCGAGCCGCTTATGTCTGCGATAAAGACATTGCAGTCGAAAGTGGACATAGTACTGGTGCATGGTGGTGGCGAAATTGCACAAACACTATTGCAACAGTTGGGTTACAGCAGTGAAAAATTAGACGGTATTCGCGTTACACCAAAAGAGCAATTACCTTATGTGGTCGGCGCCCTTGCGGGGATAGCAAACCAACAATTGTGTGCTCAAGGGATTGCTCATGGTCTTACCCCTGTAGGATTGTCACTATCTGATGGCGGAATGTGTGAGACCTTGATGTTTGACCACCGCTTTGGTGCTGTTGGCAGAGCACACCCGAGAAACGACAAGCTATTAAGGTTGATGTTAGACAACGATATGCTACCTGTTATCAACTCTATTGGCGCTGATTTTGAGGGGCAATTATTAAATGTCAATGCTGACCAAGCGGCCCTCGCTATTTGTCAGTTATTACACGCAGAATTATTTTTATTGTCAGATGTTATTGGTGTATTGGATGAGCAGAAAACACTGATCCCTACACTGGATGCTCAGTCAATAGAGGTATTAATAACGAAAGGTGTTATAGACGGTGGTATGGTGGTAAAAGTACAGGAGGCCTTAACCGCGGCTAAACGTATTGAAAAACCCGTGACCATTGCGAGTTGGAGGGATGCTTACTCATTAGTAGATGTGATCTCAGATCAGACTTTTGGTACTCAAATAGTCCCTTTGGAGGGTATATGAAAACGGATTTATTAAACTTTGCTCACAGTTCTGCAGAGCAGATACAAAATTTAATTGAATTGGCTGTGACAATAAAACGCTCACCAAGAGATTTTAGTCAGGCGTTGTCAGGTAAAAGTGTGGTTGGAATCTTTGAAAAACCCTCCCTGAGAACACGGGTAAGTTTTGATATAGGTATTCAGAAATTGGGCGGTCATTTTCTTTATTTGGACTCCAACAAAGATAATTTAGCAGGCCGTGAAGAATCCAAAGATATGGCGTCAAACCTGTCGTGTTGGGCCGATGCCATTGTTGCTCGTGTTTATCAACACGATACACTGGAAACACTTGCAGAACATGCATCTGTCCCTGTTGTTAATGCCCTTTGCGATTTATATCACCCTTGCCAAGGGCTGGCCGATTTTCAGACAGTCTATGAAGCATTTGGGTATGTAAAAGGGGTAAAAATAAGTTATATCGGCGATGGCAATAACGTGGCCCATTCATTACTGATTGTGGGCGCAAAACTGGGAGCCCATGTACGTATTGTCACGCCTGATGGATACGCACCAAATCCAGACATCGTAAGTACTGCACAACAATTTGCTAGCCACAACGGTGGTAGTGTAGAAATTACAACAGACATTAATGCTGTAAGTGACGCCGATATTTTGTATACAGATACTTGGCAGTCAATGGGTGATTCAACACCATTGGATGAGCTTGCGAAAGTATTTATGCCATATCAAATCAACCAACAGTTACTGGACCGCAGTGGTGCCCAGTATGTTTTACATTGCCAACCCGCTCACAGAGACTATGAAATCTCCAGTGAAGTCATGGATGGTGAGCAGTCACTGCTAATGCAGCAAGCTGAGAATAGAATGTATGCACAGAGTGCGATATTAATGACCCTATTAAGTGATGAGAAAGAGTAATATGAGCAAGACAGTAAAAAAAGTAGTATTGGCCTATTCTGGTGGTTTAGATACATCAGCTATCATTCCTTGGTTAAAAGAGAATTACGGTTGTGAAGTCGTTGCTTTTGCCGCGGATGTGGGACAAGGCGACGAGGAATTAGAGGGATTACACGAAAAGGCGATAGCGTCCGGCGCGAGCGAGTGCCATATTGTGGATCTTAAACAGGACTTTGTTGCCGATTATATTTATCCAACGGTTAAAACCGGTGCGGTATACGAAGGTCGTTATTTACTGGGTACTTCTATGGCTCGCCCAATCATTGCAAAAGCCCAAGTTGAAGTGGCCAAACAGGTCGGCGCCGATGCGGTATGTCATGGTTGTACGGGTAAAGGTAATGACCAAGTGCGTTTTGAGTCAACGTTTGCGGCATTAGCACCAGAACTGACAGTGATTGCACCCTGGCGCGAGTGGGACATGGAGTCTCGGGAAGACTTACTCAACTATTTAGCCGAAAGGGATATTCAAACCAGTGCGTCACTGACTAAAATATATAGCCGTGACGCCAACGCATGGCATATATCCCATGAAGGTGGTGAGCTTGAGGATCCGTGGTGTGAGCCAACTAAGCAAGTGTGGACAATGACGGTAGATCCTGAGGATGCTCCGGACAAACCTAGCTATGTCAATTTGTGTTTTGAAAAAGGTGAGTTAGTCGCCATTGATGGTCAACAGCTGTCTGCTTATGATGCCTTGGTTAAGTTAAATAGTGCGGGTGCGGCTAATGGTGTGGGGCGTATTGATATTGTTGAAAACCGTTTAGTAGGCATGAAATCGAGGGGCTGCTATGAAACGCCAGGTGGCACCATTTTGATGGCGGCTTATAAAGCCCTTGAATGTTTGGTACTGGACAAAGCTTCGTTAAAGTTCCGCGAGCAAGTCGGTCTTGAGTTTTCCCATGTGATGTATGACGGCCGCTGGTTTACGCCTTTATGTCAGGCGTTATTGGCAGCGGCAGAGTCCTTTGCAACTAAGGTCACAGGTGAGGTTGTTGTAAAATTATATAAGGGCGTTGCAACAGTCACCCAACAACAATCACCCAATAGTTTATATTCTGAGGACTTTGCAACTTTTGGTGCTGACGATGTGTACGATCAAGGCCATGCGGAAGGTTTTATTCGTCTGTATAGTTTATCTAGCCGCATTGCTGCGTTGAACGAGGTGGAGAAGTAAAATGGCTTTATGGGGGGGAAGATTTACTGGAAAAACCAGTGATGCATTTAAGTTATTTAATGATTCATTACCGGTTGATTACCGTCTAGCACAACAGGATATTGTTGGTTCAATTGCTTGGTCTAAAGCTTTGCTTTCGGTTAACGTGTTATCTTGCGACGAACAATCAGCATTAGAAAATGCATTATTGGCACTTCAAGCTGAAGTCGTTGAGGATCCTACAACGATTCTTTCCTCTGATGCTGAAGATATCCATAGTTGGGTTGAATCTCAGCTGATTGAAAGGGTGGGTGATCTCGGCAAAAAACTGCATACTGGACGTAGTCGCAATGACCAAGTGGCAACGGATTTAAAATTATGGTGTAAAGAAAAAGTCCAAGAGCTATTGGAAGTTTTGGTAAGCTTTCAGCAATCGCTGATGGTATTAGCTGCAAGAGAGCAAGCCACCATTATGCCAGGTTATACTCACTTGCAGCGAGCCCAACCAATCACGTTTGGCCATTGGTGTCTGGCTTATGTGGAGATGTTTAATCGTGATATTGAGCGCTTGCAAAGTGCAGTATATCGATTAGATACGCTACCGTTGGGTTCTGGTGCATTAGCGGGTACAGCTTATGCTATTGATAGAAATGAGTTAGCCGATGATCTTAGCTTCAGACGAGCAACCTTAAATAGCTTAGACGCGGTGTCAGACCGAGACCACGTATTAGAGTTACTGTCATGTGCCAGCATTAGTATGATTCACTTGTCACGTCTTGCTGAAGATATGATCTTCTATAACTCAGGTGAAGCTGATTTTCTTGAGTTAAGTGATTTGGTGACATCTGGCTCTTCGTTAATGCCACAAAAGAAAAACCCTGATGCCTTGGAGCTTATTCGCGGTAAGGCAGGGCGTGTTTATGGGGCATTAAGTGCCATGATGATGACCATGAAAGCACTGCCCATGGCCTACAACAAAGATATGCAGGAAGATAAGCAAGGATTATTTGAGGCCCTAGACAGCTGGCAGCAATGTCTAGAAATGGCAACCTTAGTCATTGAAGGTGTCAAGGTTAATAGTGATGCAATGATGAACGCCGCTAAACAAAGTTACTCTAATTCAACAGAATTAGCGGATTACTTGGTGGCAAAAAATATACCGTTCAGAGAAGCTCACCATATTGTTGGAGCCATTGTGTTGGTGGCTATTGAGCGAGAAAAAGCTTTGGAAGAATTCTCCATTGCTGAATTTAAAGTGTTTTCTGAAGCCATTGAAGATGATGTTTACGGCTACCTATCAATGGATTCATGTTTGGATAAGCGACACGTATTAGGCGGTACATCAAGACAGCAGATTGCTGCGGCAATTGAAAACTTTAGTGCTGATGTTGATCCTGCAACACAACCATTACAACCGGTGATTCGCAAGGTTCAGCAGCGCCTTGATGCACAAAAAGCTCAGGTCATGTCAGTCAGGCCAGCGAAAATGAGTGACGTGGTGTTTATTAATGAAATAGTGAATTATTGGTCAAGCCAAGGCGAGACATTACCGAGAACAGAATCTAATATTATCCATGATATTCAAAATTTTGTTATCGCAGAGATTGAAAAGCGGGTGGTTGGCTGTGCATCTTTGTACATTTACGAAACGGGATTAGCAGAGATCCGCTCTGTCGGCGTGGCGACTGATGCTCAGGGCAGTGGTCAAGGTAAGGCCATGGTGCAATATCTTCTGGAGCAAGCACGTCACTTAGAATTGGATAAAGTCATTGTATTAACTCGCGTGCCTAAATTTTTCCAAAAGTTAGGTTTTGAGTTTACCAGCAAAGAAAAGTTGCCTGAAAAAGTGATGAAAGATTGCGACATTTGCCCCAAAAAACATGCTTGTGATGAGGTGGCTATGGAGTACCTTGTCAACGTCAACTCTGATATTAATGTAAGGCTGGTGGGCTGATTTTAGCTGGATGCAAAACCCATTGTGGATATTTACAAGCCTTGAATACAACAGGTGTGAGTTACAGTAACACCTGTTGTAACCCCCTACTTATCTATTGGTGACGGTCAACTGACTTACACGTTATGAGTGTTCAACACGTGGTCACTATCTAGTGCTTACTGGGCAGTTATCATCGATCTACGGCAATAACGTTACAGCAAAAAACACTTGCAGTTACATCAGCATTACCGGCCTCAAATGCTCAACTGACGGATATACTAGCGTCTGCTTCACAGCCATGGTGTATGTTTGCTAGTGTCATAACTTGACAAATTTTCTCGCAAAATCCGAACTCGAGGATTAGAAAATTGTGTCTTCAATTTCCGGTTGACTGACTTGCTGATTATAGCTATCTGTCATTTCTGTATCCGACACGTAGTCGAACGGCTCAGACCCTTGCTCAAAGTACTCAAAACGACTGGTATGGTCTGTCCTATTGGTGAGTTTACCCGTGGTTCTATCAATGCGAACGGTTACAAGATTATCTGGTAAGGTATCTTTTTGTTCAACCACACCCTCTAACGCGTTTTGCATAAATCGTATCCATACGGGTTGCGCTACCCGTGCACCATCTTCAGCACCTACCATGGCATTACCCATCCAGTTATAGCGCTTAGGATTTTTATTGATTAGATATTGATTACCAGTGGTACGCCCTAACGAACGGTTGTTGTCATCAAATCCTACCCATGCCGTGGCAACCAAATGTCCGCCAATACCACTGAACCAAGTGTCCTTGCTTTCATTCGTGGTACCGGTTTTACCAGCTAAATCTGAACGTTTCAAAATATTTTTTGCTCGCCAACCTGTGCCATTCCATGCTGTCTTTTTTGACCAACTGCCGCCACCAGTAACCGCTGTACGTAACATTTGCTTTACCAGGAATGTGTTTTGTTCTGTAACCGTTTGGTTGGCGACATTGATTTCGGCTTGTAGAGCGTCCGCTGTATCTTCATCCCCAGTTTCGGCCTCTATGGCGGGGATATTTCCTTTGGTTGCTAATTGATTAAGGCACTCTTTACAGGCGACTTCCGGGTCGGTTTTCCAGAGTAAATTGCCATTACTATCCTCCACTCGTGCGATAACATAAGGCGATATTAAGAACCCACCGTTTTCTATCGTTGCAAAACCCCGTGCCAGTTGAATTGGTGTAAACGATGCTGAACCAAGAGATAATGATTCGTCACGTGGGAGGTCGGATTTTTCAAATCCGAAATTTGTAAGGTAATCAATGGTGTCGTTGATGCCAACGCCCCGCAGCAGTCTTACCGATACGACGTTTTTAGATTTTCCAAGGGCTTGGCGTAAACGAATCGGGCCGTCGTATTCTTCTGGCGAATTTTTTGGACGCCATGCCATACCAGAACGTCTATCCCATTGGCTGATCGGGGCGTCATTGACCACACTGGCGAGGGTGTAACCCGATGCTAATGCGGCTGAGTAAATGAACGGCTTAATATTAGAGCCGACTTGACGCACGGCTTGTGTTGCTCGGTTGAATTGGCTTTGCTGAAAACTGTAACCACCCACCACAGCTTGAATTGCGCCGGTTGTTGGATTAAGGGCAACAAAAGCACTCGAGGCATCGGGGAATTGCGAAAGTTGCCATTGTTGCTGGTCTTGTTTACGGATCCACACCAAAGCGCCGGCGTTAATTATATCAGCAGCTATTTTGGGTGCTGGTCCTTGATGCGTATCGTCAATGAATGGTCTTGCCCAGGCCATCCCATCCCAGCCAATGGTGATGATATCGCCTTGCTGGTTTTGCACTTGTATCTGTCTTTGTTCCACCTGTACTACTACGGCAGGTTTTAAATACTTATATTCTGGTTGGGTTTTAAGGTAGTCATGAATAGCTTGTGGTTGCCATGCAAGGTCGACTTGCGGTGCAGCTAGCAGTTGCCCTTGAACAGCGATATCACTTTCTATCTTGGTTTGGTTGTCATTATCTTCAAGCGCCTCAGTACTGTCATTATTGGCTTCTACTTTAGCGACAAGCTTTGGATAGATAGCCAAGGGCGTACCCCATAATTGTTGGTGGGGACCGCGATAGCCGTGGCGTTCATCATAGTCGTGTAAGTTACTGCGCACGGCATCTTGTGCGTATCGTTGGAGGTCTGAAGGGGCGGTTGCATAAACGTTGAAACCCCGAGTTTCAGCTGCCTCTTTACCGTACATGTCGACCATTTCACGGTAGATCATGTCCGCTAGGTACGGTGCGTCAAGTTCTATCTTAGCGCCATGTCGCGCTGCAGTAACGGGTGCGTTGGCAGCGTTATCAAACATTGATTGAGAAATATAGCCTTCAGCTAGCATGCGGGATAAGACTACCCGTCTTCTATTTTTTGATTTTTCAGGGTTGGTTATGGGGTTCAAATCAGACGGGGCTTTGTAAAGGCCTGCTAGAGTTGCAATCTGCGCCAGATTTAAATCATGAATAGGTTTGCCATAATATACTTGGGCAGCGGCACCGACGCCAAATGCTCTATGGCCTAGTTCCATTTTGTTCAGATACAGAGTAATGATTTCTTCTTTCGAAAGTAATTGCTCTATATGCCAGGCAATGAAGATTTCTCGTACTTTTCGAATGTATTTTTTTTCAGCGGTGAGAAAAAATTTACGTGCTAATTGCATGGTCAGTGTACTGCCGCCTTGGCCTTTCTCACCCGTTACAATTAGGTTTACGGCAGCGCGCATAATACCTATGGGGTCAACGCCAGGGTGATGATAAAATCGACTATCTTCAGTGGCAAGCAGGGCTTGTTTTAATTGCAACGGTACTTCATGAAGCTCAAGTGGTACACGCTTTTTTAGTCCGTATTGGGAAATAAGAAGACCGTCAGCAGAAAAAATTCGCATGGGAATTTGCAATTGCATATCCTTTAGCACAGTGACGCTTGGCAAGTCATCTTTAACATAAGAATACGCCGCAACGATAGTACCTGCAGCGAGGCCAGTGGTCATCAATGTCAAGATCAGTAATATGCGAAAGTATTTCAAACTTATTCCTTTTATCTCACTCAATTTATACCATTTAAACGTTATACGAACGTATTAATTAAGTAACCTTATTGCTCTTTTATCCTAGCAAAATGACCGTCATTATCAGCCAATAATTCCTTGTATTGCAATGATTTCCAAGACGCAAACAACATACACATTAAAAGAGCATTAAATGGACGTTCGGCACTTGATTAAAAATTTAAAGTATAAAAAACCCTGTTATGTATCTTTGAGCATAACAGAACGCTCTATAAATGCTGTTTTTATGGGTGTCACACAACAACGCTATGAGTTGCTTGATGTTTACCGTTCTAGTTTACCTGAAGGGGCAATAAAAGGCACTCAAATTCACAATTACAATGCAGTTTTATCAGCGCTTCAAGAAATCAAAAAAAATATACGACAATGTCCAAGTTTATCCGCAATTAGTCTGTGGGGTAATAGTTTTATTTATAAATTTCTGCGTTATGAGGGGCAGGTTTCAGACGCCGGCCTAGCATCAAAAATAGAAACTGAAATAACAAATAACATACCCTATGCCATTGAGAATATGATGTGGGATTATGAGAAAATTACCAGTGGCAAAAAATCGGTTAACGACACCCATATCCTACTCACCATTGCACATAAACCTGAGATTGAGGAATGGACATTCTTACTAGCAGATGTTGGCCTTAAGCCTGTTTTAGTTGATACTGAAGCCACTAGTCTGCTGAACTATTTAATGTGTTTCTCGGGTAAATATTTGGGGAAAGCCACAGCGTGTTTTCATTTAGCTGGCGAGCATGCCACATTTGTTGCTGTTGACTCATTGGACGAATTTTATATTCGAGAGCATGACTTTGGTACAGTCCAATTGCGTTCTGATAGTCACTTATCAACCATTAGTAACTATTCATCTGAGGATGTTTTACCTGAAAAAATTTCTGAACTAGTGGCGCATGATAGTCACGTTATTGCTCATCAAGTATCCCATGCTGTTGGTTTGTGCGCTACGGAAATACAATGGACATCAGATTTTGTAGTGTATTTGTCGGGAACATCGGCTCTGCTATCTCCAGTAATTCCATTGCTAGCAAAGCAAAATATAACATGTCAATTGGCCATACCTGAGAGTCACTTATTCAAGAACGACACGAACATTGCACTGGAAGACTTTGGTATTTCCCTCGCAACATCGATGGGGTTGGCGAGTAGGGGGCTGAATCAATGCCATCTATAAATTTTGTCAATTGGCGACAGAGGCAAACCGAGCGGGCATTGAAGTTAATCGTTGCTCAAGGTGCTTTGGTGACCGTGACTGGCGTTCTAATGATTCTTTTATTTGCTCATATTGTTGCTGAAAAGATCAAATTGCAAGGTCAAAGGAATGACTTTTTATTATCTAAAATCAGTCAACTAGATGGTAATGTCAAAGCTATATCTGGGGTTCGTGATCACAAACATGAATTGCAGAAAAAGCTACAAGTTGTGTCCTTGTTACAAGTGAGTAGGCACAGAGTCCCCGCAGTACTAAATGAATTAGCGGGAGTAATTCCTGAGTCTGTCATATTAGAAAGACTCGACATGGTGGAGACCAATATTACCGTGAAGGGTTACAGCATTTCAAAAACCGGTGTTGCTGAACTGATACGCAATATCTCTATCTCTGACACACTGAGAGATGAGCGGATAAATCAATTAACAGTTAATACTCAAAGTAATCAGCACTCGAAGCAAAGTAAATTTATTTTGCACTTTTCTTATGTTGAAAATACTAAACGTAGCGCGGTAAATGCCAAGGTGAATAGACCTGATGTCAAATGAAAACAGCCTTTTAGGCCATCCATTTTTTACCCTTGTTGTAAGTTTTGGTAACAAGCAAAAATTCATTTTTTATTGTGTATTATTACTTTTAACTTTGGTTTTTGGATATCTTTTAATGGTTGAAGAGCTTCAAAAAGAACTCGGTAACTTACAACATACGGAGTCAAGATTAAAAGGTGAATTTGAAGATAAGTTTGACCTGACAGTCAATTTACCAATGTACAAACAACAACTTGTGAATTATCAAAAAGATCTCGCGACCATGCTTAAAATGTTACCTAGTTCAAATCAGTCGGGGGCATTTTTGGAGGATCTGACCGCCATAGGTGAGGTACTTGATATTACCATTCAAAATATACAGTGGTTACCTGAAAAACAAGAGGAGATTTATACCGAGTTTCCGTTAAATCTTGAGGTAATAGGAGATTATCATTCTTTGGCTCTATTTACATTTCAGTTAGCCAAGTTACCCAGAATTGTCACGTTGCATAATTTCTCTATAACCGCTTTGGGACACTCAAAGTTGCGTTTAATTATTTCAATTAAAATGTATAAAATCAATGAACAATATTTATAACACACCGCCTCTAATGGTCCTTCTAACTACTATTAGTGGGTTCTCTACAATGGCCTGTAACAACGCAAATATAAACGATTTGAAGCGTTATGTTGATGCTATCGAAAATCAGAAGCAGAGCACGGTTGATGATTATCCAGCGATTACCAGTTCAACGTTGAGGCAATATACGGGAAAAGCATTTAGAGATCCCTTTGTCATGTCGGGGATAAGTAAGTCATCCCTGAGCACTGACTCTAGATTCGGCGTTACGAAAAATAATTGTCAGGTACCTCGAACGGCTTCAAAAGAAATGTATGTGCTGTCCACATCGTCATTAAAAACAATAAAAATGAGAGGTTTTTTTGTTTCAAATGGGGTGCGGTGGGGCTTGATTTCTGATGCTACCGGGACGTTATATGAAATCAAGCAAGGCAGTATAGTGGGTGATAGTTATGGTTACGTGACAAAAGTGAATGAGAAAACCATCAGTGTTGTTGAGTATTTTAAACAGAGTAGCGATTGTTGGTTAAGTAAAACAGTTCAAATTACCACTACAATTCAATCTGAAAAGGACCAATCATGACAGCATTTAATTGCAAATATTACCTTCATGCGACCAGACTAAGACTATCGTATCTGATGATTCTTTTTACATTTTGTTGGGGCCTGCCGGGTCTTGGCCAATGCGAACAAATCAATCGCCTAACGAATGTTAACTATTCGCCAACGTCTTCCAAATCAGCAGTCGTTGAGTTGACTTTCGCTGAGCCGGTGACAAATATCGAGATTGAGCGCAGGTCAAATAGCTTAATGGTTACTGGCGAACGGATTATCGTGGGGAAGGAACAGCTGTATATTTTGGACACGACCGAACATCAGCAACCTGTTTACGAAATTGAAACCTTTTCTAACCACCCAACCATCCTATTAAAGATAAGTATTCGTGATAATGCTAACTACTCAGTTGTCAAAAGTATACGTGATAACCGAGTTGAGCTAGCGTTTCAATTCAATGCCGAGCCCCTTATGCCCTTGAGTAAATACAGTAAATCCCTGAGTCAAAAAAATGAAGTAACATTAAATTTTCAAGACATCCCGATACGGCAGGTTCTCACTGTTATTGCTGACTTACGCGGTTTCAACTTAGTAGTTGCTGACTCTGTATCTGGAAATATTTCGATTAATTTAGAGCAAGTGGAATGGGAAAATGCCCTCGATTTAATTTTGTCGATGAGAGGGCTTGGCAAGCGTATTAAAAATAACATTTTGTTGGTAGCGCCTTTTGCAGAATTGATTCAACAGGAAAAGGAATATTTATCCTGGCAAGAGCAGTTGCGGCAATCTGAGGATGCGGTTACAACAACTATAAAAATTAATTATGCTGATGCCCACGAAGTCAAGAATATTATTCGGAAATTGCTTTATAACAATAGTTTAGATGACAAAGAAAATGTGACAGTCGACGTCAGAAACAATTCAATCATTGTCACTGACTCACCTAGCCGGCTACTAAAGATACGAAAAATAGTTGCCGAAGTTGATGTAGCCGCACCACAAATATTGATTGAATCAAGAATTGTGACGGTGCGAGAGGGGATCGATAATTCGTTAGGGATCCGCTGGGGAATAACGGACTCAGGCGTTGATGGTGCATTTAGTGGCACTGTTGTTGGTGCGGAAAGTGCTTTTTCCGGTAGCAAACCATCGATTGGCGACAGGTTAGCCATTGATTTACCTATTTCGTCTGCCGCTGGCCGTTTTGGTTTCCACATGGCAAAGTTGTCAGATAATCAATTATTAGATCTAGAATTATCTGCATTGCAGCAGAATAATTCAGGAGAGGTTATAGCTACACCAAAGTTGATGGTGTCAAACAAGCACGAGGCATATATCGAGCAAGGATCTGAAATTCCATTTGTGCAAGCATCATCGAGCGGCGCCACGGCGGTAACATTTAAAAAAGCAGTACTTAGCCTCAAGGTAACCCCCCATATTACGCCAAATAACCATCTGATTTTAGAACTGGTGATAACACAAGATACCAAGGGAGATGTGGTCACTACCTCCACAGGTCCTGCAATGTCCATAGATACACAGGAAATTAAAACACAGGTACATCTTGAACACGGTGAAACCGTTGTATTAGGTGGTATATTTCAGAATAACGTCAGCTTAAGTGAGAAAAAAGTGCCATTTCTGGGTGATATTCCCATTTTAGGACATTTATTTAAAAGCCAACAAAAGGTGGAGGGCCGTCGCGAGCTACTGATATTCGTGACTCCAACCATAATAAATCCTTAATTTTTGCATTTTTAATTTTAAGTTTGTCAACATAACTTGCATCTTCCTATCAATAACTGAGATAATCACCGCCTCGAATTTTAAACGAGGTAGTTTAATTAGGGTGGTGGTAACGTTATTACGCTGCCGAATTTTGGAATTGTGTGAAAAAGTAAAATGACCGAAAAACGAAATATATTTCTTGTAGGCCCTATGGGTGCTGGTAAAAGTACCATTGGTAGGCATTTAGCAGAGCAACTTCACCTAGAATTTTATGATTCTGACCAAGAGATTGAAAAACGCACTGGCGCAGACATTGCCTGGGTATTTGACATTGAAGGTGAAGCGGGATTCCGCGTCCGTGAACGTGACGTGATAGATGACTTGTCTCAGTATCAGGGAATCGTACTCGCTACCGGTGGTGGTTCCATTATAAATAAAGAGGTTCGTAACAAACTGTCTGCTCGCGGCATTGTTGTGTATTTGAAAACGACGATTGAAAAGCAAGTAGCGCGAACACAGCGAGATAAAAGACGCCCTTTATTGCAAAAAGACGACCCTGAACAAGTACTGCGGTCACTTGCTGAAGAGCGCGAACCTATGTACGAAGAAGTTGCAGATTATGTTATTGATACTGACGACCAAAGTGCAAGAAATGTAGCCAACAAGATAATTCAACAAATCGGATTATAATCATCAAGGAAGGGGTAGATATGTTAAACCAATTATCAGTTGATTTGGGGGAACGTAGCTACCCAATTTACATCAAGGGCGATATCCTTTCTGATACTCAGCTGCTATCTCAGCATATTCTGACCCGTAAGGTGGTGATTGTAACGAACGACATAGTCGCACCACTTTACCTTGACAAAATCATTGCTCTGCTCAGTCAGTACGAATTACATCATTTCATTCTGCCAGACGGCGAAGACAAAAAAAACCTGGCGTCATTTGAGGCTATCATGAGTTTTATGCTCAGCGTTCACGCATCACGAGATACAACTATCGTCGCTCTTGGTGGCGGGGTTATTGGTGATATGGCTGGCTTTGCAGCCGCCTGTTTTCAACGAGGTGTACCCTTTGTCCAAATACCCACCACATTACTTTCACAAGTTGACTCGTCGGTAGGTGGAAAGACAGCAGTCAATCATCCCCTTGGTAAAAATATGATTGGTGCATTTTATCAGCCCAAGGCCGTGCTGATTGATACCAACACATTGGATACACTACCACCCCGCGAGTTCGCTTCTGGTATGGCAGAAGTTATTAAGTACGGCATCATTTACGACGCTGACTTTTTTTCTTGGTTAGAGTGTGAACAAAACGCGATTAAAGCCAAATCTCCGGAGATAATGGCAAAAATGATCTATCGCTGCTGTGAAATCAAAGCAGAAGTGGTATCTAAAGACGAAAAAGAAGCGGGGTTGCGTGCATTATTAAATCTTGGCCACACATTTGGACATGCTATTGAAGCAGAAATGGGCTACGGAAATTGGTTACATGGAGAGGCTGTTGCAGCAGGGATAATGATGGCTTGTAAAGTAGCGCATCAAAAACAATGGTTATCTAACTCCGAACTTGAGCGCGTATCAGAGCTGTTGAGTACATTTGAGTTACCCACTAGCTGTCCTCCAAATATGACAATTGACCAGTTTATGCAGCATATGCAACATGACAAGAAAGTTATTGATGGTCGTATTCGGTTTATTATTCCTCAGGGTATTGGCGCAGCCATTGTTACCGATCAAGTCGATACACACGAACTTAAGCATCTGTTCAGTTAATATGCGGTTATTAAGCGCGATAAAAGGCTGTGTTTTGTGAGTAGTGTGAGCATAATAGAGCGGCTACAACACTTGATGTCGTTTGGTAGTCATATTGTCTTGGTTTCTTCTCCCAGTGCTGCCGAGTCTGCTAGCTTGGCCAGTAATATAATTGTTGCCCAAGAAGAATCTGCTGAGCTGGTTATTATCAAAACCAAAAAAGATGATTTGGCCAATAAGCGCGAATTGCTTCACCAGTTATCATCAGGCACGATTACAGCAACCACAGATTCTCTGTGGGCTCAGTCACAGGGGTATATTGATCAAGGTGACTTTCCTTCAATGTTCTTTTTACTTCAGGGAGAGAACGGTTCTAATCATTTCTATCAAGAGATTTGCTCGTTATACAGTAAAGTTAACGCATGCAAAAAAGCGGCCAATGTCATCATATTTGTACCCGCTGATAGCTTGCCTAGAGTGTCGCAACTGATTAAGTCCTATGGCCAAGACAGTGTCATTATTGAGCAGCAGATTGACAGTTTAGCCGCGCAAGATAGCAGTGAGTTAAATGCACTTATAGCGGAAAATCGCGCACGCTTGGCAAAACGCATTGCTCAGCGAAACATGTCAGAGGACAATCAAGACGTGTTGCCCTCTGATGCTAAAAATGTTTCTAAGTCGTTTTTAGTTATGGCTTGTATGATTCTTTTTCTGGCGGTTTTTGTCGGTTTATTGTGGCTGGTTTATGATGATGATGAAGACAACTTGCAAACCGCTGTTGTCAGCAATGATTCACAAGCGGTCAAGGAGATAAGCGTTGAGCAAGATAATCAGGCAATTTTACGCGATGCCGCTGATGTGGGGAATGAGGATGTTGACACATCTAATCACGACAATGCTCGGGTGACTAACTGGGCCAGTGCCGTCAATCGAATGGACAATACAAAAACAACCGCTGAAAATGTGCCGGATGTTGAGCTTGTGGCAGTCAGTAATGTGGTAGATGACGATATGCCATTTTTGGAAACGACTAAAGTAGATGCATTTAATAAAGAACAACCACTGGCGGATATGACTCCGCCTATTAGCTCGGCCGTAGTAAGTGACACGACAATACCCCAAGCAGATAAGGCTAACGTCATTAATAACAAAAAAAAGTTATTATCTAATAAGAAATTACTGCAAAAACTCAGTGATACCGAGTATGTCATCCAATTAGCCGCGATGACAGACCCAGAGGTGCGGGCTAGATTTATTAGCTCACATGCTTTATTAGATAAAGTGTGGCAATATACTACGCAGAGAGAAGGGATTTATTGGTACGTTGTGTTAGCTAATCAGGCTTACCCGTCGGCCGCCGCGGCGCGACAGAAAATCGCTAGCTACTCTCAGGATGTTTTTACATCAACGCCGTTCGTTAAGTCGGTAAGTGTTGTAAAAAAGGAATTACTATAGCAAGTCTGCAAAACTCAGCTATGCATTACACTATGACGGTTGTAAATGAAGAATAATAAGCACCGTGCTTTTCTAAAGTGGGCCGGTGGAAAATACAGTTTAGTAGACGATATTAAGCAACAGCTTCCTGCCGGCAGAAAGTTGGTTGAACCTTTTGTAGGCGCGGGCTCAGTATTCTTAAATACAGACTATGACCGTTATTTATTATGCGACATAAACCAAGATTTAATAAACCTCTACCAACTGGTCAAAAAAAAACCACAGGCATTTTTGGCTGAAGCAGAGACGTTGTTTTCACCGAAATATAACCAAGAGTCTGAGTATTATGCATTGCGTAACGAATTTAATCTCAGTTCAGATCCCTTTCGGCGCTCTGTTTTATTCTTGTATTTAAACCGTCATGGCTATAATGGTCTGTGCCGGTATAATAGAAGTGGTGGCTTCAATGTGCCGTTTGGTCGCTATAAAGCACCCTATTTCCCCGCAGAGGAGATACTGTATTTTTCTCAAAAGGCAAAACGCGCAACCTTTGAATGTATAGATTTTAGAAAAAGCTTTGCAAGAGCCAGAAAGGGCTCAGTTGTCTATTGCGATCCACCCTATGTCCCCATCAGCGCAACGGCTAACTTTACTGGTTATGCAGCTCTTGGGTTTTCCTTACAGCAACAGAAACAGTTAGCGTCATTGGCTCGGGATGCCGCCGCAAAGCGCGGTGTGCCGGTATTATTGAGTAACCATGATACGGAATTTACTCGCGGGATTTATAGTGAAGCTGAGTTAACAGAGTTAAAGGTTGCTCGCTTCATTAGTCAAAAAGGACATTCACGTAAAAAGGTATCGGAGTTGTTGGCGTTATATCAGGTGCCATTAATAGCTGACAATGACGTAAACAAGCAACACAATAGATCCAACAAGTCCTGCGAGAACGCATAATCCAGCAGCAATAAATTGATAGAGTGGTGTCTTGCCTGAAAAGTCACTAGCGCGAGAAGAGTGTGACTGAATACCACATAAGCTTGCCAATGCACTCTTAATCACTTGCCACATCTAGTGTCCACATCCTTAGGTAGTAAAAAAGACGGCAACGGCCGTCTTTTAAAATATAGGTTATTGTCAGTATTTTGCTTAGAAGGTGGTACCCCAGCTGACTGTGAACGTTAGGTCGGCAACAGTTACTCTATTATCATCGCCAACGGAATCGTCATCTGCCTTGATGATTGACAGTGTTAAATCCCCTTTTGTTATGTCGACCTGTGCAAATCGTGCATCGTGATAACTTGAGCTATTCTCCACATCTTGTGAATTTGTAAAATCTACGGTTTTATTAGATACGTACTGACCGAGTGTAATGCCAGCGCTAATGTCATCCGTCAAATCAAAAGATTTGCCGACATAATAGAACAGATCATCTTCATAATCTTTAGTATCAGCAAACGGTGTATATGCAAAACCAAAATCAAAACCACCGTAGCTTAAATCCACTAATAGCTCAGCAAAATTTGAATCTTGTACCGACGAACCTCCCTCGTAGGCATAGTACGCCCCCGAGATGCTGTAATCTATGGAACCTAAACTACTTGAATAGCCACCATAGTAGTCAGTCTCAGTCCCTGAATCACCCCAGTTTACGTTTGACGTCCAAATGCCCGCAGACCAACCGGAGTCATTAGACCAATCTAAACCACCAGATACCGCAGCACCATTGGATTGTTTCATACCACGCCACATGTACTCACTCGTTACGCCAATATTACCTTCAACAGCAGCCATTGCTGAACCAGTAAAAAGAGATGATATTATTGCTGCTGCCGCTAATCTTACTGTCTTCATTTTGTTGTTTCCATTTATTGCTAAACTGACTTAAACCTAGCAAAGGTAATGCTTAAAAACAAAATACCAGTAAGTTTTTTTTCAAGATGTTGATTTTAAATGATTTTTCTTGATAATGACTTGTTTGAGGTTTTTTTGGCTATGTTATTGTTTTAAAATATAAAAAATTATTAACATGTACCAAAGTATATGTATTGTTGGGCATATACTAAGAACTATTGGTGGCTGATAATGATGCATACTGTTAATAAAATATAACCAACAAACAAAGCGAGACCGTATAATCCAGTGACGTTAACTAATGGCGACCTACCTAAAAGGTTATTGGTGCGATAGGATTGTAACTGTATTCTAAAAAAGCATAGATAATGGGCTGTTGATAACCGGCCATGCCTATTTTATTCATTGTTATATGATGAAAAAGACGGCAATCGCCGTCTTTTTCGAGTGTTGCTCAACGTTAGCCGTTTGCTTAGAACGTTGTACCCCAGCTTAGTAATAGCTGAAGCTCGTCAGTGTAACCACCTTTGTCGTTTGATTTAACCGCAGACAAAGTAAAATCGCCTTTAGACACGTCAAATTGTACAAAGCTGTGGCCTTCATATTCACCTGGCTCATCACCAGCATACTGACCGAAAGTAACACCAGCGCCTAAATCGCTAGTTAATTCAAATGATTTGCCAACGTAGTAATATAAATCACCTTCTTGAGACTCACTGTCAGCAATGAAAGTATAGCCTAAACCGAAATCAATACCTGAGTAGCTCAAATCAACTAATAGCTCACCAAAGTTAGACTCACCGTAGTAATCAGCAGTATAACGGCTATACACGTAATATATACCTGATACGCTGTAATCTAAACCACCGTAGCTTGAAGAATACCCACCGTAGATATCGAATTCACTTCCTGGAGCCGCTTGATCATCACTACCCCAATCGATGTTAGCTGTCCACACGCCAGCAGACCAACCTGAATCATCAGACCAATCTAAACCACCAGAAACTGAAGCAGCGCCATTTGTTTGGCTCATACCACGCCACATGTAATTACTGGTTACGCCAACGTTACCTTCAACGGCGGCCATCGCTGAACCGCTTAACAATGTTGATAATACAGTCGCTAATACTAATTTTGTTGTTTTCATTTTGTCGTTCCCATTTATTGCTTAACTGCTTTACAACTAGCAAAGGTAATGCCTAAAAATGAAATACCTTACAAATTTTTTTAAATTGTTGATTTTTATGTGTTTTATCTCGTGGTCTGATGTGCGGTAGCGAGTTTAAAATACTATGTTATTGTTTTAGATGCTTAATTTTGGTGCATCGTGTTGTTTTTTTGTGCA
>JBELHI010000010.1:0-51190 GCA_042091475.1 Alteromonadaceae bacterium
AATTATGTATTCCCTATAGTGCTCAGCAACATAGCCTCAAAGGGTACTCCGATAGTATTTTAAAACGCTTGGCTGAAAATCATCAACAGGGCATAAACACGGTTCTGTTAATTGATGAAGCGCAACATTTACAGCCGGAAGTGCTTGAGCAATTGCGCCTATTAACCAACCTAGAGACTAACCGCGAAAAACTCCTTAAAGTGGTATTGATTGGTCAACCCGAATTGCAAACCTTGTTAAAACGCAATGAGCTGCGGCAATTGGCTCAGCGAATCACTGCAAGGTATCATTTAATGCCGTTGACGGTAGATGAAGTGAGCGGATATATACGTCACAGATTACAGGTGGCACAAGGACAAGACACGGTTTTCACAGCTAAAGCTCAGTCCGCGTTACATTGGTTGTCGCAGGGTATTCCAAGGGTTATTAACTTACTTTGCGACCGCTGTTTGATGTTATGCGCGGTGTCACAACACCAGCGGGTGAGCGTGGCAACGTGCCTCACTGCGGCCGAGCACGTGCTTGGCCAAGAAGTCCTAACAGCACGTCGAAAGGCAGCCCAACGTCTACCTATTGTTCTGACTACCTTGGCGTTTGTTGCCTTGGGCTATTGGCTAGGAGGATTGTAAATGAAAGAAATCCTTGTGGTAGAATTACAGCCTGAGATGGTTATCGTTGATATTGGTCAACAGATTGGAAATATAAATCTACGTAATAAAAACGTGCCGTTCTCTGATGCATTATCTCAGTGGCTAATGAAAATGGGAGTGCAGTCAGTTTGGGTTGAAAGTCAACCCGCAAGTACTGAGGTAACGGTTTCAAACAGCCAGATGTTGCTCAATGAAGCCAAGCAAGAAACACCACCCAGATCACCATCTAATAATAGTCAAAGTCTTTATTTAGGCGCTAACACTCAGGCCAGTAGAAGCCTTATAGTCTATTGGCAGCATTATCAAAGAGCCGCTATGTTTGCCGGGTTTGGTTTGTTAATTGGTTATTTGTTTGCCACTGGATGGAGTACCTTTGGTGTTTATCAGTCGCAAATCATGGCTTGGGTGCAGCCATCACCCGAGCCAAAAGATGAAACCTCTGCAGAGCAACAACCCATCGTTGAGGTTGCGATGGACGACATGACTGAACAGAGAAACACAGACGTCCCTGCGCAAGCGGCTGTCGTGGCTGAAAATAGTGTTATTAGCAATTTAAATACCGAACCACAATTGATGATCAGTGCGCAGCAACAGGTACAGCCAATTAGCACGACGGCTGAGACTGAGATTGCTCCCATTGAGGATGTGGATGACAGCACAGATTTGAAAACGGAACAAAACAACAGTGACCCCGTCATTTCTGATGCATTACTGGCAAAGTTTAGCGAGGCTATTGAGGCGGTAGATGAGCAAGGTGCGAAACCAGCAACATCGATGTTGAATACAACGGATCTCAATGCGCTGCCTAGGATTGATCAGATTCCCCCACGAGTACTGGCAAAAATACCGCCGTTAGAATATTCCGTTCATATGTACGCCAGTGAAAATAGCAAGCGTTGGATAACGCTGAATGGTTTAGTGCACCGTGAGGGAGACCTTCTGGAAGATAGCTTAACACTGGTGGAAATTGCGCCCCAGCATATTGTGCTATCTTTTCAAGGTTACGATTTTACCTTGCGAGCGTTAACGGATTGGTAATAGGATGTGACTAGCATAAGTCTTAGGGAGACTGTGTTATCTCAATGATTGATCCAAGTGAATACATTTTTACTAGTGTTTAACATAATTATTAAACGAGTTGACGAGGATTATCATGGTTAAATTATTGCTCACGGGATTCAGTTTAGTGCTGGCAATCTGGGCTGCAAGCAGTGCGGCCAATGACAGGTTTTCTGCCGTAGAATTGCAGGTTGAGTCATTGCGTGGCAGCGTTCATATGATCCTTGGTGCTGGTGGTAATATTGGCGTATCCGCCGGTCAAGACGGTATTTTGATTATTGATGATCAATTCGCACCGCTGGCGGGCAAAATCCAAAACAGTTTAAAAAGTATCAGTTCAACACCGCTAAAATATCTTATCAATAGCCACCACCATGGTGATCATACAGGCGGTAACAGCCACATAAATCACGATAATAGTGTGACGATTTTGGCTCATCACAATGTCAGGCGGCGACTAAAAGTCGCAGGTAAAAAAGGCAATCATTTACCTGTAATGACGTATTCTGAAGGCGTGACATTTCATTTTAATCAAGACACCATTGAGGTGATGCATTTACCGGCAGGGCACACCGATGGTGATAGCGTGATTATGTTTAAAAAAGCCAATGTATTGCACACCGGTGACTTATTTTTCAACGGTCGTTTCCCTTTTATTGACCTTAACAGTGGCGGCAGTGTGGCGGGTTATTTAGCTAACGTCGACACTGTGTTGTCTATGATAGACGCACAAACCATTATTATTCCTGGCCATGGTGCCCGCGCCACAAAACAAGATCTGCAAGATTTCAGGGAAATGATAGCTGTGACGTCTGATATCGTTAGGCAGGCGAAAGCTAACAATAGTGATTTGAAAGCGCTAATAGAAAAAGGCTTGGGTGAACAATGGCAGCCTTGGGCGTGGCAATTTATATCTGAGCAACGGTGGATCACAACCCTTTACACTGACTTGTGATAGTTAATCACGACCCAATTGCTCAAACCCATGGGATAGCGTGGCTCATGGGTTACTGAAAACCGCGTTTACAAACCGTAACCTGCCGCATCCACCAAGGGCAATTTACCTCTGACAAATACGCCGTTGCCTCTACCGACCTCTCTTCCTTGGTCATCGTAAACAATGGATTCAGCAATAAACTGGCTTTTATTTTGATTTACAACGTTACCAATGGCTGTCATCTTTCCCTCAGACACAGGTCGGGTCATGTAGGTGGTAAACGATGTGGTCAGTACAAAGAACTCTGGTTCTAGTGAGTTAGCGGCAAAAAATGCCGCGTCATCTAGCATTTTAAAATATACAGAGCCATGCACAGCGCCAGCTGAGTGATGT
The DNA here is from genome assembly GCA_042091475.1 of Alteromonadaceae bacterium. Classification (GTDB taxonomy): domain Bacteria; phylum Pseudomonadota; class Gammaproteobacteria; order Enterobacterales; family Alteromonadaceae; genus CAXRGH01. Next base: position 3,040 of record JBELHI010000010.1, read on the forward strand.
AACTCCGGCGTTAGTTCAATTGAAATGTGTGCTTCGCCTGAGGTTATTGATAACTCTGGATTGAATATTTTATTGATGGGCGCCGCGGCGTACATATTGACTAAGCGTTGGTAATGAGAGCTTGTATCCATGTAAGTTTTCTCGTGTCGAAAAATGTAATGGTTATATTAGCTTATAATCCTAGTGGCCCTAAGATGCGGTGTCGATATTTTTCCCACATTTATTAAACGGATAACCCCTTTTATGTCGTGTTTTAAGTTTTTTATTGGATCTGCAACTATTTCCTTTGGTCAATCGTCACTAACTAATGAATCGTGTTTTGTAGCCGTTAACCCTTTATGTGTAGGGCAAAGGGGAAATTTATAGCAAGGCTATTGTTAAAAAATGATTCCTGTGAGATTGTTAACAATTAGTTTTCAATTTTTACATTTGGTTGAAGTAACGATATTAGGGAATGTAGTATGACAAAAACTCGTTTTTCTCGGACACGTCGTCAGTTTTTTAAAGACTCTGTTGCTCTTTCTGCATCGAGTATGGTGGCGACGCAAGCTATGGGATTGGAAAATTTTATCGGTAGTACCAGCAATAATGATGACTACAAGGCGTTGGTGTTTGTTTTCTTAGACGGCGGTAATGATGCTTTCAATACCCTAGTACCTAAGGCTCCTGGTCATCTCAGAGACCGTTATGAAGAAGGCCGAGGTATTGTCGCTTTACCAACTGATGACCTTCATGCCATCACACCTAAATCAGATGTGAAAGTGTATGGTGGTGAATCGTATAATGGCTTTGGCGTGCATCCCGCTTGTCAGGATATGGCAACACTGTTTAATGATGGTGAGCTCTCTTTCATTTGTAATGTGGGTAATATTATTCAACCTATCACTCGGGAGGCTTATCTAGATAAAACTGCAGTTCTACCACCGCAGTTATTCAGTCATGCGGATCAACAGCGTCAATATCAAAGTGATCCCACCGTATTCTTCTCAAGTGGTTGGGGCGGCCGTATCGCTGAGGCGTTAGAAAGCTATAACGCTAACGCGCCACTATCATCATTACTGACTACATCAGGTCTGAATAGTTTTCAAGTAACGCCGCAAGGACTGATTAATCCTTACGTGTTGAGTAAAGACGGCTTGGTTAACCTCAAGGGATTTTATAACGAGCGTGCGCAGATGATGGAAGCGGCGATGGCAACCCCTGGTAAACAGTTAATGGGTGAGAAGTTCCAGCAAGTGTATCAAAGTATGCAGTTGGCACAGACAACCCTGGGTGACGTGTTTGACGTGGCGGATGCCAGCGATACTGATTTTGATGGAATATTCGCGCAAGCAGGCGTAGCAGATGATTCCAAGCTTGGTAAACAATTAAAAACAGTGGCTCAGTTGATCGCAGGAAGACGTCAAACCAATAATCAGCGTCCCGTCTATTATGTGAGAGTTGGTGGCTTTGATACCCATCAACAAATACTGTTAGATCATCACGAGCTGATGACCGAGCTAAACGCTGGCCTCAAGGCGTTTGCTGATGTATTGAAAGAGATTGGTGATTTTGACAAAACGCTGACGTTTGTGGGGTCAGAGTTTGGCCGCACATTCACTCCTAATGGTAGTGATGCAACCACCACCGGCACTGACCACGCGTGGGGCGGTCATGCTATGGCTATGGGCGGTATGGTCGAAGGTGGTCATTTGTTTGGCGAACATCCTGATTTGTTGCTCGACCAAGGCTTGGATGCCAGTAATGGCCGTGGCCGTTGGATCCCCACCACATCCGTCAGTCAGTGCTCAGCGGTGATTGCTAATTGGATGGGCGTAGCACCCGCCGATATCCCAACGTTATTTCCTTCCATGACTAATTTCCCCAGCCCTTATGTTGCCCAGAGCAATCTTGCCTTTATTAAATCAGGAGCGGCATCATGAATAGATATTTCTTTTATGTGATCATGGCTTTTATTCTCTTGAGCCTATCGGCTTGCGGCGGTGGCGGCGGTGATGAAAAGCCCGTGGATTCAACGCCGGTAAATAGCCAACCAGATAATAATGATAATACAGATTCATCAACTGGCGATAATACCGATACCGACAACAATGACGCTAATGAACCTGCGCCGGCATTGCCTGTGGTTTCTTTATCCGTGGTTGATGGTGAAGCGATAGAAGTCACCCAAGACATGGCTAAATTTAAAATCACGCGTACCGGTGATTTGTCAGCAGTGGTTACAGTCAACTACAAGCTACTGGACAACACAGACACAGTAGTAGGTCAGGGCTCGTTGGATGATATCACCATGTCCTACAGTGACGGTGGGCAAACTAACGATACACTTATATTGCCTAGTTCACAAAATACACGAGTGATTGAATTAGCGCCGGTGCAAGACGAGCTCAATGAGGCCCCTGAATATCTAACTATCATACTAGAAGCGGGCGATGGTTATACCCTTGGTACAGACGTTCAGGCCACAGCCCGTATTGTTGATGCGCCTAACACTCAAGATCATGCCAAAGTGTTTGTGGGTACGTTTGGCCCCCAGGGCGATGTGGTGACTCAAGGTACGGGTGTATTGAGTTTTATTTTGGCTGGCGACAATAGTTCTGGATCATTGAGCTATGCTTTTTCGGGCCTCAACACAGAGCAGGTAGATCAGCACATTCACCTTGCACCAAGCGGCACTATGATTAAAGATATAGAGCACCTTGGAAATGTCAGTGGTTACGTCTGGGACTTAGCACCCGGTGGACCGTTTAGGACACGTCAAGAAATGTTAGACGCGTTATATTCCGGTTCGCTATATGTCAATATTCATACCGCTAGCGATCAAGGCGGTGAGATTATGGCACTGATGAATTATAACGCTGACATTGCACCACCAGAACAGATTGCTCTTACTCCGGAAGCCGTAGACCGCGATATTGTGCGCTTCCTTAATCAAGCCACTTTTGGTGCCACACCGGAAGACTACAACGCGTTGCGCGCCCAAATTGATACCAACGGTGATAACCGTTTGTTGGTCTATGAAAACTGGATTGAACAGCAATTTGCCATGCCGGCATCTAGCATGCTTGAACTGACTGACTTTAGCCATCAATTGTTTGCTGGTGAAGACGGTTGGGATGCCAGACGAGATACATTGTGGACCATGGGGACCTTTAGCAAAGATCAGTTGCGGCAGCGCATGGCCTTTGCCTTGAGTGAAATATTAGTTATTGGCGACCAATTGAAAACCACACGGCGTGCCTATCGCGGGGTTTCACAATATTGGGACTTGTTAGGTGAAAATGCTTTTGGTACTTATCGCAAAGCCTTAGAGGACGCAAGTTTACATCCTGTGATGGGATTCTGGTTGAGCTCCCTGTATAACCAAAAAATGGATGAAGTTGAAGGCACGTTTCCCGATGAAAACTACGCCCGTGAGATCATGCAGCTATTTAGCTTCGGATTAGTGCACAGACAAGCTAATGGCTCTATCTCGTTGGGCGCAGATAACTTACCTATGCCGACCTATGACAACCAAGTGATACGTGACATGGCTAAAGTATTTACTGGTTTGAGTTTCTCATATAAAAATAGTGGTGAGAATAAAATAGAAAATAACTCTTTCTTTTCTGGCACGGGAACTAACGAATACCAGTACCGTTGGACTGAGCCCATGCGTTTTTTTGCCGACTATCATGATTTTGGTGAGAAGACCTTGTTCAGTGTCAACGGTGAGTCTAAGGTGGTGCCAGCCAGTGGTGAAGAAACAGAGGCTGCGGCAATGTCCGAGCTGAGAAATGTGCTGGATATGATCACAGCCCACCCTAGTACAGCACCTTATATATGCCGTCAGCTTATTCAGCGTTTAGTGACTTCAAACCCTAGTGGTGATTATTTAGCGCGAGTGGTCAATGCGTTTGGCACCACAGGCGATATGCGCAGCACAATAAAAGCGATCTTATTGGATTCGGAAGCGCGAAATCCAGCATCAGCACTCTCTGTTAGCGCAGGTAAATTTAAAGAGCCTATGATTCAGTTAATCGCCAATTTCAGACTATTTGGCGGTACTTCACCGTTATTGTTAGATAACAGCGAGAGCGGGGTTAATTATCCTTCTGCCCATCATTATCGTGCTGGTGCGAGCATGTTACGTGTTGGTGAACTCGCTATTGGTCAATATGCTTTGGGTGCTGAAACGGTATTTAATTTTTTCTCTCCTGATCATAGCCCCACAGGGCGCCTTGCAGAGCAGTCATTGGTGTCGCCAGAATTGCAACTGTTGACGGAAACCCAATTAATTATTAACTACAATTATTATCATTCGTTGCTTAGTCAGGGGTTGGCCAATAAAACAAGCCATAAAAAAACAGCCTATGATGCGACTGATGTTGTGGTTACTTTGTCACCAACCAATATTATTGAACTTTATCAAACCACCGAGGGCGACGATATTGCAAAAGCTACGGCAGTGGTGGATTTTATGGATTTCTATCTTACGGGTGGTCGGGTGAAATTGGATACAGACAATGTTGCTAGAGCGGCAATGATAGCATCCATTGCGGCCGCAGACGAAGATGAGAAAGTGGCGTTGGCCTTGTATGGTGTTAATACCTTACCTGATTTTTTAATTATCCAGTAATTGTTTGTGTTGGAATGATGACTAATAGGTAGGAAAGGCTAGTCCAGAGACTAGCCTTTTTATTTCAAGCCCACGACTTATCCATGGCGAGCTTATGTGCTCTATGCCTGCTTTTTATGTATTTCAGAATTGCCGTCACTACGGTAGTGATTAATACTGTTGGCCATATCTTTAGTATTGGCAGAATGCCATATTTTCGTTGTCACTAGTGGTATTTTTCGGCACCAGTTGGGGTGCTCTGTGGTGGTCCCCGGAATGTTGACTTGGTCCTGTAATGACAATAAATCTTCCAGTGGTACCATCTGTAATTTACAGGGACTCTTAGCTAAAAAACTCTGTACAGCGCGGTTGAAGGCATCATTAATGAGTGCAGGTGACTGAGTAGGTACGTTGTTATGGCAGAGGACTTTTTCATACAACATAGCATCCAATAGCATTTGCCTGTCATCAATACGATCTTGCTGGTGGGTGTTCATCATCTCTTGGTTAGGGTACAAACTAAGTTGTTCCCGCCACATCAAATCATTTCCCTGCCACCAGCCTTTCAACGGTGCCAGATCATGGGTTGATACCGTGACCATAGCCTCTGCTGGGTAGATTGATGGCTGTTTAAATAAGCCAGATTGCCAACGTTCAAAAAACAACACTTTATATGACAGTATGCCATAGGCTTGTAACTGTTCGCTAAAGCCCTCAGGCACGGTACCCAAATCCTCGCCAATCACAATGCACTGATTAAGGTGAGATTCTAATGCAATAATACTAAACAACGCATCCATGGGGTAGCTCACGTAAGCGCCATCTAAGGCTGATTCACCCTCAGCGACCCAGAATTGTCTCAAATAACCCAAAATATGGTCAATCCGCAGCGCGCCAGCATACTTCATATTTTGCTGTAACATAGTTCTGAAGCTGTGATAGCCACTATTAGCCATATAATGGGGATTAACCGGTGGTAACCCCCAACTCTGTCCGAGTGCACTAAGGGCGTCTGGTGGTGCACCTACTGAGGCTCCCAAGACAAATTGTTGAGGTTGTGACCAGACTTCTGCGCCGGCATCATGGCAACCTACGGCAAGATCAAGGTATAAGCCCACCGCCATAGACTGTTGTGCCTGATTAACGACTGCCTGCAGTTGTTCGTGGGCTAACCACTGAAGGAACTTAAAATAAACAATCCGTGTTTTGTGCTCTTGCTGAAAGGTGTTGACTGCCTGCTGGTTTGGGCATTGTAATGTTTCAGGCCACTGACTCCAGCCAAATTGTTCGTGTTCATTGAACTGATGTTCAAATATCGCAGAATAGGTAGCAAATTTATCAAGTTGTTGACCTTGTTGCTTACAAAATGCTTGAAAACGATTAATTTGGTGTCTATCTTCGCTACCTATGAACTGGTTAAATAGTAATGTTAATGCGGCATCCTTAATTGCGGTGACACCTTCATAATCAATAAGAGATTGTTCTCTTAATGTCTTAACTTGCTCACTGTGGGCAATTTCTTGGACTTTGTCGTGGCTTTCATAACCAGGCACCAACGCCACATCAATGTAAATGGGGTTTATGAACTGCCTACTGGACGGCGAATACGGACTACAATGTTCAGGAGCAGACCAATACAAGGGGTGTATTGGGTTTATGCCGATACTATCACAGCCATTTAAAGCACTCTCTTTGACCAAGGTTTTTAATTCAGAGAATGTGCCAATGCCCCAGTCAGTATCACTGCGTAAACTATAAATCTGTGCCGCAATTCCCCACACGCGCTTATGCTCTAGGAAGCTGGGTTGGTAACATGTTTGCGGACAGACAATTAACTCACTGGAATAAACCTCTTGTTTTGTGGTTATTTCTAGTTGCCAATAACCTATGTTTAATTCGGTGGGTAGGGGAATAGCGTATTTTATATAATCTACACCATTGATGTGCCGTTTATCTTGTTGCTGACAATGCTCAGTATTCAGTTGTTGTTGAAATTTTTCCCCTTCACGATTACTAATACTAACATTTAATTCTCTGTGGCCATCACATTGACGCAGAATCAAACTAACACTCTGATCTAAAGAACCACTGTTTACAATTGTGCATGACGATAATGGACGCAACCAAGGGGTATTTTGATAATCCGCTAATTGTTGTTCTATACCCTCATCCGATAAATCGTTGCCAATGTCCATGCCCATTGCGGTGAGTAATTTATCTCTGGTTAGCGCCTTAAGAGGCACCTGACTGCCGTAAATATTTGTGTATTTAGTATGTATACCCAATGCTGCGGCTAGATTGTCTAAGTTAGCCATGATTTTCATCCTTGTCATGGTAATAGGTTTGACTACTGGTTGTCGTTTGTGGCAGTAGAGTATGGTTGAAACTCAGGATCATGCAAGATTGAGCCGCAAGGGTGACCATATTGTTGCTGGTTGTGGTATCTGACAACTGCACACCGTGAGGGGAGTAGTCCGAATCGACGGTATTTAATTCCAGTCTCCACTCGCCATCTAACCTTGGAAAAGTAAATACTTGTTGAAAATCGTGGGCGTTAAGGATAATGAGTAGTGCATCATCATCTAGTGGATCGCTGGCACATGCCGCAGTTGATACTTTTGCTAGTAACATGGCAATGGCTTTACTGGTTGGGTCTTCCCATTGTTTATTTTCCATGGCCTGACCGTCAAAATTTAACCAGCTAATGTCCGGCAAACCATGGGTACTCAGATGACTACCATGTTGATAATCACTGCGATTTAATAGTGGATGCTTTTTACGTAGCCGGATCAGGTGTTGGCTAAAGCTGAGTAAGTCTTGGTCTATTTTTGACTTGTCCCAGTCAAGCCAAGATATTGGATTGTCCTGACAATAGGCATTGTTGTTTCCGTGCTGACTGTTACCGCGCTCATCACCCGCTAACAACATCGGCGTACCTTGAGCAATGAATAGAGTAGTCAATAAATTGCGTTGCTGACGATGACGTAATGCCTTTATTGCAGATTCCTCAGTGTCACCCTCAACGCCGTAGTTGTGACTGAAATTGCAACCGTGGCCGTCTCTGTTACCTTCTAAGTTGTTATCGTTGTGTTTGTCTTTGTATTGAGTCAAATCTAATAGGGTAAAGCCATCATGGGCAGTAATGAAATTAACGCTGGCATAGGGCCGACGGCCATGGTGTTCAAAAATATCCCCTGAACCGTGAAGCCGTTTTGCCAACTCAGGTAACTGATGGTCATCGCCTCGCCAGAACCGCCGTACAGTGTCTCTGAAACGGTCATTCCACTCATACCAATTTTCTGGGAAGTGACCCAGTTGATAACCACCGTGACCCAGATCCCAAGGTTCAGCAATTAATGTTGCTTTACCCAGCACGGGATCTTGGTTGATGGCTTTAAAAAAGGCACTGTATTTATCAAATGCGCCGTGCTCTCGCCCCAACGCTGATGCAAGGTCAAAACGGAAACCGTCTACTCCCATGTATTCAACCCAATAGCGCAAGCTATCCATCACCAGTTGCAGTACGCGGGGATGCTCAATGTTTAACGTATTGCCGCATCCTGTGTGATTGACATAGTAGCGTTTGTCATTGTGTTGTAACTGGTAATAAGAGGCATTGTCTATACCTTTAAAGCTCAACGTTGGACCTTGTTCATTGCCCTCAGCTGTGTGGTTATAGACCACATCTAAAATGACTTCAAAGCCCGCCTGGTGGAGAGTATTTACCATTTCACGAAATTCAGCCAGACTATCCTCCGCGGCATAGCGCGGTGTAGGCGTGAAAAAATTAAGACTGTTATAGCCCCAATAGTTGGTCAACCCTTTTTCAGTGACAAAGGGTTCATCGACGAAAAAATGCACGGGTAATATCTCAATGGTGGTGACACCAAGTTGCCTAAAATAGGATAGGTTAGCTTCATTACATAACCCTTGATAGGTACCCCTTTGGGTTTCTTCAACATTGGGATTTAGTTGGCTAAAACCCTTTACGTGTAATTCATAAATCACGTGTTCGGTAGCTGGTGTGCGCGAAGATTTCTGCATGACCGACTGGTCATCAATAATGACAGCTTTCGGTACCAGTGCACTGTTGTCAGTGGTATCCATGACTAAATCTTGATCAATGTGTTGCTGGTCAAAGCCCAAATGCGCCTCTGTCCAAGGCACACTTTCGGTTAATTGCTTAGCGTAGGGATCAATGAGTAATTTATGTGGGTTAAATCGATGGCCTTCATGGGGCTCATATGGCCCATAAACACGATAACCGTAACACATACCTGCTTTAAGCTTAGGTACATAACCATGCCACACATCATTGGTATATTCCGGTAATACAATGCGCTGTATTTCATCAATACCCGCTGCGTCATAAATACACAATTCCACTTTGCTCGCATGGGCTGAAAATAGTGCAAAGTTACATCCATTGTTATCTACCTTGGTGCCAAGGGGATAATCCTTACCTGATTCAACTGTATACATAGTCGTCCGTTAAATATGTGTCACAAAGGGATGTTAATACTCATGAGTACTACGAATAACATTAAGTATATCAATATTATAGTTATAAGAATTAAAACAAGTAAAAGATTTTTTCAGGTTTTTTGAGAGATGTTTTCTTAGCATTGATAGTTAGTATGCAGTAAATTTTAGTTGATTAAAGTGGCGCTAAGGAACAGGTTTGTCTAAACATACGGAGTATTCCCTTTGATGATTTAGCTTTTCTGTGTTTTAACTTACCTTCAGTAAGGATTATTTGCAGCTATTTTAATGATTTATGGAAATAAAGCACAGAGAGGTAATTATTACTAATATTCCTCACTGTGCAAAACATTAGGTTGTTTATTGATGACGTTGTCTCAATACAGAAACAACATCTGACATTGTCATATCACTGGCTTGTAATAATACCATCAAGTGATACATCAAATCCGCCGCTTCATTTTTAAGCTCATCATGATCTTGGACGGTGGCTGCAAGGGCAGTTTCAACGCCTTCTTCACCCACTTTTTGAGCTATACGCTTAATGCCTGACGCATACAGCTTAGCAGTATAGCTGCTGTCAGGATCGGCGTCCTTACGGTCTGCGATTAGTTGCTCTAGTTGCGCAATAAAACTGTAGTCTGCACAGTCTACGTCTAACCAACAGGTCTCTGCGCCAGTGTGACAGGTTGGGCCATTAGGATTGGCAAGTACCAAAATACTGTCGTCATCACAGTCGCTGTTGATACTTGAAAGGACGAGGGTGTGACCAGAGCTTTCGCCTTTAGTCCATAGTCGTTGTTTGGAGCGGCTAAAAAAGGTTACGTTGCCTGTATCTAATGTTTTTAGCACGGCATCCTTATTCATATAGCCTTGCATGAGTACTTTTCCTGACACTGCATCTTGCACAATAGCGGGTAATAGTTGGTCCATTTTATCCCACGCCAGTTGTTCTATGTTGGTGTAATCAATGTTCATGTTCTCATCTCTATTTGTTGTGCTCGTAAAAATTCTTTTAGTTCTGGTATCGCAATCATTTGTTTATGGAATACCGACGCTGCGAGGGCACCATCTACGTCCGCTTGTGTAAACGCATCCGCAAAGTGTTGCTGAGTACCAGCGCCGCCCGATGCGATCAGGGGTACATTACATAGCTCGCGTACTAAACTCAACTGGTCAATATCATAGCCTTTTCTGACCCCGTCTTGATTCATACAGTTGAGGACTATTTCACCAGCGCCATGCTGCTGAACTTCACGCACCCACTCTGCGGTTTGCCATGAGGTTTTCTGTGTTCTCGTCTCGTCACCGGTGAATTGATACACTTCGTACTTGCCGGTTTCGGCGTTAAAAAAGCTATCAATACCAATAACAACACACTGTTGGCCATACGTATCGTGTAGGCGTTTTATTAACGTGGGGTCTGCCAACGCAGGGGAGTTGATTGAAATTTTGTCTGCTCCCATCATCAGAATTTGTCCTGCATCTTCAACTGATTTTATGCCGCCGGCAACACAGAAAGGAATATCAATGACTTCTGCGACGCGGCTTACCCAGCTTTTATCAACAACCCGTTGATCACTTGAGGCCGTAATATCATAAAAGACCAATTCATCAGCGCCTTCTTCAGCGTATCGTTTGGCCAAAGGGACAATGTCACCAATAGTCTCGTGATTACGGAATTGCACACCTTTAACGACCATACCGTCCTTGACGTCTAAACAAGGGATTATTCGCTTGGCTAGCATGTTAACCCTCCCACACTGAAAACGCGTCGGTAAGGCTGAATTTACCTTCCAGTAATGCGCGACCTAAGATGACGTTTTGCACGCCAGTAGGATCTAGGGCGGTAATATCACCTAAACACCCGATACCGCCAGATGCCTGCCATGAGATACTGGGGAATTGTGCCACCATCTCTTTGTACAATTGTCCATTGGCACCTTGTAGGGTACCGTCTTTACTGATGTCCGTGCACAGCACGTGTTTGGCTCCAGCATCAACAAAACTTTGCAGTAGAGGCTCAAGTTCAACGCCACTGTCTTGTTGCCAGCCGTGGGTGGCAATCATTTTTTTGCCTTTGTCATTAATGTTGACGTCTAACGCAAGTACAATGGCATCACTGCCATAGGTATCAACCCACTGCTGAACTAACTCTGGCTGTTTGACTGCTAGTGAACCAATCACCACACGGTCAACACCAGCAGCGAGTAAGCCTTTAACATCTTCTTCTGTGCGCACGCCACCACCGGCTTGAAAGATCATATCTGAGCTTGCGACCATTTCGCTGATCAAGGTCAACTGGCGTTTGCTAGTATCTTTAGCGCCAGTCAAATCAACAATGTGTAAGCATTTAGCGCCTTGGCTAGCATATTGCTCGGCAAGGGCTACGGGATCCGTTGCGTATTCGGTTTTTTGGGCATAATCACCCTGATATAAACGGACAACTTGTCCGTCAATTAAGTCAATAGCAGGGATTAACATCTTGATACCTTTTCAATGAAGTTTTTGAGTAGTTGCGCACCAATGGCACCTGAACGCTCGGGGTGGAATTGAACACCCATGAAGTTGTTTTTGCCAATGGCGGCAGAAAATTCGCCACCGTAATCACAGGTTGCCAAGCTAAAATCACCCTTGGGTACGGAGTAGCTGTGAACGAAATAGAAATAACTGTGTTGTGGTATACCATCAAACAAAGGATGGTCTTCAGGATGTTTTATGCTGTTCCAGCCCATGTGTGGCAGACGTAAATCACCTACTTGCATCCGAGAGACTTCTGTCGCTATGGTGTTGAGACAGTCAACTTGTCCCTCTTCTGAATAGGCTGATAATATCTGCATGCCTAAACAAATCCCCAGTACTGGTTGAGTCAAGGTGGTTACAACCTCAAGCAGTTGCTTTTGTTTAATACTCGTCATTGCCGCTTTCGCCGTGCCCACGCCGGGGAAAAAAACTTTATCAGCAGCTTTGATGACACTGGGCTCGTCACTCACAGTGACGTCATATCCTAAACGTTGTATTGCAAATTTTACCGACGAGATATTGGCACAACCGGTATTAACAATCACAAGATCCATTTACAGGGCTCCTTTACTACTCGGTAACTCATCACCTTGCTTGTTGATGGCTTGACGCAAGGCACGACCAAACACTTTAAACAAACTCTCTACTTGATGGTGAGCATTGCCTTCAGTGGTAGATAAGTGCAGTGACAAGCCCATACTATCACTCAGTGAGCGGAAGAAGTGAGGTACCATTTGCGTACTCATTTCACCTACATTTTCTTGTGTGAAGGTGGCATCAAATTGCAGGCATGGACGGGCAGAAATGTCCATGACACAGTCAGCACGGCATTCGTCCATGGGTAATGCAAACCCAAAACGGCCTATGCCACGTTTGTTACCCAGTGCCTTGCGCATGGCCTCACCAAGGGCGAGGGCGGTGTCTTCGACACTGTGGTGTTCATCTATGTGGTAATCACCTTTAACCTCAACATCCATGGTAAAACCACCGTGGGTAGCAATCTGATCTAGCATGTGATCAAAGAATCCCAATCCGGTGTTGATATTAGAATGGCGTTGGTGATCAAGATTCACGGTTATAGATATGTCTGTCTCTGAGGTTTTGCGGTGAACAGTAGCTATGCGTTGCTCAGTCACTAACTGTTGCTCTATTGCTAACCAGTTGTTTTCTTCTCTGTTGTACAAAATACCCGGAATACCCATGTTTTCGCCCAATTGAACGTCAGTTTCTCTGTCGCCAATCACAAACGAATTGGTAAAATCAATTTTTCCCTGCTGCAAGTATTCTTTTACTAGACCAAGGTTGGGTTTGCGACAACTACAATTATCTTCACTGAAGTGCGGACAAATTAGTACGTCGTCAAATACAACGCCTTGTGAGGTAAATATATCCATCATTTTATCTTGAGCAAGGTCAAAGTCTTTTTGTGGGAAACTGTCAGTTCCTAAGCCGTCTTGGTTAGACACAATAACCAAGCGAAACCCAGCACTTTGCAACCGCAATAATACCGGAATAACCATTGGCTCAAATACTAGCTTTTCTAATGTATCTAGCTGTTTATCAACAGCGGGTTCTTCTACGAGGGTTCCGTCTCTATCGATAAATAGGATGGCTGATTGACTCATGATAACTCCTGACGGTCTTGGTAAAACGTTGTGATTGCTTGGATTAGACGGGAATTTTGCCCCTCATTACCTATGGATATACGTAGGCAATCATCTAATAAATATTGTTTTGATTGATCTCTTATTAAAATACCTTGGGCTACCAAAGCTGCCATTAAGCTATCTTTGTGTTGGCAACGGATAAGTATAAAGTTAGCATTTTGAGCTCCAACCACTGACAGATTGGGTATTGTCTCTAACACGCTTAACAAACGTGTTTGTTGGTTTTGTAAAAAGCTGACTTGTTGTTGGCATAATCCTAAGCCGTCTTGGCTCAAGGCTTGGGCAGCTATCTGTGCTACGGGCTCAGCGAGCGGGTAGGGCGCTATCACTTTCAGTAGCGCGGCAATTACATCCCCTTGCGCTAAGGTAAAGCCACAGCGCAGGCCTGCTAAAGCAAAGGCTTTTGATAAGGTTCTTAAAATCACCACGTTAGGGTAGTTGTTAAGTAGTTCTACGTGATGATCATTCGCACTAAACTCTATGTAGGCCTCGTCAATCACCACTAGCGCCTTGTCGGCGTAGTGCTCAATAACCTGCACTATATCGTTTTTGGCTGGTAGAGTACCTGTTGGGTTATTAGGTGCACAAATGAAGACAAGTTTGACTGTATCTTCGGCCTCTATAATCCCATCGACGTCGAGCTGAAAATCCTCTTTTAATGGTACTTGTTTGACACCCACATTAAATGTCTGAGCACTAATAGCATACATGCCATAGGTGGGTGGGCATATCAGGATGTGATCGGTGCCAGGTTGGCAAAATGCTCTGATCAGCAATTCAATGCCTTCATCAGCACCGCGACTCACCAATACCTGGTCTTGCTCTAGCTGGGTGTATGCAGCGTATGATGCTACAACCGCTGGCGGCTGACAATCGGGATACCGGTTGAAGCGACGGCTATCGGTTGAAAAATCATTAGCAAAAGGTGACTCGTTAGCATTTAACCAGTCGCCTTGGCTATCGGTACTGGCAAATAGACGGCGGGCAGACTGGTAGGGGGTTAATTGCTTAACAACCGAGGTCATAAGGCGGTCAGCGATACTCATTAGCCTTGCTCCTGTTGTAATCGAATGGCAACAGCATTTTTATGGGCGTCTAAGCCCTCAGCATCAGCCAAGGTCATGATACAGTCACCCAATGATTGCAATCCTTGATATGACAATTCTTGAACCGTGTAACGACGACAGAAGTCAGCTAAACCTAAACTAGAATAATTGCGTGAGTAACCGTAAGTAGGTAGCACGTGGTTGGTACCACTGGCGTAATCACCGGCAGATTCCGGTGACCATTTACCCAAAAATATACTGCCAGCATATTTTAACTTTGGTAGTAGTGCTCTAGCGTCCTCGGTTTGTACAATCAAGTGTTCAGGCGCATATTGATTACTGACCGCAACGGCTTGTTCAATACTGTCAGTTAGAATATACCGGCTATTTTCAACCGCGACTGTGGCGATATCCTTGCGGCTGAGGTCGGCTAGTTGTTTTGTGACTTCAACTTCTACAGCGCTAATCAATGCTTGACTGTCACTGACCAGTACCGCTTGAGAGTCTTTGCCGTGCTCGGCTTGTGACAGCAAATCGGCAGCGACAAAGCTCGGAACCGCGAACTGGTCTGCAATCACTAACACTTCAGATGGGCCAGCAGGCATGTCTATTGCCGCGCCGTCAGGCCGAGTACTGACTTGCTGCTTGGCTTCTGTTACAAAACTATTTCCGGGGCCAAATATCTTGTCTACTTTGGCAATGGATTCTGTACCGAACGCCATCGCTGCAACGGCTTGTGCGCCACCAACCAGATAGATTTCATCAATACCACATAGGGTAGCGGCGTAAATAATCTCATCAGCAATCTTACCCTGACTATTTGGCGGTGTGCATAATACTTTTCTGTTACAACCGGCTACTTGCGCCGTTGCGCCCAGCATTAATACTGTTGATGGCAATGGCGCTGTACCGCCGGGAATGTATAAACCCACACTATCGATGGCGGTGTAGTGAAGTTCACAGATCACACCCGGCGTAGTCTCTACTTTTACATTGTCTTGCTGTTGTGCTTTGTGAAAAGCGAATATTTGCGCGTAGGCTGTTTCAATGGCTTGCTTAACATTTGGCGTTAATTTTGTTTTTGCAGCCGAAACCGCCGCTTGCGGTAATGCTAATTCTGTTAGTTTGGCACCATCAAATTTCTCAGTGAGTGCAAATAGTGCCTCATCGCCATGAGCTTCAACTTGCTGTAGTATCTCAGCCACCGTCGCTGATAATTGTGCACTGTTCTTTTGTGCCGGTCGAGATAGCACTTCTGCTTGCTGCGTGGCACTGATCATGTTCCAATTGCATGACATGATATTTTACTCCAATTAACCCATCATTTTTTCAATGGGCATGACCAGAATTGAGCGACAACCCAAATCTTTCAATTGCTCCATTGTTTCCCAAAATAAATTCTCAGAACTGACAACATGCAGAGCGACTGTATTGTCATCTCCTGCCAGGGGTAATACCGTTGGGGTTTCTGTGCCAGGCAATAATTCTTTAACCGTCTCTAACTCAGCAACCGGCGCATGGAGCATGATGTATTTACTTTCTTTGGCTTGC
This sequence comes from Alteromonadaceae bacterium, assembly GCA_042091475.1. Lineage (GTDB taxonomy): Bacteria > Pseudomonadota > Gammaproteobacteria > Enterobacterales > Alteromonadaceae > CAXRGH01. The sequence goes on from JBELHI010000010.1 coordinate 18,906, forward strand.
ATAACACCGCTAATACGTGGCAGTAAGGTGTCAATCAATGCTTGCTTGTCTTCTGCTAGAGCGCCTTTTCGTTGGATTAGAACGGCTTTGGATTGGAAAATTTCGTCAGCTTCGACAAGGCCGTTTGCCTCTAACGTTGCCCCAGTTGAGACTAAATCACATATTGCGTCAGCTACACCAGCGCGGGGAGCAACTTCTACTGAGCCCGTGAGCATGACAGCTTGAGCACTTACTTTTTTCTCTTCAAAGAAACGTTCAAGAAGATACGGGTAAGTGGTGGCCACTTTTTTACCTTCCAGCGCATAAACGTTTGGATAGTCCATTTCACTCGGCACTGCGATTGATAAGCGACAACCACCAAAGTCTAACTTTTTTAGGGTAGTAAATTCCGCAGGTTTACCACTTGCTTGACGTTCAAGCATCTTTTCTTCTAATTCATTTTCACCAATAAATCCAAGGTCAACCACACCATCCATGACCAAGCCAGGTATATCGTCATCTCTGACGCGAAGTAGGTCAATGGGGAGGTTTGTTGAATGTGCGATTAGTAATCGGTCTCTGATAGATAGTTTTACGCCAATGGCTTTGAGTAATTTAAGGCTGCCATCGTTTAATCGTCCTGACTTCTGAACTGCTATGCGTAATCTATTTTGGTCACTCATTATATTTATTATCCTTTAACTATTGTTTTTAGCCGGCGCTTTAAACGAAAAAACCCCGGAGAAAGTTTCCGGGGTTTTAGTATTTTTTTGCCACCGGAAGAAACTACTACACCTTCCAGTACAAACCAGAGAGGCGATTATTTATGATGATGGTGATGGCTCTGGTTATTTAGCATGATTATAATCGCCTATTAATCTTCAACGGTAATATACCGGTGAATAAAATGTTTAAAAAGTTGAATAATATATCAACTATTTCCGTCCTACGCCGTTAAAGTATATGAACTGGTATAAGATTGCAACCGTGCAAAGCAAAAAGTAGTGATTTATATCAGACCTAAGTCTTATATCTAATGTCAAATGCGGATCTTATACTGTTTATTAGCTAAGTAGCTCATTACAAATGTTATTTTAGTTGATTTATGAACCGTGACATAAGGATGGTAACATGAGCAGTGATTTGATTTTTGCCTCGTTGAGTCGTCAAGGCCAAGCAGCGATAAAAAAAGACGAGTATAAAATTGGTGAAATTAGTAAAGATCGAAAATTGAAAGGCTTGCATGAAGATGACAGTCATCCACAAGCTGCTGATTATAAAGTTCAAGCAAAGACAGATCCGAATGATTTAACCGACGATCAAGGAACAGACGAGTCTGACGACCAAGAACACTTAGATTTGTTTGCATAATTAGCTACTTAACTTCAGGTCAATGACAGGCTCATTCTGTTTTCTAGCTGTTACAGCGACAATTAAAGACATAGCCCGCTCACACCAGTCGCTAAGTCGACATCTCATAACACGCTACATACGGTACACAGATAATCTGAAATATGAAGTAACAGCACATCCCTCAGCTATAATTTTAACCATGAATAAAACCTTTTTCATCCGTCAGCACTATCAATAGGCCAAAGTATTAATATAGAAGATTGGAGCTAGGCAGAATGGCAATATTATTTTCATCATTGAAACGAGTCACAAGTATTGACAAAGTTGTGGTTCATTCCATTGAGTTGGCTTTGTACCAAGTGAGTGTGGTGATAGATGGTATCGAGGTTTACGTCAAAGAAACAGAGGACAAATTCTTACGGTTTAATAATCCAATAGAAATCCAACGAGCATTCAGCAAAATACCCTATAAGAAAATGGTATTACGTCATACCAGTGCTTATGACGAAATGGTAGGTCACGACTACGAAAAAGGGGACAACGCAATGGAAGTCCCCTTTGGCAAAAATAACTTGTACTAACTGAGTAGTAACATTACGCCTAGAATTTTATTCTTGGCGTAATTGACATCAATTATTTCTTCTTTTTAGCAGTTCCTTGAACGGCTTTAAAACGAGGGTTTTCTTTACAGATAACGTAAACGCGTCCTCTACGCTTGACTACTTGGCAGCCAGGATGTCTTGTTTTAGCTGATTTAAGTGAACTAAGTACTTTCATTGTTTATCCTATTTAGATCTTGTCATTTTGAATTTTTCGTTAAACTTAGCAACACGGCCGTCAGACCTAGCTTGCGTTTGCTTACCGGTATAGAATGGGTGAGTAGCGCTAGACACATCTAAGTAGCATACTGGGTACTCGTTACCGTCTTCCCACTTCATCTTTTGGTCAGATTTGAACGTGGAACGAATTAAAAATGATTTGTTTGCTGACGTATCGTGGAAAATTACGTTGTCGTAGTCAGGATGAATACCTTTTTTCATGATGCTCTCTATTACAGTTAATCTAATGTTATCCAACAATGATAACATTTATCAATATACAGTGTAAACAGTAGGTGTTGTTAATTGAACAATTGATCTTCTGAATATAGATGCATTATCGGCATACAACCCATTGGCTCTTACACTACAGTCACGGTTTACCCCTAAGGGCGTCGGATTCTAACAACATTTAGATCCGTACTGCAACAATAAATCGTTAATTATCACAACAATTCGCCGATTTTTTTCTTATTGTGCAAATATTAGCGTATTTGTCTTCACTCATTGAGAAAAATGGTACTTAGCAAAATAATTGTGTTGATTTGCCGATGATTGATTAAATATTCAATAATTTAGTTTGCTTCAGGGACTAATATCAATAAAAACGACGTTTTTTGGCGTGTTTAAGCTAATTTAACAAGGTCATTAAATAGTAAATTAGGTTGGTTTATCGTAACGGGTTACATAAATAAAAGTGCGATCAGGTTGCTCAACAGGTACTAACAATAATCACATCTGATTCATTAGCTAGTGACGGGTTAAATAATGCAGTTCTATAAAGGTTTCTATTGACGTGATCACCGCGGGTTGTATTTTATCCATATAATGGTGATGAACGCCGAATTTGTTGAATGCTATAAATTTAATCCAGATTTTATAACTTAGTTCTGTAATAATATCAGAAAAGGTAGTCAGCAAAGATATTCAATGACATCAGTAGAAAAAGCATTTTCAGCAAACGGTGATTTAGCCGATCACATTCACGGGTTTAGTGCCCGAGAAGCACAGATTGATATGGCATTGGCAGTAGAAAAAGCCATTAAAGATAAAGATCAATTAGTGGTCGAGGCGGGAACAGGGACAGGTAAAACCTTTGCATATCTTGTGCCTGCAGTCCAGAGCGGCAAAAAGACCATTGTATCTACCGGTACTAAAAACTTACAAGAGCAGTTATATGCTCGCGATCTGCCGTTAATCATGAAGGCCTTGGGCACTAATTTGAAATCAGCCCTACTGAAAGGCCGCAGCAATTACCTTTGTACTCATAGACTCCGTCAGCATACCCAAAGCTCATCTATCCATGAGAAAATAGTCCTCAATCAATTAGTGGAAGTAAAAAAATGGGCTAATAGCACAAAAGCAGGTGACATGGGGGAATTAACAACGATTCCAGAAGATGCTCGTGTGTTACCTTTTGTAACGTCTAATGCTGATAATTGCTTAGGGCGAGATTGCGCTGATTATGAAGACTGCTACATGGTCAAAGCCAGAAGGAAAGCCATGGAGGCGGATATAGTGGTGGTTAATCATCACTTGTTTTTTGCTGATATGGCACTAAAAGACACCGGTTTTGGTGAACTTATTCCTGAAGCTGATATTATTATTTTTGATGAGTCCCACCAAATACCAGATATTGCCAGTGAATACTTTGGCGAATCGTTATCAACTCGACAAATTCACGACTTGAGTAAGGATGTAGAATTAATCTACCGCACACAACTTAAAGATGCGGATCAGCTAAGTAAAGTTGCAAATAAACTTGCGTTAGGCGTATCTGACTTGCGTTTATGTTACCCAGAACAACCTCAGCGTGGTAATTGGGCTAACGAATTACGGCAAACTAACATACAGTCACAGATAGAACGATTAACAGAGAATCTTACCTTGTTGTACGAGGTTGTTAAGCTTCACATTGGACGCTGCAAAGAATTAGACAGTATCCTTGAACGCTGTATCAATTTACGACACACATTAAAGTTAGTGAATGATACAGAAGCAAAGAGCGTTAGTTTGTGGTACGAAACCACCCAGAGACACATGGTGTTGCACTTGACGCCGTTAAGTATCGCAGCGCGTTTCGCTCAGTTTATCAGTGAGCCGAAAAGAACTTGGATATTTACATCTGCAACCCTTGTGGTGGGTGATAGTTTTGAGCACTATCAACGCCAGATGGGACTCGACAGCGCCACTACGTTAGCATTGGATAGCCCATTTGATTATCCTAATCAAGCCATGGTTTGTGTTCCGAGGTACCTACCAGAACCGAGCTCTTGGGATATCAAAGAATACCTAATTGACATCTCTCGGCGCCTGATTGCTGCCAGTGGTGGCAGATGTTTTTTATTGTTTACCAGCCACGCAATGCTAAGGCATGTTGCTAGCGCATTGGAGAGCAAAATTGACAACCCGCTATTAGTTCAAGGCACCACCAGTAAAAGTGTCCTATTGAAAGAGTATTTAGCGCAAAAAGATTCTGTATTATTGGGTACAGGGGCATTTTGGGAAGGTGTTGATGTTAGAGGTAATGACTTAATGTGCGTATTAATTGATAAATTGCCGTTTGCATCTCCGGGTGATCCTTTATTGCAGGCAAGGATAGATGATTGCAAGAAGCGCGGTTATAATGCTTTCGCACACATTCAAATTCCAAAAGCAGTTATTGCGCTAAAACAAGGCGCGGGACGTTTAATAAGAGATCAGAAAGACCGTGGTGCGTTGGTAATATGTGATAATAGGCTGGTTACGAAAGATTATGGCAAGACGTTTCTCAGCAGTTTACCGGCAATGAAGCGTACCCGAGATTTGGCGCAGGTTGAATCGTTTTTAACAGACATTAGACAAGAATCAGAATAAATGACAAATATTTTAGTAATAGATACGGCAACTGAAGCCTGTTCCGTCGCCTTACAATATAATGGCAATATCTTTAGTCATTTTGAGGTATGCCCTCAGCAACATAGTCAGCGGATATTGCCAATCATAGATCAGATTCTGGCGCAAGCAGGTATTGGTTTAACTGAATTATCAGCTATTGCTTACGGCCATGGGCCCGGTAGTTTTACCGGTGTTAGGATAGCGTCTGGTATTATTCAAGGCTTAGCTATTGGCACTGATTTACCGGTGATAGGTATTTCGACTATGGCAGCAATGGCGCAACAGGGGTTGCAGCAGTATGGCTGCGACACGGTATCCGTAGCTATCGACGCTAGAATGAAAGAGGTTTATTTCGGGCAATATCAACAGCAACAAGGTATTATGTTGCCTGTGATTGAAGAGCGTGTGGCGCCCCCTGAAGAGATTAATCAGCAGTTACGCAACGGTGCTAATATTGTAGCTGTTGGCACAGGTTGGGCGGCATACCCTGATTTGTGTGATGGAGTAAACCTTGCGTTAAAAGAGGATATTGCTTATCCTAATGCGGAGTACATGTTGCCATTGGCATACGCTATTTTTAACAACGATGGTGCAGTACCCGTTGAGCAAAGTCAGCCAGTGTATCTACGTGATAAAGTGACGTGGAAGAAGCTACCCGGGCGGTAGACCTTTAAAGGTGAATGTGAGTGAATATTTATCAATCTATTATTGCTGCCAACAGCACTGCCAATATGGCACAGCCTGCGAGTAAAAATACTCAGCAGGTAAGTAATAATGTCAATGATAAAGTCCCTGCAGTAAACACAGGCTTGCCAACTAATCCAGTATTTAAACGCGGCAATTCAGAGTCTTTCTCTAAGGCAGAGCAGTATTTTCAGCAAAAGCATTCATCCCATGATCAACCGAGTGAAAAAAATCAAAAAATAATAGAGCATTACAACGCGTTAGATCGTGAGGATAAACGTGCGGAAGTTCAGAAATTAATGGGTGTTGATACATTTGCCTGATGGTTATATCTATCAAGCTATTGAACTTTTTATTCAGTTTCGGTTCACATTAATTCCATATGATTGATTTTACAGTTGAATCATATATTTTAATTCATTTTTGCCACTGGCAATTTAAAGGAGACTAGCCATGATCCGTTATATCGCTATCTTTGTGTTATTCGTATCAGGATGTGCATCAGTACCGCAAAATTTGGAGGTTGACGATACGCAAACTCTCGTCAGCTATCAAAGCGTTGTGATTGACTCACAAGTTCAGCAAGGAAAAATTGCCTTGTGGGGAGGCATGATTGCATCGGTGGAGAATGTTGCTGATGCAACGGTAATTGAGATTGCCTACTTCCCGCTGAACGCGGTAAGTCGTCCAATATTGTCAGACGAAAGTCTCGGGCGTTTTCGTGTCAATGTTAATGGGTTCCTAGATCCTCTGGTATATACCGCTGGACGCTCCATTTCTGTTTTAGGGCAGGTTGAGTTAACGCAAGAAGGCACGGTAGGAGAGCAAAAATATTACTTTCCAACCTTGTCAGCCGACCAGATTCATTTGTGGAAAAAGCGCACCTCCCAGACGGTCACCCAAATAGATGTATTTCCTTTCGGTAGAAGCTTTGGTTGGCACTTTTGGCCATACTATCGACACTCTGGCATTAGCCCTTACCGGACACGAGTGATAACTAGAAATCGTGATTATAGGCGGGGCACTAGCGTTTCAAAACCAACGAATAAATCAAATTCTGATACGAGTAAACCAGCGAGGTCTCGAACCTTCAGTTCCATTCCTGACAGAGAATACAGGCCCATACAAAAGGCTGAAAAATAATTTTACTAAGGCGACGATAAGTCGCCTTTTTTACTGCAGAATCAATAATATGAATACTACTCCTGAGAGCAATTGCCAAGCTATTATGGCATCCATAAAACATCTAACACCCAATAAGCCTGTTATTTTGGCTATTCATGGTTGGCTGGATAACGCAGCGAGTTTTAAACCCCTTATTCCTATGCTGTCAGATTACTCTGTCATTGCTGTCGACCTTGTTGGGCACGGGTATAGTAAGCATCGAAGTGAAGATGCTAATTATCATCTTATGGATTGGGTTCAAGATCTCTACCAATTCATCCTTAGCGAGAACCTGAAAGAGGTGATACTACTTGGGCATTCCTTGGGAGGCATCATTGCTAGTATTTTTGCCAGCTGTTTTCCTGAACACGTGAGTAAATTAATCCTGATTGAATCTGCAGGGCCACTCACAGAAAAAGCGGAGAAAAGTGTCAAACAGCTTAGAGACTCGATTTTAAGTCGCGATGAGATATCACGTAAACAGGCAAAACATCCAACGGATCTGGAGACCGTGATTAGAGCCCGTATGTTAGCTGGACCTTTGAATCGCGCTGCCGCTGAAATCCTAGTCAGTAGAAATTTACAAGAAATGGACGATTCATCATTGAGATGGCGTTCTGACCCTAGGTTAAGAACCCTTTCTTCATTGCGCTTAACAGAGCCTCAAGCTTCAGATTTTATTAGTAATATTAGTTGCCCAGTGCAAGTGATTCTTGGTGACCAAGGGTTTGAAAAAATGCGGAAATTAATGGAATTGCGGTCAAATTATTTTTCAAATATGTCCGTGACAACGGTCCCTGGTAGTCACCATTGTCATATGGATAGTCCCCAGCAAGTCGCCGAGATAATTTACAGGTTTACAAAATAGCAGAAGATTTTTGAACTCTTTGTTTCAAATTCAATTAATTTTTTGTAAACTTATCACAAATTTATAACAGGTAAGATGAGTTTGTGGCAGTTTGCATAAGCCAAAACCTCATTTAAGAAAGTAAGGGTATATTTGTGGACAAGAAGTGGATAGAGCAGTATCAGGCTGGCGTACCAGCAGAGATTGATCCCGATTGCTATTCGTCATTGGCTGACGTTATTGAAACATCTCTGAAACAGCACGCTAGCAAGGTGGCCTATATCAACATGGGCGCAAAGATAACCTACGCTGAGTTGGATGTATTGTCATTAAAGTTTGCCAGTGCCCTACAACAAGACGGTTTTAAGAAAGGCGATGCGATTGCAGTAATGATGCCTAACCTTCTACAATACCCGGTCGCCATCATGGGTATTATCCGTGCAGGAATGACAGTAGTAAATGTCAACCCTCTTTACACTGCCAGAGAATTACAACATCAACTCACCGATGCTGGGGTGAAAGGTATTGTTATTGTTGAAAACTTTGCTTGTACGTTAGAAGCCGTTATTGCAAAAACATCAGTCCAGCAAGTTTATTTAACTCGGTTGGGTGATATGTTATCCCCAGTAAAAGGCTTTGTTGTTAACGCGGTTGTAAAGCACGTGAAGAAAATGGTGCCTGCGTTTAATCTGGAAAATACTAAGGACTTCGTTAAAACCGTCAAAGCTGCAAATCCGGCCCAGTTTAAAACTGAAACCATTACTGGCGAGGATATTGCGTTTTTACAATACACCGGCGGTACCACAGGTGTTTCGAAAGGCGCGATGTTAACTCATCGTAATATGGTTGCTAATCTTGAGCAGGCATCAGGCGTAATCGGTCCGTGCTTACTTGACCAAGATGAAATGGTAGTTACTGCGTTACCGCTCTACCATATTTTTGCGTTAACCGCGAACTGCCTTACCTTTATGAAGTTTGGCGCGAGTAATTTGTTGATAACCAATCCGCGTGACATGAAGGCTTTTGTTAAAGAGTTGTCTAGCCATCCTTTTACTGTATTGACGGGTGTGAACACCTTGTTTAATGGGCTACTGAATACACCTGGTTTTGCTGAATTGGACTTTAGCCGTTTTCGTGTCACCTTGGGTGGTGGTATGGCAGTGCAAGCACCGGTCGCTGAACGCTGGCAGAAAGTCACTGGCCACCCATTACTAGAAGCCTATGGTTTAACTGAATGCGCGCCAGCCGTGACAATTAATCCGATGAATTTACCTGAATATTCGGGTTCTATTGGTGTACCAGTGCCATCCACCGATGTTAAGTTGGTTGATGCCGATGGTAATACAGTAGCGGACGGCGAGGTTGGAGAGCTTTATGTATCTGGTCCCCAAGTAATGAAAGGTTATTTGAATAGACCTGATGCTACCGACGAAGTAATCAAAGATGGGTGGTTTGCTACTGGGGATATTGCTCGCATTGATGAGAGAGGCTTCTTGTTCATTGTTGATCGTAAGAAAGACATGATCTTAGTATCGGGCTTCAATGTTTATCCAAATGAAATTGAAGAAGTCGCAGCAATGTGTGATAAAGTATTAGAGGTAGGTGCGGTAGGCGTTCCTCATCCGGATAGCGGTGAACAGGTTAAGTTGTTTGTTGTTAAGAAAGACGAATCATTGACAGACAAAGAATTGATCAGTCATTGTCGCCAGCATTTGACAGGATATAAAGTACCAAAGCATGTGTCCTTTATCACTGAGATGCCAAAGTCTAATGTAGGTAAAATACTGCGCCGCGAATTACGCGACTAAGGCACGTAACAATTAATTAAAATAAGGCAATTATGCAATACAAGTTGATTTCTAGCGCACAGCAATTAAATGAATTTTGTCAGTCCGCTAGAAGCCAGCCTGCGCTGGCAGTAGATACTGAATTTGTTAGAACTCGCACACTAACACCGCAACTCGGACTCATTCAATTATACGACGGCCAGAATCTTGTGTTAGTTGACCCCCTTTCAATAGACGACTTTTCAGCGCTTAATGCATTGTTGACGGAGCCGTCTATTATCAAAGTATTACACAGTTGCTCTGAGGATATGGAAGCTTTCTGGACCTTCCTAAAGGTGTTACCAAGCCCAGTATTTGATACTCAAATAGCCGCTGGTTTACTCAACATGGGCAATTCTTTAGGCTACGCCAAATTAGTAGAAACAGAATTGAGTATTGTGCTGGACAAAGGGGAATCTAGAACTGATTGGCTAGCACGGCCGTTATCTGAAAAGCAGCTGTCCTACGCTGCTAATGATGTTTTGTATCTTTGGCAACTTTACCCTCGATTACATGATGCAACGGTTGCAAACAACAAGCTTCAGTGGATTTATGATGATGTGCAACGCCTTGGTAGTAAAAAATCCTATCGTCTGCCGTCTGATGCGGCGTATTATGGCTTCAAACATAATTGGCAGTTACATGATGCCTCTCTACTAATATTAAAAGAGTTAGCTGGATGGCGCTTAGAAACAGCGCGAGATAAAGACATTAGCCTTAACTTTATTGTCAAAGAAAATGCCTTGGTTGAAATTGCCAAATGGCAGCCAACAGAATTAAAACAGCTTCATAAAATTGCAGATATGGGACCACGTGATATCCGCAAATATGGCAAAGTAATTATTGCTATTGTTAATAAATGCCTATCGGCAGAAATAACAGAATACCCTGAGAAAGTTGTGCGACTAGCAGACTTTTCTGCCTACAAGAAGACGTGTCAAAAATTGCGCACAGTCTGTCAGCGCGTAGCAGATAAACACCAGATCCCAGTCGAGCTATTAGCCTCCAAAAAGCAAATTAACCATTACCTCATGCATCAATGGGTTGGTCCGAGATTTGCCAGTGAGTATGACGTGAAGCCGGATATTCTTGCTTCTTGGCGTTACTCGTTATTAGCTAGCGAACTTGATTCAGTGATGTCAGTACTGACAGTAGAGGAGACATCTGCATGATATTGTACGCAGTCTATAAAAGCAGTAATAAAGATGAGACGTATTTATTCGTAGAAAAACGTGATGACTTCTCTCGCGTTCCTGACGCCTTGATGGCAACATTCGGAACACCTATGTTCGTTATGATGTTACCTCTCAAAGAGGGCAGAACACTGGCGTTAGCAGACAAAGACAAATTGATAGAGTCAATACAATCACAGGGTTTTTATTTGCAAATACCTCCACCGATTGAAAACTTATTGGATGTTCACTTACGCTCACAAAAGGGACCTGAGGCATGAAACACGTGATTGCATTATTAATGGGTGTGCTATTTAGCACCGTGGTAATGGCTGAAAAGCCAACATTTGAAGCTTATGTTAGCTCACTCAAAACCGAGGCCTTAGAAAAAGGTTATACTCAGTCTCTGATTAACCAAGCATTTACTGATGTAAAATACTTCAAACGGGCCGTCAAAGCAGATAAGAATCAGCCAGAATTTAAATTAACCCTTGATACTTATTTACCCCGCGCCGTACCCAAGTGGAAATCAGCACAAGCCATTAGTAAGTACAAAGAGAATGAGGCTTTATTGAAAAAGGTAGGTAAGGCATTTGGTGTTCAACCCCGATTTATTGTTGCGCTTTGGGGAGTAGAGACCAATTTTGGGCGCCTGCAAGGTAAATACGACATTATTTCTGCATTAACGACCTTGGCTTATGATGGACGTCGAGAAACCCTCTTCAAAAAACAATTATTCGCAGCGTTGCAGATATTAGAGGAAAAACACATTTCTAAAGAAACTTTCGTAGGCTCCTGGGCTGGAGCCATGGGACAAAGCCAATTCATGCCAACATCCTTTTTGGCTTATGCCTACGATTTTGATGGTGACGGAAAAAAAGATATCTGGGGTAATAAAGCGGATGTGTTTGCTTCCATTGCTAATTATCTGAAATCTGAAGGCTGGAGCGACAGTCAAACGTGGGGCCGCCAAGTTAAGTTACCAGACAGTTTTGATTATGAATTGGCAGGCCTAAAAAAAGCCAAGATGAAAAAACTAAGCGAATGGCAAGGGCTGGGCGTGAGACGTTATGACGGGCGAGACTTACCCGTCAATGATATTAAAGCATCTCTGATAATGCCCGATGACGAAAACGGTCGTATTTATTTGGTATATAACAATTACCATACGCTAATGCATTGGAATCGTTCTACCTATTTTGGTAGCGCAGTGGGTGTATTATCAGACATGATCAAGGCGCAGCAATAATGTATCAACACAAAGACTGGCAAGGTAATGAATTGGATTTACCAGCGGGGAAGGTAGTCTGTGTAGGGCGTAACTACCTTGACCACATTGAAGAACTGGCCAACGAAATACCTGACAGTGCATTACTTTTTATTAAGCCATCAACATCCTTAGCCGATGTTTGTCAGCCGATTGTCATTCCCACTGACCGTGGTCCATGTCATAACGAGTTAGAAATAGCAGTACTGATTAAACAACCTTTATGTCACGTGACAGCAGAGCAGGCTAGAGCTTGCGTGTTTGGTTACGGCCTTGGTATTGATTTGACATTGCGGGCGGTACAAGATGATTTGCGTGGTAAAGGATTACCTTGGGAAAAGGCTAAAGCATTTGATTACAGCTGTCCTTTATCAGGTTTTGTACCTGCTGAGTTGATCCCTGAACCAGAATATTTGAGATTTGATTTACATGTTGATAGCGAACATCGCCAACAAGGCAATGCCGAACTAATGATGCGTCCAGTATTTGAACTGTTGAGTGAAATATCCTCCCATTTTACCCTTCTACCTGGTGATGTGGTTATGACAGGCACACCGAAAGGTGTGGGGCCATTGGATGTTGGCCAGCAACTCCGCCTGTCAATGGGCACATTTCTAACCATTTCAACGTCAGTTGTTGCAGGGTAATGAAAGCAAATATTGCACCCTATTGGGAGACCAAGACTTTGCAAGAAATGACTGACGCCGAGTGGGAGGGTTTGTGTGATGGCTGTGCTAAATGTTGCCTGCATAAGTTTATTGAAGATGACGAAGTTGAAGAAGAAGGCGAGCTCCAACCCACCATGCACATGCAAGAGCACGAACAGATCCACTACACCAACATTGCTTGCCACTTACTCAATACCAAAACCTGTGGCTGTACAAAATATGCCGAGCGTACAAAGCTAGTACCTGACTGTGTAAAATTGACTAAGAAAAATCTCGACGATATCTTTTTTATGCCGCCCAGCTGTAGTTATCGCAGGCTGCAAGAGGGCAGAGGCCTTCCATCATGGCACCCTTTGCTACATAAAGGTAAGAAGTCTGCAATGCACAAAGCCGGTATGTCAGTGCGCGGTAAGACCCTACCAGATAACCAAGTCAACGTGGAATATTGGGATGACTATATTGTTCGTTGGCCGCTAGATGATGAATAGCTAGCGTAAAGAGATTCTGTTATTCCATTACTAACTATCTCTTTTTCAAGTTGATAGCCAGATTTTTCCATTACTCGAATAGACGCAATATTTGCCGCTGAGACAGGGTTAATAATACGTTTAATGTTGTGGCGGTTAAACAAGGTCAAGGTAAATTGTTCAACTACCTGAATTGCTATACCTTGCCCCCAATAACGTTTACCCAGCCAGTAACCAATTTCAACGGTATCAGATTTTCCATCAACATTCAGATATGCGCCCACGCTACCACAGAATTTACCGTCAACCTCAATTGCTCGGCTTATTTGCTGATCATGACAGCCAGTCTCTATCCATTCAAAGGCATCTGTCAAAGTGTAAGGTGACGGTAGTCTGGAGGACAAATATTGCGTGACCAACGGATCATTCAAATACTCCACGATAAGGGGAGCATCGGTGTGGACAAATGGCCGTAATTGCAGTCTCATGCGTTATTTATTTACAATAAAATTGTAGATTTCAATCAGCACAACCATAGCCGCGATCACAACATAGACACTAAATATTGCCAACATCCACTGTGGCATACTCATACTCATAAATTGCCAATCAATGGTGCCACAATCTCCAGGGGCGGCAAATAAAAACGGAAGCCACTCGTGTAACGGTAACCAATGGGGAAAAAATGGTGTTATTTCACAGCTGTTAAAAAATGGGTTTGGATTGAGTTGTGTATCGACATGGCTGTATGACTGTAACCAACCAAGGGTAGCAGAGTAACCCCAACCTACTATTGCTGTAATACGAACTAATGAGATGTTGATTCCAAGCCAACCAATGATTGAAAATATTAGAACCAAAGACAGTGCGGTGCGTTGATTGATACACTTAACGCAGGGTGCTAGGTCCATACCGTATTGAAAATACAAAGCACTACCATGCAATAGGATAGTAATTACACATAGACTTATCCATGCAAATTTTGACCGAGGTAGATTTTTAATTAGAACCATAATAGTTAATTGATTAAGCGCCCATAGACATGGGCGCAACTAATTTTAGTGGCCGCTTGGGGACGCAGGCAGTGACGTGTGATGCTCTATCCAGTGCATCTGATACAGCCACTCGGTGCCATCCACCAAGAAGAAGTACGTGGCACATAAACCTACAATAGACAGTACTATTGTATATGGGAAGGCCATGTATACCATTTTACCGTAAGACAATCGTAATAAAGGTGCTAATGCTGACGTCAGCAAGAACAAGAATGCTGCTTGACCATTCGGCGTCGCGACACTTGGCAAATTAGTACCTGTATTGATTGCAACGGCTAACAAGTCAAACTCATCACGTGTGATTAAACCATTCTGTAACGCAGCAGCTACTTCACTGATGTAAACAGTTCCTACAAATACGTTATCACTGACCATGGATAAAATACCATTAGCGAGGAAAAACATTGCCAATTGAACTTCACCTTCAAACGTTAATACCCAATTTATAACTGGAACAAATAGCCCTTGATCAACGATGACTGCCACAACGGCAAAGAAAACACATAACAAAGCGGTGAAAGGTAATGCTTCTTCAAACGCTTTACCAATTTGATGTTCTTCAATGATGCCACTGGTGGCTGAGGCAAGTACAATAACTGAAAGACCAATCAGGCCCACTTCAGCTAAGTGAAGTGCTAGACCAACAATTAGCCATACGGCAATTAGTCCCTGAGCAAAAAGTTTTGCGTTGTCTCTGGTGGTTCTTTTGGAATCAACGTGATCGCTGTAGTCGGTTAAAATAGTGCGTACTTTTTCCGGTAGCTGAGCGCCATAGGAAAATATTTTAAATCGTTCAAGCAAAACAGTGGTAATCAGGCCACAAATTAGTACTGGTATTGTAATTGGTAGCATTCGAGTTGAAAATTCTGCAAATTGCCATCCTGCACGTTCCGCAATCACCAAGTTTTGAGGCTCACCAACCATGGTCATAACGCCACCTAAGGCAGTACCAATAGATGCGTGCATCATTAGATTGCGCAAAAAGCTTCTGAAACTCTCGAGGTCTTCTTTATTAAGAGTGTCAACTTCCCCGTCTTCGGTTACGTCGTGATGGTGTTCAAAATCTTTACCAGAGGCAACTCTGTGGTAAATTGAATAAAAGCCCATAGCCACACTGATAATGACGGCAACAACCGTCAGCGCGTCTAGAAACGCAGAGAGGAATGCTGCTGATGCGGCAAAGGCAAATGACAAGGTCGTTTTACTTTTTACGCGCAACAATAAACGTGTGAACAAAAACAGCAGTAGGTCTTTCATGAAATAGATACCCGCTACCATAAAAATCAATAGTAACAGCACGCTCAAATTGGTATTAATTTCAGCATAGACGTGTTTGGCAGTTGTCATTCCAAGAAATATTGCCTCTATGGCAAGAATACCGCCGGGCTGCAGTGGATAACATTTTAAAGCCATAGCAAGTGTGAAGATGAATTGGATTACTAAAGTCCAACCTGCGATATAGGGATCTATTTGAAATAAAATAGGATTAATGACTAGGAATGCCAGTATGGTTTGTTTGTACCATTCTGGAGCATTTCCCAAAAAATTACGATATAACGCGACCGCCATTTGTGACATTGCATGGTTCCTTGTAAATAAACGATTAACTCAACATATAATATTGATGCATTATCATCAATTTATTAAATTAATCAAAGTAAACTTAAGTTTAGTCGTTAATTTTAAACAATAAGCTTATTAATAGATATAACCTAAATAACAATTACGCGAGATTGTGACTGTATCTCACATCTGGTACAATCAGTCCACACTGTTTTACAAGGAACACCGCTACTTATGATATATAAAGCGCAGAGTCCAGCGGGTTTCGCTGAAGAGTACATCGTAGAATCAATCTGGAGTGGACGATTTCCCCCACACTCTATACTACCTGCAGAAAGAGAATTATCAGAGTTAATTGGTGTTACACGTACGACCCTTCGCGAGGTCTTGCAGCGTTTAGCCCGCGATGGTTGGTTAACAATACAACATGGCAAACCGACTCAAGTCAATAACTTCTGGGAAACCTCTGGTTTAAATATCCTTGAAACATTGGCGCGACTTGACCAAGACGGGGTGTCAGACTTAGTTGATAACTTGTTAGCTGCCAGAACCAGTGTCAGTGCAGTGTTCATTAGCGCTGCAATTAAGAAAAACCCTGATGAGGTTATTAAATTATTACAAACTTGCGAGCGTATTGAAGCTAACGGTGCTGCATATGCAGATTATGATTATCGTTTATTGCACGATATTGCTTATGCGTCAGGTAATAAGATCTATGTACTGATGATGAACGGGTTTAGAGGTTTATATTCTCGCATTGGTTCGTTTTATTTTTCTAATACCAAGTCCAGAGATTTAGCACAGAATTATTACAGAGAGTTACTTGGTCTGGCAGAGGCTGGGGATTACCAAGGTGTTCCAGCTGTACTGAGAAAATACGGTATTGATAGTGGTTTGCTGTGGCATGAAATGCGTGCTGATATGCCAAAAGATATTGTTGATTAGCAGCGATAGTATTAATCAAAAAAAACGCCACAAATATGTGGCGTTTTTTGTTTTACAAGGGTTAGATTAGTTGGCTAGGTCGTCAAAAAACTTTTTAACGCCGTCGAAAAAACCTTTCTCTTTTGGACGATATTTAGCTGACTCGTCGCCACTTCCCATGGATTCATCCAACGCTTTTAGTAATTCTTTCTGCTTTGAATTAAGATTAACAGGGGTTTCTATTTCAACTTTACACAATAAGTCACCAACGCCACCGCTTCTGACAGACTTAACGCCTTTACCTCGCAGTCTAAACATCTTACCTGTCTGCGTTTCAGCACCGACTTTCAGTTTTACTTTACCATCTAAGGTAGGTACTTCGATATCACCGCCTAATGCAGCCGTTGTGAAACTTAACGGTACTTCACAGTACAAGTTATTGCCATCGCGAGTAAATATATCGTGTTCACGCACGTGAACCTGTACGTAAAGATCGCCTGCTGGTGCTCCGTGTTCGCCAGCTTCTCCTTCACCGGATAAGCGAATTCGATCACCCGTATCAACACCTGCTGGTACTTTCACTGACAGGGTTTTGGTTTTTTCCATACGCCCTTGTCCACGACAGGGCTGACAAGGGTCAGAAATTATTTTGCCAGTACCCTGACACGTAGGGCAGGTTTGTTGGACGGCAAAGAAACCTTGGCGCATTTGCACTTGCCCTAGACCGTTACAGGTGGTACACGTTTTTGCCTTACTACCTGGCGCCGCACCTGTACTGTCACAGACATCACAAGCACTTAAAGTTGGCACCTGTATTTTGACTTCTTTTCCACGTACAGCTTCTTCAAGAGAGAGTTCAAGGTTATAGCGTAAATCAGACCCTTGACGCGCACGACTTTGTTGACGACGACCACCCCCGCCACCGCCAAAAATATCTCCAAATACGTCACCAAAAATATCGCCAAAATCGGCCGATCCATGATGGCCTGCCCCTTGATTTGGATCAACACCCGCGTGACCATATTGGTCATATGCTGCTCGTTTCTGACTATCAGTCAAGATCTCATGAGCTTCTTGGATCTCTTTGAATTTCTCTTCTTTGGTTTTGTCACCAGCGGTTCTATCCGGATGGTACTTCATCGCAAGACGTTTGTAGGCTTTCTTAATATCGCGCTCTGATGCGCTTCTATCAACGCCGAGCGTCTCGTAATAATCGTTTTTAGACATGGGGTAACACTCTCCACATTGCCATCTTAAATACAAATACGGGCGCTGGTGACCAAAAACAGTCTAGCGCCCGTGGGTAATAATAAATAAGGGTTTTTACCGCTTACTTTTTATCGTCTTTTACTTCTTCAAACTCTGCATCTACCACATCGTCTTCAGCCGCGTTAGACGCAGTTGCACCCTCAGCTTGCTGCTCAGGCGCTGCCTGTTGTGCCGCTGCTTGAGCAATCTCCATAAGCTTTTGAGACGCTTCCATTAAGCTTTGAGTTTTTGCTTCAATATCGGCTTTATCTTCACCTTTAATAGCGCTTTCAAGTTCGCTCAATGCCGCTTCAATTTTTTCTTTGTCTTCAGCAGGTAATGCTTCACCGGCTTCGGTCATTTGACTGCGAGTTGTGTGCACCATGGCATCTGCTTGGTTGCGTGTTTGCACAAGCTCTTCAAATTGCTTATCAGCATCAGCATTAGCTTCTGCATCTTTCACCATTTGTTCAATCTCGTCATCACTTAAACCTGAAGATGCTTGGATTGTGATTTTCTGCTCTTTACCAGTGTCTTTATCTTTTGCTGATACATGTAAGATACCGTCGGCATCAATATCAAAAGTAACCTCGATTTGAGGCTGACCACGCATTGCCGCACGAATACCTTCCAAGTTAAATTGACCCAAAGATTTATTCGCAGACGCCTGTTTACGCTCACCTTGCAAAACATGCACCGTTACCGCTGCTTGGTTATCTTCAGCCGTTGAGAATACCTGTGACTTTTTAGTAGGAATTGTGGTGTTTTTCTCGATAAGTGCAGTCATAACACCACCCATGGTTTCAATACCAAGGGACAGTGGAGATACGTCAAGTAGTAATACGTCGGTTACGTCACCAGCCAATACACCACCTTGAATTGCAGCACCTGTTGCTACTGCTTCATCAGGGTTAACGTCTTTACGTGGTTCTTTACCAAAGAACTCAGTAACGTACTTTTGCACCAAAGGCATACGTGTCTGACCGCCAACCAAAATAACGTCGTTTACGTCACTAACAGATAAATCCGAATCGCTTAGTGCTTGCTTCAGTGGCTCTAACGTTGCTTTCACCATGTCTTCAACCAAAGACTCTAATTTAGCGCGAGTAATTTTTATCGCTAAGTGCTTTGGACCTGTGGCATCAGCAGTGATATACGGAAGATTAACTTCAGTTTGTTGTGCTGAAGACAATTCGATTTTTGCTTTCTCGCCCGCTTCTTTTAAACGCTGCATTGCTAGTGGGTCTTGACGCAAGTCAAAGTTTTGCTCTTTTTTGAATTCTTCTACAAGATACGTAATCAAGCGATTGTCAAAGTCTTCTCCACCTAGGTGAGTATCACCGTTTGTCGCAAGTACTTCAAAGGTATGTTCGCCATCTACTTCATCTATTTCAATAATTGAAATATCGAATGTACCACCACCTAAGTCATATACAGCCACAACATTGTCGCCTTTTTGCTTGTCCATGCCGTAGGCAAGAGCAGCAGCTGTTGGTTCGTTGATGATACGCTTCACGTCTAAACCGGCAATGCGGCCAGCATCTTTTGTTGCTTGGCGTTGTGAATCATTGAAATAAGCTGGAACAGTAATAACGGCTTCAGTAACTTCTTCGCCTAAGAAATCTTCAGCAGTTTTCTTCATTTTTTTCAATACTTCAGCTGAAATTTGTGGCGGAGCCATTTTCTCTTCTTTTACTTCTACCCATGCATCACCGTTGTCGGCTTTGGATATAGTAAAAGGCATAATACCAATATCTTTTTGTACTTCTTTGTCTTCAAAACGGCGACCGATCAGACGTTTGATAGCAAACAATGTGTTAGTTGGGTTTGTTATAGCCTGGCGTTTTGCTGGCTGACCTACTAGGGTTTCACCTTCAGCAGTATAAGCGATGATGGAAGGTGTAGTGCGATCACCCTCAACGTTTTCAATAACTTTAGCTGTATCGCCGTCTAATACTGCAACACATGAATTTGTAGTACCTAAATCAATACCAATGATCTTACCCATTAGAATGTTCTCCAAAATGTTCTATGTAACTTAAATGAGGATTTGGGGGTAGTTCCTCATTTTTCAATTAAAAATTTAAAATATATTTATGCTTGAGTGTCTACGCCACCGTCAGCGGCTTTGCTCACCATCACCAAAGCTGGACGTAATAAGCGGCCGTTGAGTGTGTATCCTTTTTGCATAACACTTATGACAGTATTAGGTGCTACGCCTTCAGCAGGCTGCATAGCCATGGCTTGATGTAGGTCAGGGTTAAAACTTTGTCCTTGTGGATCAACCACGTTTAAGTCAAACTTTTCAATGGTGCTAAGGAACAATTTCATTGTCATTTCAACACCAGCGATTAGAGGCTTGACCGCTTCGTCATCTGCATTTGGAACCTGTAATGCACGTTCTAAATTGTCTAAAACAGGTAATAATTCACCAGCAAACTTCTCTAACGCAAACTTACGCGCTTTATCTACTTCTTGGATTGACCGCTTTCTAGCGTTATCTGCTTCTGCTTTGGCACGAATAACGCTGTCTTTTTGCGCGTCGACTTTTGCCTCAGCTTCAAGTAAAGCTGCTTGTAACGCTTCAACCTGCGTTTCAATGCTTTCTTGATTTATTTCTTGTGTTGTTTCTGTGTCCTGTTCAGACTGATCAACATCTTGCTTTTCAATGTCAATCTCTGGCTGATTTTCAGTACTCATTTGTTGCTCCATATACTGGTAATTAACTCAATGTTGTTTTTAATGGGGTTGAATTTTTCGCCTTCAAGAGGTGACTAAAAAAAAACCCGCTAAAAGCGGGCTTTTTTCTAAGTTGCTAATGTTTTACTTTTCAATTGGCGAATATGCTCGCTCTGTTTTACCAGTGTAAAGCTGTCTTGGACGACCAATCTTTTGTCCTGGTTGGCTTAGCATTTCGTGCCAGTGAGAGATCCAACCCACGGTGCGCGCCAAGGCAAAAATACAGGTAAACATGTTAGTCGGTATACCAATAGCTTTTAGTATAATACCTGAGTAGAAATCAACATTCGGGAATAACTTCTTCTCTTTAAAGTACGGGTCTTGCAGGGCAATACGCTCCAGTTCCATTGCTACGTCTAATAGCGGATCGTCGATTTGTAGCTCTGCTAAAACCTCGTGACAGCTCTCGCGCATCACGGTTGCGCGCGGGTCGTGGCTCTTATAGACACGGTGACCAAAACCCATTAAGCGGAACGGATCAGCTTTGTCTTTGGCGCGTTCAATGAATTCAGGGATACGGTCAACACTGCCAATTTCTTCTAGCATGGTAAGACACGCTTCGTTAGCTCCGCCGTGCGCGGGTCCCCAAAGTGACGCTACACCTGCTGCAATACATGCATATGGGTTAGCACCTGAAGAGCCGGCAAGTCTGACTGTTGATGTTGACGCATTTTGCTCGTGGTCAGCGTGAAGTATAAATATTCTGTCCATTGCACGAGCAACGGCTGGTGAAATTTCATACTCTTCTGCCGGTACTGAAAACATCATATTTAGGAAGTTTTCAGCGTAGCTTAAATCGTTGCGAGGATAAACGAATGGTTGACCGATGTTGTACTTGTAACACATGGCGACAAGTGTCGGCATTTTCGCTACAAGGCGGTATGCACTGCGGATCCGTTGGTCAGGATCTGATACGTCAAGATCGTCATGATAGAACGATGACATTGCACCAGCTGTACCGCACAACATTGCCATAGGGTGAGCGTCTCGACCAAATCCGCGGAAGAAGTTGCTCATTCCGTCATGGACCATGGTATGTCGCGTTATTGTTTCTTCGAATTCTTTGTATTCTTCGCTTGTTGGCGTCTTGTTATAAATCAGCATGTAACAAACTTCGAGGTAATTAGCGTGACGTGCTAAATCATCGATGGCATAACCGCGGTGTAACAGTACACCATTGGCTCCATCAATAAAGGTGATCGAGGACTCACACGAACCTGTTGCCATGAAGCCAGGGTCATAAGTGAAATAGCCATGTGCGCCAAGTGTTCTGATGTCTATTACATCTTGGCCTGCAGTACCTTGATGGACTGGAAGTTCTACTTCTGTTTCGCCAACCTTAAGTGTTGCTTTTTGATCTGCCATTGTGTGCTCTCCCTTAGGGTGCTGATCGTCATAATCTAAATTTTGCGCTATTTGTACTGATTTAGCACCACGAAGTCAAATCATTAATGAATAAAACGCCCGTTTGATTGTTTGTGTTTTTTGATAAAAGTGGCATTAATCTATTGCTAACGCCAGTAAATCAGTGTGTTTAAATGTATATCAAAAATTTTACACACCCTTAATTCTGTTTTCCTCTATGTATAGTTCAATTTTGGGATATTTAATCAAAAACCAATTTAAACTGTGCCATTGGTACTTGTTTAATATCACTTTTTGATCAAAAACATTTAGGCGGCGTAAATATTCAATATTAATCACACAGTTTAGGTAAGGTAATTGTAATTCATATTCCAGAGGTTTATACTCCTACGCAATTTACGGGTTTAGTCAACTGTCGCTTGTATCGCGTTCTTATTTACGACTTGAGTGCGAATTTGAGTTGAGGCTTTTGGCAAGTCCTTAAAACCTGTGCGCTGAGTTGGCATTGTTCCGTCGTTAGCCGGCAACCATAACTTTATTAAAGTATTAAGTGATGGTTGGTGGAGAGTATTATGTTCAACATGTTTATGCACTGGTCATGAGTAAGCCAGTAGCTCGATGGATACACGGGTATTTACCCTGAAACATTATGAGCAGGCAGACAGTGCGCTATTCACAGGCTTGTCACAGCGTGACGAATACTTAAAATTTCGAAATTGCGAATTAGTGTTCAATATTATTGAACCATATCGCTCTCGCCTACGTTGAGGTAGGTCTATTTGTTTTGTTGGAGGTAGTAGATGTCCATACCAGTTCATGAGTATGATGCGGTTGTTATCGGTGCAGGTGGAGCAGGCATGCGTGCCGCGTTGCAAATTTCTCAATCAGGAAAATCATGCGCCTTATTATCTAAAGTGTTTCCAACGCGTTCGCACACAGTGTCTGCACAAGGCGGTATAACTGTAGCGTTAGGGAATTCTCACGAAGATAATTGGGAATGGCACATGTATGATACTGTCAAAGGTTCTGATTACATTGGCGACCAAGACGCGATTGAATACATGTGCAAGACCGGCCCCGAAGCCATCATAGAGATGGAAAATATGGGTTTACCATTTTCAAGATTTGATAACGGAAAAGTATATCAGCGTCCGTTCGGCGGACAGTCGAAAAACTTTGGTGGCGAACAAGCAGCACGAACAGCGGCAGCAGCGGACAGAACAGGGCATGCGTTACTACATTTGTTATACCAACAAAATGTAAAGAATAAGACCAAAGTATTCAGTGAGTGGTACGCACTAGACTTGGTAAAAAACCAAGACGGCGACGTAGTAGGTTGTACTGCAATTGACATTGAAACAGGTGAAGTTGTTTATTTCAAATCGAAAGCCGTAGTGCTTGCAACAGGTGGTGCGGGGCGAATTTATGCATCTACTACTAATGCACACATCAATACGGGTGACGGTGTAGGCATGGCTCTTAGAGCTGGTGTAGCCTTACAAGATATGGAAATGTGGCAGTTCCACCCAACAGGTATTGCCGGTGCCGGTACACTTGTGACAGAAGGTTGTCGTGGTGAAGGCGGTTATCTGCTAAATAAAGATGGCGAGCGATTCATGGAACGTTATGCGCCAAATGCGAAGGACTTAGCAGGTCGTGACGTAGTCGCGCGTTCAATGATGACAGAGATTCGTGAAGGGCGCGGTTGCGAAGGGCCTTGGGGGCCGCACATCAAACTCAAGTTGGATCACCTGGGCAAAGACGTTTTGGAATCGCGGCTACCCGGTATTTTGGAGTTGTCACGAACGTTTGCCCACGTCGATCCAGTTAAAGAGCCAATACCAGTCATTCCAACCTGCCACTATATGATGGGTGGTATTCCAACAAACGTAGATGGCCAAGCGCTGACATTTGATCAAAACGGTAACCAAAAGCCAGTTAACGGTTTGTTTGCTTGTGGCGAAATTGCGTGTGTATCTGTACACGGTGCAAACCGTTTGGGTGGTAACTCGTTATTAGACTTGGTGGTATTCGGCCGAGCTACCGGATTACATTTAGGCAAGTCCTTAGATGAGCAAGCGCCGATGCGAGATGCCACGGAAAGTGACCTTGAAGCGTCACTAGCAAGATTTAATCGCTGGGAGTCCTCTGCACCAGGTCAAGGTGAAGACCCTGCTCAGATAAAGAAAGATATGCAAAACTGTATGCAACTCAATTTCTCAGTGTTTAGAGAGGGTGATTCAATGGCAACAGGTTTGCAAGAACTTAAAGAAATTCGCGAACGGCTGCAGAATGCGCGTCTGGATGACAAAAGCGCAGACTTTAATACCCAGCGTATTGAGTGTTTAGAACTTGATAACTTAATGGAAACAGCCTACGCCACAGCGGTTGCAGCTAATTTCCGTACAGAAAGTCGTGGCGCCCACAGCCGATTTGACTACCCTGAGCGTGACGATGCCAATTGGTTGTGTCACTCTGTGTATCTTCCGCAAGACGAATCAATGCAAAAACGTGAAGTAAATATGACGCCGAACCTGCGCGAGGCTTTCCCACCGAAAGCTAGAACTTATTAAGGGCCTGAGACATGTTATTAGATTTTTCAATATACCGTTATAATCCTGATGTGGATGATGCGCCCAAAATGCAAGCGTATCAACTGGAAGTGGATGAGGGTCAAGACATGATGGTTCTTGATGCGTTGATTTTGTTGAAGGAACAGGATCCGTCATTATCTTTCAGACGTTCCTGCCGAGAAGGTGTTTGTGGGTCTGACGGCGTTAACATGAACGGTAAAAATGGCTTGGCTTGTATCACCCCTTTGACGGCTTTAGGTAAAGGCAAAATAGTTGTTCGTCCATTGCCTGGACTACCAGTCGTTCGAGATCTTGTTGTTGATATGTCGCAGTTTTATACCCAATACGAAAAAATTAGACCTTACCTAATTAACGATTCGGAACAAGCGCCAGAGAGAGAGTTTTTACAAGCGCCTGAAGAACGTGAAAAGCTAGATGGTTTATATGAATGTATCTTGTGTGCATGTTGTTCAACGTCTTGTCCGTCTTTTTGGTGGAACCCAGATAAGTTTATTGGTCCCGCGGGTTTGTTGCACGCTTATCGCTTTTTAGCGGATAGTCGTGATACCGCTACGGAAGAGAGGCTGGACGACTTAGATGATGCGTTTAGCGTATTTCGTTGTCACGGAATAATGAATTGTGTCAACGTTTGTCCCAAGGGCTTGAACCCAACCAAAGCTATTGGCCACATTAAATCGATGTTATTACAGCGAGCAGTGTAATAAAATTGGTTTAGCTGACTACTAGTTAAATAAATTTCGTGTAAAATAGTCATCTTTATAGATGGCTATTTTTTTTTATAGTACAGTATAGGTTGATTTCAAGCGCAAACGCGCATTTACAGTTAGTCTTACGTTAAAGGGACAGCAATGCAACAACGATTGATGAGTGCATGGTGGGAGTCTTCACACTTTGCAGGGGGAAATGGGACCTACATTGAAGAAATGTACGAAACATACCTCGACGATCCTAACGCAGTCGCCGATGAGTGGCGTCAGGTTTTTGAGCAATTACCACGATTAGAAGGAGTTGCAGTAGAAGAAAAACACAGCGTTATACGTGATTATTTCAAATCTATAGCGGCTCAGGGCCCAACAGCACGTGTTTCTGCTAGTGCAACTAGCGACTCTCCGAGTGACCAAAAACAAGTTAAGGTATTACAATTAATTAACGCCTATCGTTTTCGCGGTCACCAACACGCCAACCTAGATCCATTGTCACTGTGGCATCAGCCCAGAGTTCGCGATTTAGAGTTATCTCATCACTCTTTATCAGAAGCTGATTTTGATACGGTATTTAATGTGGGCTCATATGCAGTGGGCGCAGATAAGTTACCTTTGGGTGAACTGCTTAAGTCTCTTAATCAAACGTATTGTAGTAGTATTGGTGCAGAATATATGCACATTACTGATACGGAAGAAAAACGTTGGATACAACACCGATTAGAATCAGTGCAAAGTAAACCAAGTTTTTCACGAGATGAAAAATCAGCATTGTTGAAAGGACTAGTTGCCGCTGATGGTATGGAGAAATATCTCGGGGCTAAATTTGTTGGTGCTAAACGGTTTTCATTAGAAGGCGGTGACAGTCTTATTCCTATGCTCAAAGGATTAATTTCTCATGCAGGTAGCAATGGCGTAAAAGAAGTCGTCGTGGGAATGGCTCACCGTGGGCGCTTGAACGTATTAGTAAACGTATTAGGTAAAAATCCCTCCGTATTATTTGACGAATTCTCGGGCAAACACGACCAGACACTGGGCTCCGGCGATGTAAAATACCATGCGGGTTATTCGTCTGATTTTGCCACCCCAGGTGGCAACGTACATTTGGCCCTTGCATTTAACCCATCTCATCTTGAAATCGTAAATCCAGTTGTGATTGGTTCTGTAAGAGCCCGTCTGGATAGACGGGAGTCTTTGAATGGTGATGCCGTGTTGCCTATTACTATACACGGTGACTCCGCTATTACCGGCCAAGGTGTCGTGCAAGAAACCTTCAATATGTCACAAACACGTGGCTTTAGTGTTGGTGGTACTGTGCGTATTGTGGTGAACAATCAAGTCGGCTTTACCACATCGGTGCAAGAAGACACTCGTAGTACGCAATACTGTACTGATATTGCAAAGATGGTACAGGCACCAATTTTCCACGTAAACGCGGATGATCCAGAAGCGGTATTATTCGTCACGCAATTGGCATTTGATTATCGACAGAAATTTAACCGTGATGTGGTCATTGACTTAGTTTGTTATCGCCGACACGGCCATAATGAAGCGGACGAGCCAAATGCAACGCAGCCCCTGATGTATCAGAAAATCAAAAAACACCCAGTGCCGCGAGAAATATATGCGCAGCAATTACTTTCTGAAAAATTGTTTGAAAAGCATGAATTGGACAAGTTGGTTTCAGATTACCGGGCAGCACTCGACCATGGCGCTTGCGTCGTAGAACAGTGGCGCCCGATGACTGAACACTCAGTTGACTGGTCTCCGTTTGTAGGGAAAGACTGGGATGCTGAATACGATGGCTCGCTTAGTGTTGATCATTTAAAAGCGCTCGGTGAAAAAATGTGTAGTGTGCCGGAAGGCCACACGCTGCAATCACGTGTCAATAAATTATATAACGACCGCAGAACCATGTTACAAGGTGATAAACCTCTGGACTGGGGCGCGGCGGAAACGCTGGCGTATGCAACCCTAGTATCTGAAGGTACGCCGATTCGCTTTACTGGGCAAGATGCAGGACGAGGAACCTTTTTCCACCGTCATGCTGTGTTACATAGCCAGAAAGATGCGTCTACGCATATGCCGTTACAGCATATAACTGAGACACAAGCCCCTATTGAAATATATGACTCAGTATTGTCTGAAGAGGCAGTATTGGCTTATGAATATGGCTATGCTACGGCAGAGCCAAATACCATGACGATTTGGGAAGCTCAATTTGGAGACTTCGCGAATGGTGCTCAGGTGGTATTTGATCAATTCTTAAGTTCTGGTGAGCAAAAGTGGGGACGTTTGTGTGGTTTGACCATGCTGCTACCTCATGGCTACGAAGGACAAGGACCCGAGCACAGCTCCGCTAGATTAGAGCGTTTCTTACAGTTGTGTGCGAATCACAACTGGCAGGTAGTGATACCGTCAACGCCTGCACAGGTTTACAATATGTTGCGTCGTCAAATGGTCCGCCCAATGCGTAGACCATTAGTTGTGATGTCGCCCAAGTCATTGTTGCGTCATCCGTTAGCTACTTCATCATTAGACGAGTTGGCGGAAGGTAAATTCCATAACGTTATTAGTGAAATTGATGACATTCAGACATCCGAAGTAACACGTGTAGTGCTATGCTCAGGCAAGGTATATTACGATTTACTTGAGCAGCGTCGAAAGAATGAGCAGACAAATATTGCTATTGTGCGTGTTGAGCAGCTGTATCCATTCCCCCATGACGAATTGGCTGACGTTATTGCGCAGTACGCACATGTTCAAGATTGGGTTTGGTGTCAGGAAGAACCTCAAAATCAAGGCGCTTGGTATTGTAGTCAGCATCATTTTCACACAGCAATCCCCGAGGGTTCATCATTGACATATGCTGGCCGTGATGCCTCTGCTTCTCCTGCTGTGGGTTATATCTCAGTCCATAATCAACAGCAAAAAGCATTAATTCAAGCTGCGCTAACGATAAAATAGGAGTTTATAATGACGATTGAAATTAAAGTTCCTGTTTTGCCCGAATCTGTTGCTGATGCTTCAGTCGGGACTTGGCATGTGAAGCCGGGGGACGTTGTAAGTGCAGATCAAAACATTGTTGATATAGAAACTGATAAAGTTGTTTTGGAAGTCGTTGCTCCCGAGGCTGGTGTTATTGGTGAAATATTTCACAGTGAAGGCGAAACGGTCTTAGCAGAACAAGCTTTGGCAACAATACAGTCTGTTGATGATGCAAGCGCTTCAGCACCTGCACCCACAGATAACAATAAATTAGACACTATTGATAAAGAAATTAAAGGCAATTCAATGGATATTAAAGTACCAGTATTACCCGAGTCTGTTGCTGATGCGACAGTATCTACATGGCATGTGCAAGCGGGGGAGAGCGTTTCGCGGGATCAGAATATTGTAGATATCGAGACAGATAAAGTTGTATTAGAAGTTGTTGCTCCGGCGGACGGCGTGATGACTGAAATACTACATCAAGAAGGTGATACCGTTTTAGCTGAGCAAGTTATCGGTAAATTAACAGAGGGCGCTGTTGCATCAGTACCAGCAACTGTTGAAGCACCTGCAGCTGATAACGAAGGTAATGACAATGACGTACTGACACCATCGGTTCGTCGTTTGCTTGGTGAGAAGGGAATTGACCCTGCAGCAATTAAAGGTACCGGTAAAGGTGGTCGTTTGACCAAAGAAGATGTTGAGAAACATCTTCAACAACCTGCTGCTAAACCAGCGAAAGTTGAAGAGCCAGCGGTAGAACTTGCATCTGGCCGCACTGAAAAGCGTGTACCAATGACCCGTCTGCGCAAAACTATTGCTAATCGCCTACTTGAAGCGAAAAATTCAACAGCCATGTTGACTACGTTTAACGAAGTGAATATGAAACCTATTATGGAACTGCGTAAACAATACAAAGACGTATTCGAAAAACGCCATGATATTCGTCTTGGTTTCATGTCTTTCTACGTTAAAGCGGTGACTGAAGCGTTGAAGCGTTTCCCAGAAGTCAATGCTTCAATTGACGGTGATGACATTGTTTATCACAATTATTTTGACGTATCTATTGCGGTATCAACACCTCGTGGTTTGGTTACACCGGTATTGCGTGACTGTGACAGTCTTGGAATGGCTGGTATTGAGAAGGGTATTCGCGCGTTAGCTCTTAAAGGTAGAGACGGTAAATTGTCGATGGATGATTTACAAGGCGGTAACTTCACAATTACTAATGGTGGTGTGTTTGGTTCACTGATGTCTACACCCATCATTAACCCACCTCAAAGTGCGATTTTAGGTATGCACAAGATCCAAGACCGTCCCATGGCGATTGATGGTAAAGTTGAGATATTACCTATGATGTACTTGGCACTATCTTACGACCACAGAATAATTGATGGTAAAGAATCCGTTGGTTTCTTGGTTACCATTAAAGAGTTACTAGAAGATCCAACTCGTTTGCTACTCGACGTTTAATTGATAAACGTTGGATAGCAAAAAATAAAACTATCACAACACAGCGCTAACTGTTTATAATGTTGGCGCTTTTAACGCGCTTTCTATTTAGAAAGCTCAACACTACATTTGACAGGTAAAAACACCATGAATTTGCATGAATATCAAGCGAAACAATTATTCGCTGAATATGGTTTACCGGTTTCAGAGGGATATGCTTGCGATACTCCTCAGGAAGCGGCAGAGGCAGCAGACAAGATTGGCGGCAATATGTGGGTTGTTAAAACTCAAGTACATGCCGGTGGTCGTGGTAAAGCAGGTGGCGTCAAGCTACTTAGCTCTAAGGATGACATTAAAGATTTTGCACAACAGTGGTTAGGCAAAAACTTAGTGACGTATCAGACAGACGAAAAGGGCCAGCCGGTTTCGAAAATTCTTGTTGAGAGTTGTACAGATATTGCAAACGAGCTCTATTTAGGTGCAGTGGTTGACCGTGGAAGCCGTAAAGTAGTATTCATGGCTTCAACAGAAGGTGGTGTTGAAATAGAAACTGTCGCCGAAGAAACGCCTGAATTAATTCACAAAGCCGAAATCGATCCGTTAGTGGGTCCACAAGCTTACCAAGCACGTGAGTTAGGCTTTAAACTTGGTCTAAACCCAACACAAATGAAGCAGTTTGTGAAAATCTTTATGGGTTTAGCAAATATGTTTAACGACCACGACTTTGCTTTATTGGAAATCAACCCACTAGTTATAACAGATGAAGGTAATCTTCACTGCCTAGACGGTAAAATTGGTGTTGATGGCAATGCTCTTTATCGCCAGCCTAAAATCCGTGAAATGCATGATCCATCTCAAGAAGATGAGCGTGAAGCACATGCAGCTCAATGGGAGCTAAACTATGTTGCTCTAGACGGAAATGTTGGTTGTATGGTTAACGGTGCTGGCCTTGCAATGGGTACAATGGATATTGTTAACTTGCACGGTGGAAAGCCTGCGAACTTCCTAGATGTTGGTGGTGGCGCTACGAAAGAACGTGTAGCTGAAGCATTCAAGATCATCCTTTCTGATGATAACGTAAAAGCTGTATTAGTTAACATTTTCGGTGGAATTGTACGTTGTGATATGATCGCTGAAGGTATTATTGGAGCTGTTAAAGACGTAGGCGTTAAAGTTCCTGTTGTCGTACGTTTGGAAGGTACCAATGCAGAACTAGGTTCAAAAGTATTGGCTGATTCTGGTTTGGATATTATTGCAGCAACCAGTCTTACAGACGCTGCTCAACAAGTTGTTAAGGCCGCTGAGGGGAAATA
Organism: Alteromonadaceae bacterium; assembly: GCA_042091475.1. Lineage (GTDB taxonomy): Bacteria > Pseudomonadota > Gammaproteobacteria > Enterobacterales > Alteromonadaceae > CAXRGH01. The sequence goes on from JBELHI010000010.1 coordinate 49,973, forward strand.
AATGTCAGTTCTAATTAATAAAGACACTAAGGTAATCTGTCAGGGTTTTACTGGTGGTCAAGGTACATTCCACTCTGAGCAAGCAATTGCTTATGGTACACAAATGGTTGGTGGTGTAAGCCCGGGTAAAGGCGGTCAAACGCACTTAGGTCTTCCTGTGTTTAATACCGTTCGTGACGCGGTTGAAACAACAGGTGCAACAGCATCTGTAATTTACGTACCAGCACCATTCTGTAAAGATGCAATTCTTGAAGCGATTGACGCAGGCATTGAGTTGATCGTATGTATTACTGAAGGTATTCCAACGTTAGACATGGTTGACGTCAAAGTTAAGCTTGAACAAACTGGCGTTCGAATGATTGGTCCAAATTGCCCAGGTGTTATTACTCCAGGCGAGACTAAAATTGGTATTATGCCAGGCCACATTCACTTGCCGGGTAAAGTAGGTATTGTGTCTCGTTCAGGTACACTAACTTATGAAGCCGTAAAACAAACAACGGACACTGGTTTTGGTCAGTCTACTTGTGTTGGTATCGGTGGTGATCCCATTCCTGGTACTAACTTCATTGACGTTTTAGAGATGTTCCAAAACGATCCTCAGACAGAAGCGATTGTTATGATCGGTGAAATTGGTGGTAATGCAGAAGAAGAAGCAGCTGCATATATTAAAGCTAATGTAACAAAGCCTGTTGTTTCTTACATTGCGGGTGTAACGGCACCTCCAGGTAAGCGCATGGGGCATGCCGGTGCAATTATCGCTGGCGGTAAAGGTACTGCCGACGAAAAGTTTGCCGCATTAGAAGATGCTGGCGTTAAGACAGTGCGTTCACTTGCTGAAATTGGCAATGCGTTGAAAGAAATTACTGGATGGTAATTGTTTTTGATGTGTAAAAAGGGCTCAAGTGAGCCCTTTTTTTATATCTGTACCATATGTTTTATTGCAATCATATTAAGCGGGTGTTGAGAACAGCCACATTTGACTGATTTTTGCTGTAGATAGGCTGTTTTTGATTGTTTTGGTTAAATAGTGAGCGGTTGAGCGTTGTTTTTAAAATAAAGGTTGTGCGCATCAAAAAGCTGTGTACAATGCGCTTCGTTGTCAGGGCACAAGCTCGGTCAGCAGGAGCACCGAGAGGCGCTTCGGTGATGAAAAATAAGTTTGATAAAAGCTTTGACATCACCCGCGAATAACGTATCATTCGCATCCCGCTTGAGACA